>JAPOUU010000018.1 GCA_026708505.1 Hyphomicrobiales bacterium | reverse complement strand
CGCAACGACGCCCTGAGCGTCCAAGAAGCGCTCGCACTCGAACCCCGGGCGGTCGTTCTTTCGCCGGGCCCCAAGGACCCCGACCATGCCGGCATCTGTCTCGACCTCGTGCGCGAAAGCAACGGACGCTTCCCCTTCTTCGGCGTGTGCCTCGGATACCATGCCATTGCGCAGGCATTCGGCGCAAACATTATCCGCGGACCGGAACCCATGCACGGCAAACTCGATGTCATCCAGCATAACGGCAGCGGCATCTTCGAAAACATCGAAGGCGGATTCGAGGCAACGCGCTACCACTCCTTGATTGTTGATCCTGAAAGCGTCCCGCCGCAACTCGAAATCACCGCACGCAACCAGGACGGCATTCTCATGGCATTGCGCCATAAGGAATTCCCGCTGTTTGGCGTACAGTTCCATCCCGAGTCCATCGCCTCGCAACACGGACGCCAAATTCTTACAAACTTCGCCGCCCTTGTCGGCATCAACACGCCCGAACCGGCATGAGCATCCTCACGCCCCTGCTCAACAAAGTCGCAGACGGCAGCATGCTCTCCCAGGAAGAGGCCGAACAAGCCTTCGCTTACCTGATGTCGGGCGAGGCCGAAGAAGTCGAAATCGCCGGCTTCCTCATGGCGCTTCGAACCCGCGGCGAAAGCGTTGACGAGATCACCGCCGCAACCCGGGTCATGCGCGAAAAGTCCCTCAAAGTGCAGGCTCCTCCCGGCGCAATCGATACCTGCGGAACCGGGGGAAGCGGCCAAAACACCTACAACATCTCCACCGCCGTAGCCTTCGTCGTTGCCGCATGCGGAGTGCCCGTTGCCAAGCACGGAAACAAGGCGGCATCCTCCAAGTGCGGTTCGGCGGACGTGTTGCGCGCGCTTGGCGTGCGTCCCGACATCCCCCTTGAAAAAATTGAAAAATGCATGAACAAAGCCGGCATCGGATTCCTGTTCGCGCCCAATCACCATCCCGCTATGAAGCATGTCGGACCGGTGCGCGCAAAACTTGCAACGCGCTCCATCTTCAACCTGCTCGGACCGCTCTGCAATCCGGCTTCCGCCAAACGGCAACTGCTGGGGGTGTTTTCCAAAGCGTGGCTGCCGCATCTTGCACATGCGCTCTCAAATCTCGGAAGCGAGCGCGCATGGGTCGTTCACGGCGCCGACGGCCTTGATGAACTCTCCGCCTCCGGCGTCAACGACATCACCGAATTGCGCGACGGAAAAATTCGAAATTTCGAACTCGCACCCGAAGAGGTCGGATTGGCCCGCGCCGACATTAATGATTTTCGCGGAGGCGAACCGGCCGAAAACGCCAAGGCGCTCGAATCCCTTCTCGATGGGGAAAAGTCCTCCTATCGGGATGTCGTTCTTTTCAACGCCGCGGCGGCCTTGACCGTTGCCGGCGACAGCGACGACATCCGCGATAGTTTCCAACGCGCAACCGAGGCTCTCGACAGCGGCGAAGCAAAGCGGCGCCTGGAACTGCTTGTTTCCGTCTCGAATGAAGACTCATGAATTCCCTGCTTGAAGAAATCGTCACCCACAAGCGCACGGAGGTTGATGCGGCAAAGCAGGCGCGCGGCGAAAACGACATCATGGAAGCCGCGAAAGCCGCGCCGAAAGTTCGTTCTTTTCGCGCCGCTCTTGAGACGGGCGTGCGCGAGCGCGGACTCGGGCTGATTGCAGAATGCAAGAAGGCGAGTCCCTCGAAGGGACTCTTGCGCCCCGATTTTGTTCCCGAAGACATCGCCCGCGCCTATGCCGAAGGCGGCGCCGCATGTCTTTCAGTGTTGACGGACAGCCGCTACTTCCAGGGTGCGCCGGACTACCTCACCCGCGCCCGGCAAGCGTGCGCCCTTCCCGTGCTGCGCAAGGATTTTCTTTTCGAGCCGTACCAAATTCACGAGGCCCGGGCGCTTCATGCCGACTGCGTTCTCCTGATCCTTGCAATGCTCTCGGATGCGCAAGCCGCGGAACTCGAAGAAGCCGCGCACGGCCATGGCATGGACGTGCTGGTCGAAGTTCACAATGAAGACGAACTCCAACGCGCCTTGCGACTGAAAACGCCTCTCATCGGAATCAACAATCGCGACCTTAAGACCTTTCATACCTCGCTTGAAGTCAGCGAGCGCCTGCGCGCGCATATTCCCGACGAACGACTCGTCATATCCGAAAGCGGCATCGAAACCGCCAACGACATCAAGCGCCTCGCCGGGGCCGGCATTCACTGTGCGCTCGTGGGCGAGAGCCTCATGCGCGCCGACAACATCGAAACCGCAACACGAACGCTTTTACCCCGATGAAACTCTCCCACCTCGATGAACACGGCGCCGCGCGCATGGTTGATGTCTCCGACAAAGACGACACCCATCGCACTGCCGTTGCCCAAGGACGCATCACCATGAAGCGCGAAACTCTCGAGCAGATTCAGGGCGGCGGCATCGCCAAGGGAGACGTTCTTGCGACCGCGCGGCTTGCCGGCATCCTTGCGGCCAAGCGCACGAGCGATGCGATACCCCTATGCCATCCGCTCACGCTGACATCCGTCGAACTCCAACTCGCCGCTTGCGAGAAGGATGTCCCCGCCATCGAGGTAACCGCGACCGTTCGCTCCAAGGGGCCCACGGGCGTGGAGATGGAAGCGCTGCATGCGGTCACAGTCGCATGCCTGACCGTCTACGACATGGCGAAAGCCGTTGACCGCGCCATGCACATCGGTGACATCCGCTTGTTGAAAAAATCCGGCGGTAAAAGCGGTGAATGGAGCGCTCCTTAATTAATGACACAGGCACGCAAGTTGTTGTCGGTGGACGCCGCTCTCGAGCAGATGCTGGAGAGCATCGAGCCATTGCCCCCGGAGAGCGTCTCGCTTGTGCGGGCGCGCGGGAGAGTCTTGTGCGAGAACGCATGCGCGCATCGAAGCCATCCCGCCTTTGATGTTTCCGCTATGGACGGCTACGCCGTTCGCAGCGAAGATGTCGCGCAAACGGGCGCGAGTCTTTCGCTTGCCGGATCGATTGCAGCCGGAGACGAACAAACCGATGCGGCCATTCAGGCGGGCGAAACCATGCGCATCTTTACCGGTGCGCGGCTACCCCGCGGCGCCGATGCCATACTCATCCAGGAAAACGCGCGACAGGACGGCAAGCGCGTCACTTTTTCACAAACCGCGCAAACCGGCCGTTATGTCCGCCGTAAGGGCAGCGACTTCGCCGAAGGCGACGAACTCCTCAACGCCGGGCATCGTCTGCGCGAACGCGATCTCGCCCTTCTTGCGGCAATGGGACATGTGGATGTGGATGTGCGCCGCAAACCCCGGGTCGCGGTGCTCGCGCTCGGCAACGAGCTTGCGGCCGTTGAAGAAAACAACAAAAACAAACTGCCCTCTTCTAACAGCATCGGGATGGTTGCATTCCTCGAAAAACTCGACTGCGATGCGCTCGATATCGGCATCGCGCCTGACGACGTCAATGCCATCGGCAAAGCCATCGATAAGGCGAAAGACTGCGACTTCCTCGTGACCATGGGAGGCGCCTCCGTCGGCGAGCACGATCTCACCCGCTCCGCCCTTGAGGCAAGCGGCTTTGACATTTGCTTTCACGGCGTTGCCGTGCGCCCGGGAAAGCCCTTGTTGTTTGCAATGCGGGAGAAAACACGTGCGCTTGGAATGCCCGGCAATCCGGTATCGACGATGGTGTGCGCCGAGATATTTTTACGGCCGGCGCTTGCGAAAATGCAGGGCGCAACCGTGAGCGGACTTTCCCGCGTTTGCGCGCGTTTGACTCGTTCGCTCCCCGCCAACAACGAGCGACAGGAATATATGCGCGCAAAACTTATATGGGATGCCGACGAACAGGCTTATTTTATTACGCCATTCGAAAGCCAGGACAGCGCGCGCCTGTCGATGCTCGCGCATGCCGATGCGTTTGCCGTCCGTCCCCCGTTTGACAAAGCCCGCGACAAAGGCGAGAGCATAGATGCGCTTTTACTGGATTAAGGCAAAACCGCACATCGAAAAAATTTTTAACGGTTTTATTCGGATGATTCCGCCGGTTGCCTCGTCCCGCCAAAAGCTCCCGTAACATCCATAGTGTTGAAGTATCCACCGACCTCGTTATGGTCTGTTCCATAAAAGTGTCCGAAGACCTGGTCGGGAGAGGATCCTCCAAAACTCCCGTTGGTAAGCGTCAAATTGTCATAAGTGATTGCCGGCATAGTTGATAACTCTTCGTTATCCAAATCATGCCAATTATCAAACCTCAAATTGACATCTGCATTTGTAAGGTCCGAGATAGTAATAGTTGCATCACCTCGAATGAATTCCCTATCGGCTTTTATTGAGGCGACAGTGACACCTTCCCATGTTGCCGAAGTTTCCGTTCCCGTTGCCCTTGGCATAGAATTGCTGGGCACACCGGAAGTATGAGAAACAAACCTGTAGTCTGCAGCAGGTGTTCTATACGCAAACGCTATTCGCGAAGTTCCAAAAACACTGCCGTCCAACCACCCTGAAAAGGTTTGGATTTCCATGTGAGACATGCCTTGGTATCTTGTTCCGGTTAATCTGTTTCGTGCAAGAGTAACATCACCAACGACTACACCGGTTGTGGTAATGGAGGTATAACTGTCCATGACCCAAAAATTATTGTTTTCCGCCAGGGAAATATCCTCGTAAGCACCTATGTTAAATACCAGATTATTACCGCCACCTGGCAACGTAGTAAGGTAAACTCCAGGATCCTTCGTATGACCCGTCTCGTTTAAATTTCCCGCTTCCGCAAACGGACTTAAAAATAAATCCGCGCCCATCGCTCTTGTGATCCCTCTAACGGCTTCCAGGACTGGAAAATCCGCGTGCTCTGCAAACTCGGTCAGCAAGCTCCAGTCTGGGGGAACGCTATCATCGTCTATTGTAGGAGTAGGAGCAGGAGCAGGAGCAGGAGCCGATGCCGCACCCCCTCCGCCGCCTCCGCCGCCGCATGCGATTAGAAACGCCATCGGCAGGGTCGCTGCAACCATTCGTATTGTATTCATAGGAATCACTCTACCATGGATTTTATTTCAATTACATGCATTATATCATCTTCCCCGAATATCTGCAAAAAATGGAAACGGCGCCAATCAAGCCAATTCGCATCAACAAGCCGTAGAAATTCTGCCAAGCGCCATCAACCAAAAAAAGATCTTGACTTTTGAATCTTTTCGAGGTAGGGTTTCCTTCAAATTCGGAGAATCAGAAGAAGATTAGAACTTCACACTGCGAATAAATTGCCAAGAAACGCCGCGCAAAGACGTTGTGTCTTTTTGAGTCGGCGGAGGCGCTCCCTGCAAATAAATATACTTGCTTAATCTCGGGTAGGGATGCCCATACGCTCGCGTTCCAGGAAGGAGAAAACCATGCAAAACACCATAAAAGTCCATCAATTCATTGAATTTTCGTTGTCGCAATTTCGGGAAAAAATAGAAAACATTCTCGAAGGAGAGGTCATATCCATCTGCGGACACATTGACCAAGGGTTGGATGACATGATTCGCCGCGATATTGAATTCTTGAAAAAACAAAAGGGGGAGCTAAGCAAACGCCTCGTCGTGATGATTGCAACACCCGGAGGATTCGTAGAAGTTGCAGAGCGCATCTGCCGTGTATTTCGGCATAACTTTGAAATTGTCGATTTCATCGTTCCAAACCACGCTTATTCCGCCGGCACGGTGCTGGTTCTTTCAGGCGACAACATATACATGGATTATCACTCCGTATTGGGGCCGATAGACCCGTACTTTAGAAACGACGAGGGACAATGGATCCGCGGAGCAGGATATCTTCGTCAGTACGACGAATTAATCAAGGAAAGCAAGGAAAGGGATTTGAGCGATGCGGAGCTTTTATTCTTGATTAAAAACTTTGACCCCGCAGATATGTTTGCTGTTAAACAAGCAATGGAACGCTCAAAAGAACTGATAAAAAAGTGGCTGGTCGAATATAAATTTAAAAATTGGGCAAAGACGGAAACCAAAAAGAAAGATGTAACCCTGGAAATGAAACAAGAAAGAGCCGAAAGCATCGCCGAAATCTTGGGAAGCATATCGAGATGGCATTCTCACGGGTATAGCATCCCGATGCGGGAGTTGCGCGATGGAGATATTCACCTCGCAATCAACGACTATGGAGAGAAAGAAGAACTAAGCGAGAATATTCGCCGATACGGCAGCCTTTTGGATGGTCACCACTACAAAAGGAACACACGATGCGCTCTCCATTCGGCGAATGGATTCACCCGCCTGATACAATGACATCCTGCATCGAATCACTGTAGAATCTGTAAAAAGGAAACGACATGACAATTTCATCTATCGACGCAGGCAAGACACTTTGCAATTTGTCGGGCTGGAAAATAACCAACCTGAGGCTGCAAAAACTCTTGTATATCGCGCACATGTATTATCTGGGCAGGACGGATAAAGATCTCATAAGGGAAAATTTTGAAGCGTGGCAGCATGGACCTGTAGAACCGGAGTTATATCATTACTGCAAAGTTTACGGCGCCAGTTCTATCGGTCATATATTTCCTAAAAATGGTGGCGTAACCAAGGGAGACGAATTTGAAATTTTGAAAGAAACCATTGATGCGGCCGAAGGAATAACAGATGCGGCACTCGTGTCATTCACTCACTGGGAAAAAGGTGCTTGGCACGAGGTGTACGAAAAAAGGAAACGCGGAATTGCAATACCTCGTGACCTGATTAAGAAAGAATATGAAAATCGAATGAAAAGGCGGAAACACAATGGCTAACACCGATGGAATATTGAGCGACCTCGATTCAGAAAAACCGGGTAAAGAAGACAAGGCTATTAGTGAAAAATCTAACGATAATGAGAGATGGGAAGAAGAATTTTACAATGTAGCTCTTGTATTTTTACTCCCAATTGTCATTGGCATTGACATTGTATATTTACCGGATGCAACAAATTTGGGCGCCCCTTTGGTAATAGGGATTCTTCAGATACTTTTTTCGTTGTTTTCTTTCCTCCTGTAATGAGAGTGTTTCAGCGTATTACTGTTGCTTTTGGAAGAGATGAAAAAGAAAAACAATGACAAACACCAAACACTCTTTCGCAACCTAAGATGGCGAATCCAAAAATGGCAGATTCTACATTTTGTGAACAGAGGCCCGAATGCCTCGCCTTACATATCAAATTTCGGAGCATAAGAGGTTTTCACAGCGCGGATATTTTTCCCTCCTCGAAAACAATTTCCCTTCGAAGCCATTCTGGTCTATGATAGACGTATAAAACGACAGAGGGGGTGAACGAGGTAAGCGCATGTCCCTTTCCATACCCGAACAGAGCAAGCAGAACGCACACGCGCCGGCCGCAGCGGCGGACTCGCTTTGGCGCGAGCTCCAAGACGCAGCCCGCGAGATTATCGACCGCGAGAAGGAGTTGAAAAAGTTTTTGAGCGACTCCATTCTCGAGCGCGAAAATTTCGCCGACGCCCTCGGATACCTCCTTGCCGGAAAACTTGCCGACGACATCCTTGATGCAGACACGTTACGGGCCGACCTCGCCGGCTCCCTCGAAACCGACGCAAGCATTCTGGACGCCTGCCTCGGGGACATGGACGCCGTCCTTGACCGCGATCCGGCTTGCACCGAACGACTCACGCCCTTCCTCTATTACAAAGGCTTCCACGCGCTGCAGGCCTACCGAATCACCCGGCAACTATGGCTGTCACAACGACGCACGCTGGCGCTGCATTTGCAAAGCCGCTCCTCCGAGCGCTTCGGCGTCGACATCCATCCGGGCGCACGGATAGGCAAGGGCATCATGATTGACCACGCCACCGGCGTCGTCATCGGCGAAACCGCCGTTGTTGAGGACAATGTCTCCATGCTGCACGGCGTGACACTTGGCGGCACCGGCAAGGAGTGCGGCGACCGCCATCCGAAAGTTCGTCGGGGTGTTCTGCTCTCGGCGGGCGCAACGGTATTGGGCAACATCGAAATCGGCGAGTGCGCGCGCATCGGCGCGGGCTCAATAGTGCTGCGCAGCGTCCCGCCCTATTGCACCGCCGTCGGCGTTCCCGCGCGGCTCATTCACTGTCCCGACCAATCCGAAGAGCCCGCACTGGAAATGGACCACATGTTCCCGCAAGAACCGGACTACTCCATCTAAGACGCGCTCGTGGGCAGGATTGTCATCTGTGGCGGCGGTGTTGCGGGCTTATGTGCGGCGCTGGCGTTGCAGACAAAAGGCATCGAGAGCGTCTTGCTCGAGCAACGCGATGCGGACGAGGATGCGGGCGCCGGAATCCAGCTTGCTCCCAATGCGACCCGGCACCTTCGAGCGCTCGGCGTTGAACCGCGTTTGCGTGCGGCCGCCTTTGAGCCCGAAGCAATCGAGATTCTCGATGCCGCCTCCGGCGCTTTGGCATATCGAATCCCCCTGGGAGAATCACTCGAGAAACTCTACGGCGCGCCCTATCTTGTCCTGCACCGGGGCGATCTGCTCGACATTCTGCGGCAGCAATTAAAACATCCCCCGCTTCATAAACAAGCCGCCGGCTTTGAAGAACAAAATGAAGGCGTTGTCGTCCATTGCACCGACGGCAGCACCGTCGAAGGCGATTATCTCCTTGGCGCCGACGGCGTCGGTTCAATCATTCGAAAACAACTGTTTCCCCGACAGACGACGCCCCTGCCCGGCGGGCATGTCGCATGGCGCGCGCAGACAGACGACGGCGCCGTCGTCCCGGACAACAATGTCCGCGCATGGTGTTCGAAGGGATGCCATCTGGTTGCCTATCGGCTCCCCGATACGATGCGCGGAAAAGAACGCATCAATCTCGTTGCGCTCGCGCAAGAAGATGAGCGCCCGCCCGTTGAAACCTGGTTGAAAGGATTGCCGGAACTTTCCTGGAAAAAATACACATTGTTTGAAAGCGAAATCTTGGAGCGATTCTCGCGCGGGCGGGTCGGATTGCTGGGGGATGCCGCACATCCGATGCTTCCCTTTCTTGCACAAGGCGCGGGCATGGCCATTGAGGATGCCTTTGCCCTGGCGCAAAGTTTGGAAAAAGGCGAAGGGCTGCGCGGGCTGGACGCGCCGGACCGGATCCAACGCTTGAAAAAAGTTCGCCGCGCGATTTTGTTTCAGGGGCGTGTCTTTCATCGCCGGGGATTTTGGGGACGTCTGGCCTGGAGCCGGTCGGCGGCATTCCTCGCACGCCTTGCCCCGCAGCAACTCCGCGATGCCCGGTTGGGATGGCTCTATAAAGGCGGCGGCTTCTAGCCCTCGCAGGGAGAAAAACGCTCGCCCGTCTCGTCTTCAAAAAAGAATTCGCGCAACAAGACCTTGGCGACCGAATCGCTGTCATCGGTGTCGGACGAGACAACGATGTATGCGAGTTCCTGAAGTGGTTTGCCGAACAGGGTTTCGAAATCATCGCGAATATCGATGCGCTCGTTCTGCCACTCGCCGTAATTGCCGAGGCCGTTTCGCAGGACGATGAGTCTGCCGCGTTCGTGGTACGGATTCAGCAGGACCGATCCGGGCGCATTCGCACTCCCCCACACATAAGTGAGTACATGGGCTTCTTCGGGAAAGCCCGAAAGCCACAATTGCCATTCGCTGTAAGCGCCCTCAAGTTCGGGCGGCTCGAAGAGAAGATGGATGGAAATCGGACGGTCCTGCCGCCGTTTGCCGAGAAAAGTCGGCTCGGGGCCCTCGTCAACGCGCCACCGCCATCCGATGTGCGTGGCATTGCGGGCGCGCTCGGAGACTTGATGGTAAATAAATCCAATGGCGTTAACGGCGGTGATGTCCATGGCATCGCACGCGGACATGGAAACCTCCGGTTTCGGTTCTCCGAAGATCCCGAAACTTCCCCAGCCCTCCCAGACCTGCATGTCGGCAAAGAGTTTCGTCGCACCCGAAAAACCCAACAACGCAACCGACAGCAACGCAACCGACAGGAATCTTTTCATGCCGCCGACTCCTTATACGCGCGCAACGCCACCTTGTCGGCGGCGCTCTCCACGTCAAGGCGCATCCCCTTCGATGCGAGCAGCCTGGCCGTAAACGCCGGCAACGACCCGCGAAGGTCTTCCGGCAGGGCGGACGGTTCCTTCAAACGCTCCGCCATGTTCTCGGGAGCCGCCGCACCGGCGCCTTCCGCGCTTACCACAAGCCCCTTGCCGTTTTCCCACTCAAGGGCGGCAACGCAAAGCCTGCCGCCGCGCGGAATGCATCCGCGCACAAGCAAAAGCATTTGCAACAGAAGTTTCAACATGTCCCGGGGAATCTCCTCGCGCCAGGAGTCGATGTGAAGATCAAAAGATTCCTCATGCATCCACTCCGTCGCCTCGAGAACATCTTCGCGCGATGTCGTTGCTCGAAGCGATGCGCCCGCGCCGAACGCCAGGCGGAAAAAATTCAGTTTTGAAAGGGCGCGTTCCGCCGAAGCGCCCACCAGCTGCAGCGCTTCGGCGCGCATCTCGGCATCGTCTTCTTCTTCAAGGAGTTCAAGCCCGTTGCGCAGGGCCGCGAGCGGATTGACGAGGTCGTGCCCCATGCAACTGCACAGCCACGAAGCCAGTGCCATCTGCGCCTCCGGGTCCTCGACGCCCGATGTCTTCATTTGCCGCAAGGTTAGAGCGCCTCGCTGCCCGAAATGATCTCGATCAACTCTTTGGTAATGGCCGCTTGCCGTGTGCGGTTGTAAACAATGGTCAGGCGGTCAACGATTTCGCCGGCGTTCCGCGTGGCATTGTCCATAGCACTCATGCGCGCGCCTTGTTCACTCGCGGCGTTTTCGAGGAGCGCCTGAAAGACCTGCGAGCGCAGCGCCTTCGGCAAAAGCGCCTCCAAAAGCTCTTCCTCCCAAGGTTCGAACTCAACGGATGCCTCCGACGACTCCGGCGCGCCCTCCCCGTCCGATTCCGGCGACAAGCGCATGGGGATGAGACGGTGCGCCGTGGGCTTCTGGCTTAAAACCGAATGGAAATGCGCATAGAAGAGTTCGCAGACATCAACCTCTCCGGCTTCGAACATCTCCTCAACGCGCGCGGAAATCTGCTGCACCTGCTTGTATTCGACATGCCGCGTCGAGGCGAGCGACCAGTTTTCGATAATGCGGTCTCCGAACTCGCGCTTGAGGATGTCAAAACCCTTGCGCCCGACGCAGATGACCTGGACTTTCCCGCCGGTGTTCTCGACCTGCCGGATGCGCTCGCGGGCAAGGCGCACGATCGAGGTGTTGAAGCCGCCGCAAAGGCCCCTGTCGGCGGTCGCAATGATGAAAAGATGCTTCTCTTCCTTGCCCGTTCCGGCGAACAAGGGCATCTCGGCCAACGCGCCGCCGCCGTCAATGTGGGTGCTGAGCTTGGCGAGAAGGTCCCGCATGCGCTGCGCGTAAGGACGGGCGGCTTGCGCGGCCTCTTGCGAGGTGCGCAGCTTGGAAGCGGCAACCATGCGCATGGCGCGCGTGATTTTTCTGGTCGATTGAATCGAGGAGATGCGGTTACGCAATTCCTTGAGGCTTGCCATTGTTCGTGCCCGTGTGCCTGCAGTGGATCCGTGTTTACGCGAAAGTTTTGGCGAATGCGGTTACGGCCTCGCGCAGACGGTTTTCGATTTCATCCGAGAGCGACTGCTCCTTGCGAATGTCTTCAATAAGACCGCCGTGTTCGGCATGGACAAACCGCAACAACTCTTCTTCAAAGCGCCCGACGTTCTCGAGCGGCAGGTCATCAAGGTATCCGTTGACGCCCGCAAATATGACGACCACCTGCTCCTCCATGGAGAGGGGGGAAAACTGCGCCTGTTTCAAAAGCTCGGTCAGACGCGATCCCCGGGCGAGAAGCTTTTGCGTGGATGCGTCCAAATCGGAGCCGAATTGTGCGAAGGCGGCCATTTCCCGATATTGCGCGAGCTCGCCCTTAATGCGTCCGGCGACCTGCTTCATGGCCTTCACCTGGGCGGAGGATCCCACGCGCGAAACCGAAAGCCCGACGTTCAGGGCGGGACGAATGCCTTGATAGAAGAGATCGGTTTCCAGGAATATCTGTCCATCGGTAATGGAAATCACGTTGGTCGGAATGTAAGCGGAGACGTCATTGGCCTGCGTTTCAACGATGGGCAGGGCGGTAAGGGAACCGGAGCCGTGCTCTTCGTTGAGCTTGGCGGCGCGCTCAAGCAGGCGCGAATGCAGATAGAAAACATCGCCGGGGTAGGCTTCACGTCCGGGCGGACGGCGCAGAAGCAGGGACATCTGCCTGTACGCAACGGCTTGTTTGGACAAATCATCGTAAATGATGAGTGCGTGCATGCCGTTGTCGCGGAAATACTCCCCCATGACGCATCCGGTAAAGGGCGCGAGGAACTGCAGCGGCGCCGGATCGGACGCGGTGGCGGCAACGACGATGGAGTATTTCATGGCATCGTTTTCTTCGAGGGTGCGGACGATGTTTGCAACGGACGAGCGCTTCTGTCCGATGGCTACATAGATGCAGTAGAGTTTTTTGGATTCATCGCTTCCTTCGTTGACCGCTTTCTGGTTGAGGATGGCGTCAATGGCGACGGCGGTCTTGCCGGTCTGCCTGTCGCCGATGATAAGTTCGCGCTGCCCCCTTCCGATGGGAATGAGCGCGTCCACGGCTTTGAGTCCCGTCTGCATGGGTTCGTGAACGGATTGCCGCGCGATGATTCCCGGCGCCTTGACGTCAACACGGCGCATCTCGTCCGATTGGATGGGGCCCTTTCCGTCAATGGGGTTTCCAAGCGCGTCCACGACCCGCCCGAGCAGTCCGCGCCCCACGGGAACCTCGACGATTTCGCCGGTGCGTTTGACGGTGTCACCTTCCTGGATCTTCTGGTCTTGTCCGAAGAGAACGATTCCGACGCTGTCATGCTCGAGATTGAGCGCCATTCCGCGGACGTTGTTCGGGAACTCGAGCATTTCACCGGCCTGCACGTTATCAAGTCCGTGCACCCGCGCGATGCCGTCGCCAACGGAGAGAACCCGTCCAATTTCGGCGACTTGCGCCTGCGACTGGTCGAAGTTCTGGATTTGCTCTTTGAGGATTTTGGAGATTTCGGCGGTCTGGATGTCCATACTAGTTTGTTTCTTTCATTGTGGTTTCAAGGGTTTCGAGTTTTGTTTTGAGCGACGTGTCGATCATGAAACTCCCGATCTTGACGATGATTCCCGAGAGAATCTTCGGGTCGGTCAGGAGGGAAAGTTTGATTTTGCCGTCAATGTTTTTCTCGAGCAAGTCCCGAATTTGGGATTGCTGCTGCGGATTGAGGGGAGCGGCGGAGATGACCTCGGCATGCTGCTGGTTTCGATGGTGGGCGAGAAGATTTGCAAAACTGGCGGCAACTTCGCCAATAAGGGCAACGCGGGAGTTTTGCGAGAGCACGCCGATGGTGTTTCGTGTAAGTTTGTGCGCATCAAGCTTGTCGCAGATGGTCTGGAGGGTTTTGTATTTTTGCGTTTTTGGAAAATCCGGATTGGTCAAGGTAAAATGAAGGTCCGGATTGTCCTTGATAAGATTCTCAAGAGCGGCCATGTCATCGGCAACGGCCTCAAGGGCGTTGCCGTCTTTCGCGAGCTGGAAAAGGGCGGCTGCGTATCGTCCGGGCGCGGATGCAATTGCGATATTTGGTGTGGACAAGGGCCTGCACTCTGGTTCGTTTGGAATAGGTGGTTGTGCGTATGGGATAGCACAGCGGGGCGTTTGGGGCAAGGAGGAGATTCGGGGGGATTTTCCGGCTCCCGCAAGCGAAATAAACAGCCCCGGGCGCGAAAAAGCGCCTGACGTTGCGGAACGGAATCTTGGAAATGGGGGTCGGGTTCTTTTGGGTTGCCATTGACTTTTTTTCTTTCCACATTTATACTCGGCTCGTGCACCCCGGGATAGCCTCTGCCTAGCAAGCGCCCGGGGTTTTGCTTTGCCGTCTCCATAAGGCGCCTCCCTCAAAAATCGGCGTTTTTCAAAAGGAAGCGTGCAATTCCCTCAACCGAACCAATAGGGGTCGACATCCACAACCAAACGCGTGCCGGAAGACAGGCGGGCGCCGGCAAGCCAGTCGCTAATCAGCCTCTGCGCGTTGATGTTTCGGCCCGCCCTCAACAGGAAACGATACCGGAATTTCCCCCTCAGGCGGTATAA
This sequence comes from Hyphomicrobiales bacterium, assembly GCA_026708505.1. GTDB lineage: Bacteria > Pseudomonadota > Alphaproteobacteria > JAPOUT01 > JAPOUT01 > JAPOUT01. The sequence continues at coordinate 69,340 of JAPOUU010000018.1, read as the reverse complement.
GGCCGCCGGCGCGGGACCCAGCAGCACAAAACCCTCCCCCCTGGGAACGGCTTTGCTCAAAGCCTGCGCCGCGTCCTTGACTCTCTGCTCGCTGGTATCGGAGAGAATCACCGCAACCAGCCGCCCGAAGGGCGGCAAACCCGCGCGCTCGCGGAAAAACCGCTCCTGTTCTATGAAGCCGTCGCGATCGCCGCGCGCAAGGGCCTGGATGACGGGATGCTCGGGCATCCAGGTTTGCAACAAGGCCCGTCCGGGCCGCTCCTCCCGCCCGCAACGTCCGATGACCTGGTGAAGCAGCTGATAGCTTCGCTCGCTTGCGCGCATGTCCGCATTTCCAAGCCCGATGTCGGCGTCAACGATGCCGACCAGCGTGAGATGCGGAAAGTGATGGCCTTTGGCAATGATTTGCGTGCCGATGATGATATCGACCTCGCGTCCGAGGATTCGCTCGATGGCGCCCTGGTAACCCCGCGCGCCGAAAACTTTGTCCGAAGAGAGAATCTCGATTCGCGCCTGCGGAAACAAGGCGGCGGTTTCTTCGGCAATGCGCTCGACTCCGGGACCGCACGCCACGAGACTTTCCTTTTCTCCGCAGGCGGGACACTCGAGCAACAAGGCGCGCCGAAAACCGCAATGATGGCACAAGAGTCCGCCGCGGGAGCGATGTTCAACGAGCCATGTATCGCAATTGGGACAAGTGATTCGCTCGCCGCAGGCGCGACACAGCGAAACCGGCGCATAGCCCCGGCGATTGAGAAACAAAAGGCTCTGGTCTCCCCGCTCGAGGGTCTCGCGCATGAGTGAAACCAGTGATTCGCCGAGCCAATGGGACGAATCGGTGGTTTCGCCGCGCAAATCAATGATGGAAATATCCGGCTGCGACGCGCCGCCGAAGCGCTCCCCCAGACGCAAATGCTGCAGACGTCCGCGCTCGACATTTTCCAGCGATTCCAAACTCGGCGTCGCCGAAGAGAGCAGAATCGGAAAGCCGCCGAGCCAGGCGCGCGCAACGGCCATGTCCCGCGCGTGATAGAGAACGCCGTCGTCTTGCTTGAAGGCCTGCTCGTGTTCTTCATCGACAACAATAAGCCCGAGTGTTTCGAACGGAAGAAACAGGGCCGAGCGCGCCCCGACGACCATGCGCGCCGAACCGTTCGAAACCGCCCTCCAGCCGTCGCGCCGTCGCGCCTGCGTCAGCCCCGAGTGCCATACGAGAGGCTCGATGCCGAAGCGCGCGGTGAAACGTTTGAGAAATTGTTCGGTGAGCGCGATTTCCGGCAGCAGCACAAGCACCTGCCTGCCTGCTTCCAAAATCGAAGCAATCGCTTCGAAATAAACCTCGGTTTTACCCGAGCCCGTGACGCCGTCCAGCAGGAAGCCGTTGCCGCGTGCGCCGTCCTTCCCCCAGCCGTCCCCGTCTTTCAGCGCCTCGCGCAATACGGAGACGAGCGATTCTTGATCGGGGGACAACGAAGGCAAAGCGCTTTTCTCCCGGGCGAGCTGGTATGCATCGCGCGGCGCGGTTTCGCTCGCGCCGTCCATTTGAACCTGCCGCAGCCATCCGGCTTTCGCCATCGCGCGCGGCACTTCGGCGCGGACTTTTGCGCGCTTAACCAAGTCACTTTGTTCGATGGGGCCGTTTTCCTGCTTGAGGACGTCAAGAACCCGTTTTCGCGTTTGCGTCATCGGCTTGGGTGCTGTTGCGGTTGCGACATATCCGAATCGCTCGGGAGGGGGCTTGAGCGCGTTCGGCGCGCTCAATGTGAGGCGCAGCACGGTGCCGAGAGGATGGAGCGTGTATTTCGAAACGAATTCGATGAACGTCCGCAGTTCCTTCGGTATGGGTCGGACCGGCAGGTGTTCCTGAACGTACCGCAGCCGTTTTTCATCAATATCCCCGTCCCCGGCACCGTCCCAGACGACCCCCGTGCACACCTTCGAAGCCAGGGGTACGCGCACTACGTCGCCGGGGGCGAGGGTCATGCCCTCGGGAAGGGCGTAGCTGTAGGCTTTGGGCACGGCCAGCGGCACGAGCACCCTCACCTGCGGTTTTTTCGAAGCATTCATGAGTGACGACAAACCCCTAGCGCAAGCCTCCTGATTCCCCTAGACTTATGTGACAATACACAAGGGAGTTAGGCAATGAAGATTTTTCTCGACAGCACCGACATTGAGTATATCACGCGACTGCGTCCGACGGGGATGATAGACGGCATCACCACCAACCCTTCCCTGATGGCGCAATCGGACAAAGGATTCGAAGAAGTCTTGCGTGACATCTGCACGCTGATTGAAGGACCGGTGAGCGCCGAGGTCGTTGTGACCGAAGCCGGGGAGATGTATCGGCAGGGACGCTACCTTGCAAGCCTTGCCGACAACATCGTGGTGAAACTGCCCTGCACGTGGGAAGGAATGACCGCGTGCCGCAAACTCGCGGATGAAAACATCGGCGTGAATGTCACTTTGTGCTTTTCGGCGAATCAGGCGTTGCTTGCGGCCAAAGCCGGCGCGATGTTCATCTCGCCCTTCATCGGACGCATTGACGATACCGGCGCCGACGGCATGGAGTTGATAGAGGAGATTCGATCGGTTTACGACAACTACGGTTTCGAAACGGAAATTCTTGCCGCGTCCATCCGCAATGTCGAACATGTTAAGAATGCCGCGCTGATCGGCGCGGACGTTGCGACCCTGCCGCCGAAAATCTTCGAAGCGCTCATTGAGCATCCTCTCACGGACAAGGGTCTTGAAAAGTTTTTGCAGGACTGGAAAGCAACCGGGCAAAATATGCCGATACCCTAGGGCGAGAAAGTTGAAAGCTTCCGCAAAAACACCTCCAATCGATTCATCTCCGTATTTTGACTTTGACGAGCGGGCGCGCGCACTTGCGCCGACGGCAAAGAAGTCCTCGCACAAAGATCTTGCCGCATGGCTTCGATACATTGCCATCGAGCAGCGACTCGCTCCCGGAAGCGTGCAGAAGTATCAAGGGGACGCACGGGACTTCCTTGCATTCCTGCAAGACCATCGCGGCTCGCCCGACCTGCCCAAAAAGATTCTTGTATCGGACATCCGCGCCTTTATTGCGCAACGACGATACAACGGCTTGGGCGCACGCACACTGGCACGATCAATGTCCGGAATTCGTTCTCTGCTGGGATGGCTTCACCGGCAGGACCGCATTGATGCGTCCGCGCTGGACGCCATCCGCATGCCGAAACTTCCGCGCCTGCTGCCCAAGCCCATCGACAAGGAAGATGCCCGCGCGCTTTTGGAAAAATCCGACATCGACAATTCAACCAGGGAAGATTGGTGCGCGGCGCGCGATGTTGCCGTCTTTGCGATGTTGTATGGATGCGGCCTGCGAACTTTCGAGGCGTTGAGCTTAAACGCGGACATCCTGCCGCTGGGCGAGCGACTCACCGTCACCGGAAAGGGAGATAAGGAGCGAATCGTCCCGGTGCTGCCTGCCGTGCGCGAATCTCTCAAACAATATGTTGCAATCTGCCCGTTTGCGCTCAACCCCGAATCACCCCTCTTTCTCGGCAAACGAGGACGGCGGCTCGGCACGAGAGCCGTGCGGGCGAGCATGGCTCGGGCGCGCGAGAATTTGCGATTACCCCCCCAGGCAACGCCCCATGCGCTGAGGCATTCCTTCGCGACGCATTTGCTAAATGCGGGCGGAGACCTTAGAACCATACAAGAGCTTCTCGGACATGCGAGCCTTTCGAGCACGCAGGTCTATACGGAGCTGGAAACCAACAGCCTCTTGCGTGTATATGAGGAGTCGCATCCGCGCGCCCGCGCGGCCAACAAAACAAGAAAGGATTCGCCATGCTGATCGGAGTGCCCAAGGAAATCAAACCCCATGAGTATCGTGTCGGACTCACGCCGGGAAGCGCGCGTGAGCTCATCCATCACGGACATAAAGTGCTGGTTGAAACAAACGCGGGGGCGAAACTCGGCATGACGGACGAGGAATACAAAACCATCGGCGCAACCATCGCGGCCGATGCAAGCGAAGTTTTCGAAAAGGCCGAGATGATCGTCAAGGTTAAGGAACCCCAGGAAGTCGAATGGAAAAAACTTCGAGACGGGCAGATTCTTTTTACCTACTTGCACCTTGCCGCCGAACCCGAACTTGCAAAAGGACTCAAGGACGCGAACTGCATCGCCGTTGCTTACGAAACCATCACGTCCGATCGCGGCGGACTCCCCTTGCTTGCACCCATGAGCGAAATCGCCGGACGAATGTCCGTGCACGCCGGCGCCCACACCCTTGAAATCCACCAGGGCGGACGGGGCGTGCTGCTCGGAGCCGCGCCCGGTGTCGCGCCTGCGAAGGTTGCAATCCTGGGCGGGGGCGTTGCAGGCACCAATGCGGCACGCATGGCGCTCGGGCTTGGCGCGGATGTGAGCATCCTCGACATTTCCGCGCACCGGTTGCGCGAACTCGATCAAGCCTTCGGACCCCACCTTCGAACCATCTTCAGTTCCATCGAAAACATCGAACGCTATGTTTTTGAAGCCGATCTTGTTATCGGCGCGGTGTTGGTGCCGGGAGCTTCCGCGCCGAAACTTGTCACCCGCAAAATGCTCAAAGAGATGAAAGCGGGCACGGTGGTTGTCGACATCGCCATTGACCAGGGCGGATGCTTCGAGACTTCCAAGCCGACCACGCATGACAATCCGACCTACAACGTTGAAGACGTCGTCCACTATTGCGTCGCAAACATGCCCGGGGCGGTTGCGAACAGTTCAACTCTCGCCCTCAACAATGCAACGCTGCCGTTTGTCGTCACCCTCGCCAACAAGGGGTATGCGAAGGCCTTGCTGGATGATCCTCATTTTCGAAACGGCCTCAACGTGATGGGCGGAAAGATTGCGCATGAAGCCGTCGGGGCCGCGCTCGGGGAGAAGGCGGTCGAGCCTCTCGACTTGTTGAAGAAAGCGGTGTAACATCGGGCATAGCGAATCAACCGGAGTTTAGACAATGGCAGTCCCCAAGCGTAAAACAACCCCTTCCAAACGAGGGCTTCGGCGCTCTTCCATGGCGCTCCTGCGTCCCGCCTATATTGAAGATGCGGAGAGCGGAGAGCTCCGCCGTCCGCACCATATTGATCTCAAGACCGGAATGTACCGAGGCAGGAAAGTCCGCGAGCCGAAGGATGCAAGCTAGGAATTTCCCGCGAATTCAACAAATCCGTTGCCGGGAGGCGGACAGCGCCAATGGTTGACGAGAAACATCCCGGCCGTTTTGATTATAAAAGCGAAAAGCGCCGGGCGTTGATGCACGAACGCCGACTTCGGAAACAGGAAACACCGGCCGAGATTGCCGCCATTCGCGCCGCCCTTGAAGAAGGTGAAAGAAGCGGCGTAAGCACGCGCACACTCGATGAAATAATGGATGCCGTCATCGCGCGAAAGCGCAGGAACGGCACGTTATAGATTTGAGCCGGGCGACCGACAAAAGTTTTGACAACATCCTAGACTTCGATATTAATATATTTCGTCCGGAACAAATCACGGAGTAGAACAATGAAAACACAAGCCAGAGCCGTCGTCATCGGCGGCGGAGTCATCGGTGTCGCAACCCTGTACCACCTCGCAAAAAAGGGCTGGAGCGACATCGTGCTCCTCGAGCGGAAAGAACTGACATCGGGCTCAACCTGGCACGCCGCGGGACTCCTTCCGCTTTTCAATATGAGTTACTCCGTCGGCCAAATCCACAAATACACCCTCAACCTCTACCCGAAGCTTCAAGAAGAAACCGGAATGGACACGGGACTGCGTCTTGTCTCCAACATCCGGCTTGCAGCCGAACAGGACAGATGGGACGAATTCATGGCCTATGTCGGCATCGCAAAAACCATCGGAGTCGAAGTCGAAGTCCTCACGCCCGAACAGGTCAAGGAACTCTGGCCCCTTTGTACGACCGATGATCTCATCGGCGCCATCCGGCACCCGAAAGACGGATACGTCCAGCCCAACGAGGTCACGCAGGCAATGGCCCACTATGCACGGGAAAACGGCGCAACAATCCACCGAGGCACTCCCGTGCGCGCCATTGAACAAAAACCCTCGGGCGAGTGGCTCGTCCGAACCGAAGGCGGCGACATCACCTGCGAACACGTCATTACCGCCACCGGCAACTTCGCCCGCAAGACCGGTGCCATGGTCGGACTCGACATCCCCGTCATCCCCGTTGAACACCAATACATCGTCACCGAAGCCCATCCGGCGCTCCAGGAACGCAAGGCAAACGGCGAACCCGAAATGGGCGTCCTCCGCGACACCAAGGCCGCCTTCTACATGCGCGAAGAAGCAGGCGGGCTCATCCTCGGTCCCTACGAGGTCGGCGCCCCGTGCTGCTATGTCGACGGGCCGGACGACGAGGCCGAATACGAACTCTTCCAGGGAGACCTGGAACGACTCGAGCCCCACATCGAAGGCGCAATCGAACGCGTGCCCATCTTCGGCGAACTCGGCGTCAAGAAAGTTTACAACGGCGCCATTCCCTATACGCCCGACGGCGCTCCAATCGTCGGGCCGGCATGGGGCCTGAAAAACTTTTGGCTCAACGAAGGACACTCTTTCGGCGTTACGGCGGCGGCCGGCGCAGGCTGGCAGCTCGCCGAATGGATCACCGAAGGCGAACCCAGCATCGATATGATGGACGTCGACCCGAGGCGATTCGGTCCGTATGCAACGCGCGGATATCTGCGCGAAAAAAACGAGGAAGCCTATCGCAACGTCTACACCGTTCACTTCCCCGACGAAGAGCGCGCCGCCGCGCGGCCGCTCAAGCAAACGCCGTGTTTTGACAGAATGAAAAACCTCGGCGCCGTGTTCGGACATGTCTACGGATGGGAAAGACCCAACTGGTTCGCCCCCAAGGGCGTTGAGGCTAAGGACAAATGGAGTTTCCGCCGCTCCAACTATTTCGAACATGTCGGAAACGAATGCAAGCATGTCCATGAACACGTCGGGCTGCTCGATATGTCGGCGTTCTCCAAATTCACAGTCACCGGCGCGGGAGCGGCGGGATGGCTTGATTCGATTCTCGCAAACCGGATCCCGCGCAAAATCGGACGGCTCGGGTTGTGCCATCTTCTCTCAACCAACGGGGGCGTGCGCTCGGAATTCACCGTCTATAAAATCGGGGAGGAAAACTTCTATCTCGTCTCCGCCGGCGCCTTCGAACGACACGACTTCGACACCCTTGAGCGCCTGCTTCCGTCCGATGGAAGCGTGCAACTTAATAAAATCACAACGCAGCAAGGCGTGTTGGTGCTGGCGGGGCCCCGTTCCCGGGACGTTCTCGCCAAAGTCACCGACGCGGATTTATCAACACAAGCGTTCCCGTGGCTGTCCGGCAAGCGCATTGATGTGGGCGTTGCAAACGCAAACGCCCTGCGTGTTAACTTCGTCGGGGAACTGGGCTGGGAGCTTCACCATCCCATCGAAATGCAAAACCACATTTTTGACCTGCTCATGGAAGCCGGAAAAGAATTCGACATCCGCCCGTTCGGAATTCGTGCGATGAACTCGCTGCGTTTGGAAAAATCCTACCGGCTGATTCCGCGCGAGCTGTCCATCGAATATGCGGCATTGGAATCGGGACTGGACCGTTTCGTGCGCCTCGACAAAAACGCCTTCATTGGAAGGGAGGGCCTCCTGGCATGGAAAGAACGCGGATTCCGCTATGCTTTCGCGACCCTTGAAGTGCACGGCATTGAGGACACCGATACACGGGGAAGCGAGCCCGTCTTCTCCGGGGACAAGATGGTCGGGCGCTGCACAAGCGGGGGATACGGATGGCGCCTGGGCAAATCCCTCGCACTGGCCATGGTCGAGCGGGGGAACGAAACCGTCGGGAACGAACTGGAAGTGGAGATTTTCTCCAAGCGTCACAAGGCTACGGTGCTGGAAGAATCGCCCTTTGACCCCGAGAACGAGAGGCTGCGGGCTTAAAAGGCTTGACGTTGTCCCCTTTTCCCTGTAATTAGGGAATATGGGGAGCGGGCTTTCCCCGCCGGGATTTGCGGGCCAAGCCTCTTTGCGGACGCATTTTCGCTTTCTTCGGAAAATGCGAATCGGGCAGGGCGAGTCGTAGCGGAATTCGTCCAAGTGCGCGTCCTGCGCGAATCAAATCAGTAACATGTCAAAGTTTTCAAGTTGGTTGCTCGGTCTTTTTACTTGTTTGCTTTTTACGGATCGGCATGGTTGCGTTTCGCGACGCCTGCCAATCTTTTAAGAAAAACAAACAAGCAAAATCGGCGGTTATTTTCCCCGGCCCCGCTAGGGGGAGTTTCATCCCGTTAAGTTTCCGGGTGCGTATAACATCCAAAATTAAGCGCTCAATTGTCGTCCGTTCGTTCATCCATCGAACCAATTTCAAACGGAGACAACATGACCCCCAACAAAAACATGCGCGGCGGACGCCTTCGCAAAACAGCCCGTGGAATCATAACTTTCGCACCCATCCTTCTCGGCGCGGCACTCCCGGACGCATTCGCGGGAACATGCACCGGAACGGCCGGTTCCTACACATGCACGGGCCCGGCGAACATGCAAACCGATACGACGCAAATGATCTCCGGCACGCATGATGGAATTTTCTCCATCACGGACGAAGAGGAATTCTCCCATCATACACAGCAAGGCTCCGGCCTGGTTATTACAACCTCAACGAACTCCACGGGCGCAAACATCCACCTGGACGGCGGCGGCTCCATCACGGGAAACTTGCGCGGAATCCACCTCGACCACCAGGGGAGCGGGGATGTCACCGTCACCACCAACACAAACGCCTCGGGCAGACGCGATGGAATCCTGATTAAAACCCGGCGGGAATCCGCAAACATGACCGCCGCAATCAACGGAACAAGCCGCTCCGCAATCTTTTTCGATGGAATCATTACCACCGCCGGCCACGCCGTCCGGCTGGAACACGCAGGAACGGGAACTTTAACGCTAACCGTGGCCGGAGACACGTCAAGCGAGGGGGACCGCACCGGAAACCTCGTCTACACCTACAACCAATACGGAACGAATTCGCACATTTACGTCAGCGGGGACATGAACAGTGCAAGCACGATCGCTCCCGCCATCATGGCACGACACGCCGCTTCAGGGAGCAACAATGTCACAACAAACAACAACATCACTGCAAGAGCCGGCGCAATCTACGCTTATGCCCTCAGTAACTCGGAGGACGTCAACGTCACGGTGGAAGGTGGAAACCTCGCCGCCGAGAAAAACGTCATCTACGCACACGGTTATGGAAGAGACGTCAACATTACCATCCAAAAAAACGCGACTCTTGCCGCCAACAGCGACCATGCCATTAAAGTCATAAACGACCCCACCGCAGAAGCCGTCAACATCGAAGCCTACGGACGCATAACCGCGGCACAAGAAGACGGAATCAACGTTAGACAGCAAGGCTCGAGCACCGTCAATATCATCGCAAACGACGTCACCGCGGAAAAAGACGGAATATACGTGCAGCACGAGAGCAATGAATCCATCTTCATTACGGCAAACGGACGCATCCAAACAAACATTGAAAGCGCCATACACACGCGCCAAATCAACGGCGGAAACATCTCCATCACGACAAACGAACAAATTCACGCAGGAGACAGGGGAATCCATGCGTACAAAGACAGTAGCACCGGAGACATCTTCGTCACGGCAAACGAATACATCCATGCCGAAAACGCAGGCATCGACATCAACCACCGGGGAGCCGGAAACATTCTCGTTGAGGTCGGCGGACGAATCAAAAGCAACTCCGGAGACGGCATTTCCATGAGCGGCGGGACAACACAACGACTCATTGTGCGCCCCGGCAGCAGCATCGAGGACGCTATCACGGCATCCGGCGATGCAATCCTCGAACTCGCCGATGCAGTCAACGCACAGGAAAACGAATACCACCCGATGCTGCACGGACAAAGCGGGAACGGAACTCCATCGCTCCCGGCGCACGCAGGCGGATTCGATCTCTCGACCCTCAACGGATTCAGCACCCTCGAGAAAACCGGAAACGGCCTCTGGGAACTCACCGGGGCAATGCAGGCCGGTGAAGAATTCGACGCCGTCTCTTTCACCTCCGGGCGGCTGCGACTCCGCGGTGCAACCCTGCGGCTTGCAAGCGATGCAAGCCTCGCCGTTCCCGACGGCGGCGTGCTCGAAGTCGCCGGCGACACGACACTGGACGGCAACTTCCAGGCCGGCGGAGATCTGGCAATCGACCTCCAACTCGATAATCCCGGACACTTCATCATCACCGGAGACATCACCGGCAATGAAACCGGCAGCCTCGAAATCCGGGCAAACGGCCGCATTGATCCCGGAACCGATATCAACAATATCATCTCCGTCCGGGGAGCCTCCCGCGCCGATGCTTTCAGCGTCGATAACTTCTCCCACGGAGCCTTCGCCTACGAACTCGTCTATGACGCGACGGCAAAATCATGGTCGCTGAACGAAAGCGGATTCGCTCCAAGCCTTCAGAATCACGAAGCCTATCCCGCTATCCTCACACAGCTTGCACAGCCCTCCTCCATGCTCCGGCGCTTCAGTGCGCGTAAATGGGCGGATGCAAACCGCAGAACCTTCTGGGGGAAAGTCGAAACCAGGCACACCCGTCTCGAGCCGAACGGATCCACGCTCGGCTCCGACTTCGATATAGAGCACTCACGCGCGCGATTCGGCGTGGACATGCCCGTTGTGCAAACACTCAATCTCGATGCGGACATCACGATAGGCTCGGCGAAAACGAACCTTGCCGCGACCACCGGCAAGGGAAAAATCGAAACCGACACTGTTACGGCCTCTCTCAACGCGCTATGGAAGTACAAGGACTTCTACGCCGACATGCAAACCCGATTCGCAACCTTCGACAACAACCTCCGCGCCGAAAACAGAACCCTCGCATCCGGAAACAGCGCTCTAGCATTCAGCGCGGCGCAAGAAATCGGATACAACTTCGAATTCGAAACCGTCACCCTGACGCCGCAGGTGCAACTCATATGGAGCCGCGTCGGCTTTAATGGGTTCGAAGCGCCCGCGGGGCAGAGCGTTTCGCTCAAAGACGGAAACACGCTCGTCGGGCGCATCGGCGCATCGGCGGCAGGCGCGTTCTTCCGCGCCGATGCCAACCTGCGCGTGCCCCTGGACGGAAGGACGAGCGTCGATGTTTCAGGCGTAACCTTCGTCAATGAAATCGAAGACGTCGCCGTCGATCTCGGTATGGGATTCAACTATCCCGTTGATTTTTTATCGAAAGGGAACGGCGCGATTCTCTTCGGCGACTTCGAAACCTCGCAAGGCGACGAGATCGAATCCTACCGGGTCAATTTCGGTTTGCAATACGACTTCTAACCGAACAGCACCGCGAATTCTTCAACCGCCGCCGCGGGCCCGTCCGCGTGTCCCCATACGCCCTCGCACACCGCTAGGTAGTCTGCGCCCGCACGCAGCAAATCCGCCGCATTCCCCGCCGTGATTCCCCCTATCGCAACGCAGGGAATGTTTCCCTTCTCGCGCCAGTGCGACAAAATCCCGAGAGGCGCGCGCACCGCGTCCGGTTTGTTGCGGGACGCAAAAAAAGATCCAAACGCAACATAATCCGCCCCCGAAGCCTGTGCCGCGTGCGCCAGCTCCGGGGAGTCATGGCAGGTCACGCCGACAATGCCCTCGCCCACCGATGCACGCGCTGCATCCATGCCGTCGTCCTGCTGCCCGATATGAACGCCGTCCGCTCCCAACGCGCCGGCAAGACGCGCATCGTCGTTCAGCAAAACCGAAACGCCGTAGCGCCGGGCCAGGGGCGCAAGAACCCCGACGCATTCACGCCAAACGCGCCCGGAATCCCGGGATTCATCTTGGGAGAATTTCAGGCGAATCTGCAGGCACGAAACGCCTCCCGCCTCCAACGCCCGGGACAAGGCGTCGGGAAACGTTTGCAAGCAAACACGCGGCGGCGTGAGAAGGTACAACCCGCCGTCATTTTTTGTGAACCGTCGGCGGGCGCGTACGCTCATTCTATCGAGGCCGACCACTCCCCGACGGAAGCCTTCGAATTCATCTGCGCGCGCTTGTGAAACTCCGCCTGCGCCGCCGGAATGTTCGCTTCCTCGCCTCCCCACGCCTGCAACGCTCCGGCCTGAAGGGCGCGTCCGAACGAAAAGGTCAAAGCCCAGGGCGCCTTGCCCGAAGCGTTTGCAAGGGCGTTAATGGCGTTCAGGTTTTCCGTCGCCTCGACATCCTTCTGTCCGCCCGACAAAAACGCTATGCCCGGAACGGCCGCGGGAACCGTGTTATGAAAACAGGCGAGAGTCTTCTCGGCTATCTCCTCGCTCGTGGCACGGCGCGCGCAGGCGTCCCCCGGCGTCACCATGTTCGGCTTCAGCACGGTCGCCTCCAGACGAACGCCCTCGCGCCCGAGCGCTCCGAAAACTTCGCGCAAAACCGAAGTGCTCGCATCGCTGCAACTCTCGATGTCGTGGTCGCCTTCCATCAGCACTTCCGGCTCGACGATGGGAACCAGTCCGGCCTGCTGGCAGCATTTCGCGTATTTCGCAAGAAGGTCGGCGTTTCGGGTTATTGCGTCCTTCGAAGGCGTTGACTCGCCGATGTGGAATACGGCGCGCCACTTTGTAAACACTGCGCCCAGCTCTCGATATTCTTTGAGACGGTCCGGCAGACCCTCCAAACCGTTGGTGACGGTTTCGACGTCGCCGTCCTTGATGGGCACGAGCCCTTGATCAACCTTGATGCCGGCGAGAACATCCGTGCCGCGGATGACGTCAACCAGCGGCGTTCCGTCCCCGGCGTTTTGGCGCAGCGTCTCATCGAACAATATCACTCCCGATATGCACTCCCGCAACGCATCGTTCGACCGGAACAACAGTTCCCGATACTCCCGGCGCTTTTCTTCCGTCGAGTCAACTTTTATCGAGGCAAAACGCTTGGCAATCGTGCCGCTGCTTTCATCCGCGGCCAATATCCCCTTGCCTCGCGCAACCATGCGCAGCGCTATTTCATCCATCTCAGACATATTCTTTACTCCTTTACTCCTATGATTAGTTGATTGCACAAGCGGCCCGTGCCGCGTCCACCCCCGCCAAACCTTTACCCTCAAGCCAGCACAAAAACGCCCCGCCCCCTGCGCTCACGTAAGAAAAATCTTCCATTGCACCGGCCTGTTCCAGCAACATCGCCGTCTCGCCTCCGCCCGCAACCGAAACCATTGAGCCCAGCCTCGTCAGCATTGCAACATGTCGCGCGGCAACCTCGCCTCCCTGGTCAAACGGCGGAACCTCGAACACGCCCAAAGGCCCGTTCCACACAAACGTTGAAGCCGTCTCAAAATGCCCGGCCATCACGCGCAAAGACTCCTCGCCGACATCCAAAATCTTTTCATCATCGCCAACTGCATCCTCCGACAAATCCACCGAACGCGTCGGCGTGTGCGCAACGCATTCACGCGCGACTATCACATCGCGGGGCAGCAATAATTTACATCCACGCTCTTGCGCCGACAACTCCAAAGCCTTCGCATCCCCGATGCGCTCGGGCTCGTACAAAGACGACCCGACACCGATTCCCCGTGCCGCCAGAAACAGATTCGCCATCCCCCCGCCCAGTATCAATACGTCAAAACGCTCAACCAGCGCCTTCAGCAACGAAAGTTTGCCGGTCAATTTTGCCCCGCCCACCAATGCAATCGCCGGACGCGACAGGCTGCCGCCGAGGTAACGCTCGAGACTTTCCAACTCCCCCATCATCGCGCGCCCCATATAACACGGGAGCAGCCCGGCCAATCCGACTATTGAAGCATGGGCGCGATGACTCGCGGAAAACGCATCATTGACATAGACATCGCCATTGCCCGCAAGCGCCTGCGCGAAAGCGGAATCGTTGTCGCTTTCACCCTTGTGGAAACGGGTGTTCTCGAACACGCCGACATCACCCGCCGACAGTTTTGAAAACGCCTGCGCGCCCGTCTCGCCGGCACAATCGCCGAGGAATGCCACCGGATGCCCAAGATGACCGGCCAGCGCTTTTGCCACCGGCTCGAGACTCATGTCCGCGCGCGCCTCCCCCTTCGGACGGCCGAAATGCGAAAGCAGTCCAATTCGAAAACCCGCCGCACGAAGTTCCTTGATGGTCGGGGCAACGCGTTCGAAGCGGGTGGCGTCCAGAACGCGAGAGCCGTCCATCGGAACGTTTAAGTCGACACGCAGCAAGCATCGATCCCCCTGCGACGCGCCCCTTTTCAAGAGGTCGTCAAACGTCGAAAATCCCCACGAACGCACCGTCCTATCCCAGTGCGCCCAGGCACACCGCAACATCCCCCATCCGGTTGGCAAAGCCCCACTCGTTGTCGTACCACGAAACAACACGGACCAGCCGCTTGCCGAGCATTTGCGTTTGGGTGGTATCGAAGATGGAAGAGTGCGAATTGTGGTTGAAGTCCACCGATACCAGCGGCTCCTCCACGACGCCCAGAATGCCTTGCCACTTCTTCGAGGATGCGGCGCGCTTCATCGCGCGGTTGACCGAGGCAACATCCGTGTCCTTTGCCGAACGGAAAGTGAGGTCGACGACGGAAACATTCAACACCGGAACACGCACCGCGGCACCGTCCAGACGGCCTTTGAGTTCGGGCAGCACGAGAGAGACCGCGCGGGCGGCCCCGGTGGTCGTCGGAATCATCGAGGCTGCGGCGGCGCGGGCGCGGCGCGGATCGGAGTGCGGCATGTCCACGAGGGCCTGGTCGCCGGTGTACGCATGAATGGTCGTCATATGTCCGTGCTCAATGCCGCAGAGCTGGTGCATCAACTGCGCGACCGGCGCAAGGCAATTGGTCGTGCACGAAGCGTTCGAAACAATCCGGTGATTCTTGCGCAGCAATTTGTGATTAACCCCGTAGACGACAGTGAGATCGGCGTTGGTCGCCGGCGCCGATACAAGCACGCGCTCGGCTCCGGCGTCCAGATGCGCGGCGGCCTTGTCGCGGGCGGTGAAACGTCCGGTGCATTCGAGAACCACATCCACCTTCAGCTTTCCCCAGGGAAGTTTGGACGGGTCCCTCTCGGAGAAAAGTTTCGCCTTCTTGCACGCCGTGCCAACGCTCAAAACATCGCCGCTTAAAGATACAGGATGGGAGAACGCTCCATGGGCGGAGTCATAACGCAACAAATGCGCCGCCTGCTGCGGTTGCGCGAGATCGTTAATCGCAACAACCTCAATGTCCTTGCGTCCGCTCTCGACTATTGCACGCACGACCATCCGGCCGATTCTGCCAAAACCGTTAATCGCAACTCTTGTGGTTTTCGAAGCCATATTTCCTCCGTCTTTTAAGTTGAACGTCGCTCAAGACGTTCTTGTGCCAACTTTGCCAACTCTTCGGCGGTGATGCCGAAGTGCTTGTATAAATCCCCCGCAGGCGCGCTCGCGCCAAACGAACGCATGCCCAAAAAGTCGCCCTCAACCCCGACATACGCGCCCCAGCCGTAACGAACACCGGCCTCCACCGCAATGCGAATCGTCCCCGGGCCCAGCACGTCCTCCTGGTAGGCTTGTTCCTGTTCGGCAAAAAGATTCAAACACGGAACGGAAACAACCCTAGACGATATCTCCCGTCCCAGCAAAATTTCCTGGGCCTCGAGTGCGATGGACACTTCCGATCCCGATGCCAGCAAACTCACCTGCGCGTTCCCGCTCGAACCCGATAATTCATAAGCCCCCCGCAAACAGGGATTCTCGTCCGGAATGGATGTTCGAACCGCCGGCAATTTCTGCCGGGACAACACCAAAACCGACGGACGATGTTTTTGCGCGAGTGCAACTTCCCAGCATTCGGCGGTCTCAAGAGCGTCCGCCGGACGCAATACGAGCAAGTTTGGAATCGCGCGCAAACTCGCGAGATGCTCGACCGGCTGGTGCGTTGGTCCGTCCTCGCCGACGCCGATGGAATCATGCGTTGCGACCAATATCACGCGCACGCCCATCAAAGCCGCCAGGCGCAAAGCCGGCCGGCAATAGTCCGCGAATACAAGAAAGGTTCCGCCGTAGGGAATACATCCCCCGTGCAACGCCAGGCCGTTCATCGCCGCGACCATCCCGTGCTCGCGAACGCCGTAATGAATAAAACTTCCGGAAAAATCCTGCGGCGTTATCGCCGACATTTTTGCGGGACATGTCGCCGTTGATCCGGTCAAATCCGCCGAGCCGCCCAGCAGTTCCGGCACAACGTCCGCGATGGCTTCGAGCGTGTTAAGTGACGCCGTGCGAGTCGCAATTGCCTCCTTCGCCTGTGCGACCGCATTCTTGTGCTTGCGAAACGCTTCCGGCAAACCGCACGGCAAATCGCCCTCCATCATGCGTCGAAACGATTCGTTGACATCTTCGGGCAAAGCATCGAAGCGCTTTTGCCAGGCGGAACGATCGCGTCCTCCCCGCAAGCCCGCCAACCGCCATGCATCGACAATCCGCTCGGGTATGACAAACGGCACGTGCTGCCATCCCAGCTGCTTGCGTGCGGCGGCGGCTTCTTCTTCTCCCAGGGGCGCCCCGTGACAAGCCGCGGTGTTCTGCTTGCTCGGCGCGCCGTAACCGATAATCGTCCGGCACGCCACAAGGCTTGGTTCATCCGTCTTGATGGCTGCGGCGATTGCAGCTTCGATTGCTTCGGGATCATGTCCGTCCACCTCTGCAACATGCCAGCCTGCGGATTTAAAACGCATGCCGACATTGGAGCTGTCCGCCAATGAAGTCTCGCCATCAATGGAAATGCGATTGTCGTCCCACAAAACAATCAGGCGGCCGAGCTTTAGATGCCCCGCAAGGGCAATCGCCTCATGGGAAATTCCCTCCATCAGGTCTCCGTCCGAAACCAGCGCGTATGTGCGATGATTCACAATGTCATCGCCGAATCGGGCGTTCAGGACGCGCTCGCCCAAAGCCATCCCGACGGCGTTGGCAAGCCCCTGCCCGAGCGGTCCGGTGGTGGTCTCGATGCCTCCTGCCACCCCCCACTCCGGATGTCCGGCGGCTTTCGAGTTCAACTGGCGAAACTTCTCAATCTCGTCCATCGGCATGTCCTCATAGCCGCACAAATGCAACAATCCATACAACAGCATCGAACCGTGCCCTGCCGATAAAACAAAACGGTCACGGTCAAGCCAGTCGGGTGCCCGGGAATCAAATTTCAAAAATCGCGTGAACAAAACACACGCCACATCCGCCATCCCCATCGGCATGCCCGGATGCCCGCTCGCGGCACGCTCGACCGCGTCAACGGCGAGAACACGCAACGCATTCGCCATATCGGCGTGTGAAATCGCGCTTGCTTCGTTAGAGGATTCGTTCATTTTCGAGAAGCGGCGTCAAAATCCGAAAGAGAAGCGCAGGAGGAAATACTCACAGTGTTAAGGTAACCCGGATGCGTTGGCGGTGGTGTGATGCGCGAGTTCCCCGAGTTCCTTGGATATTCGAGGCCTCACCCCATGAGAGTGAACCCAACAGCCGCGCAAGTCAAGGGGAGGCCGATCCGAAAAGGCGGGTTCCTTTCTCCTTTTTCCGGCGCGAGGAAAGGACGCGGACGGATTGAGATGCGACTCCAACCAAGAAGCCCCGTCCGGACCAAGACCCCTGATTTGGTTGCGCGCCCGCGATTCCCGCCACGGCGAAACACCGTCCGGACGGGGGGGGGGGGGGGGGGGGCGAATCGGCCCCTTTCGCCCGCCGAATCAGACCGCAAACATGCCCCTGCGAATCAGAGCCGAAATGCGAATCGCGGCGAATTTTGGTTGAAGGAGGCATATTTCCTCAAAATTTCGCGGTTTTTCGCGTTTGATTTTTTTATTAGACAAATTTAGGATAAATCCTAAATTTAGACCCTCCTCAACATTTTACTTAATAACGGGCATACTGCCAAAACTCCTTTCGAGGACAGAACAGCAACCCGCTCCCTTGGGGGAATTATGTCTAATTTTCCCGAAATTTTTCACAAATTGCCGTATTTTTCGATTTTTGCACCAAAACCACATCAAATTTTGACGATATTTGAAAGATTTGAGAATATTTTACCAAGCGGACAGCGCTCGGAAATTATCGGCGAAAAGCGACAAAATTAAATCACATTAAATGTTCATCGGGTTGCCTTTTATTAAAAAACTCATTTATATCAACAAGTTACGCATATTCTCCAAATACTAAATTACTTAATTTCGTCAAATTTTTAGATCCCATTAAATGTTCTCGGCCGGTTCGGAACATAACCTGAACAGGAACGATTCGAATCGAAAGGCCTGATTAATCCGTTACCAAGGGCAAGTTTGATGATGTCGGATGCGCAGGTAATTCCACTATTGCCGGTTGGCAACCCAAGTCGTGTTTTCAACGTAGCGTTCGTCATCTTTCCACGCCCCGGATGCATGATAACGACACGCTGGTAACGGGCATGCAAACATTCCATACTTGTCATCTCCCTGAAATTCCGGAGACCGCGAAGAATAACTTGCGTTGAGTCATTGTTAACTCTGAATTCCGGTGACGGAAATTATAAAATTCAATTTCTCTTGTCGCCATGTCCAATCCATTTCACCGCTCCTCGTAAAAATCCATTCGATGCATCAAGACATCCAACCTCTCGTTACGGGTGCGGGCGAAAAATCAATCATATGGTTAGACGGAACAGGTGACGCTCCGGGATTATCGATTTTCAATTTGTCACTAAGGCGTACCGGCACCGGTTATATGCAAATCTTGATGAATGAACGCATTCACAAACACACCGACAATTCGAAAGGGCTTTATCCAACGCAATTATTGCGACAAAAATACCTTTGCGCCGCCCCTCGTGGCTGAACTGGTACAACGTCAAACCGGGCAGGTCATATAAGGCGCAATTTTGCGCGCGGCTCGCTTGCTCCCACGCCCTACGTTTCCATCTTGACGCAATGGAACTATGGAGGGTATGCTCTCCCCTAGCCATGAACGCCCCCGATGACATAAACACCAACGCGCTTAAAGCATTGGAGCGAGCCGCAACGAGTTTGGAGAAAGCACTCCAAGCGCGTGAAAGAGACGCACAAGAAATAAAATCCCTGCGCTCGAGCAAGGAGACTTTGGAGAATCGAGTCTCGCATTTGCAAAGCGAGCTCGATCGCGAACGCAAACGTGCGCATGAAAACGGCGGACGAATCATTCAGGCAACCCGGGAAATTCGCACGGCTCTATCGGAGGCTTAAGACATGCCGCAGGTGGACATCCGCATTCAAGGACGATCCTACTCGGTGGAATGTCCGGAAGGTGAAGAGCGCAGAGCGCATTTTCTCGCGGCGCACATCAATCGCCATGCGGCACGGTTGGTCGCCCGGCTGGGAAACATGCCCGATGCGCAACTTCTGTTAATGACGGGCATGACCGTCGCCGACGAACTGCTCGAAGCCCAGGAGAAACTCCAGCGCGTCGGCGGCAAGAAAAAATCCGACGACGGGGAAAATCCCGACCAAATGCGCTTTGACGGCAATGGCAATGGCGGGGGCGGCGGAGAGGAAGGCGGCGACAGCGAAATCGCCGAGCGCATCCAGGCCACATCGCAACGCCTCGAGACCCTCAGCGATCTGCTCGAACAGGAGGAGGCACGGGACGAAGAGCGCACGGATTAGCGGATGCTCTCGCCCGTACCAGCCAATCTCAAACGCGACAAGAAGGCCTTGCGCCGCGAGGCGTTCGAACGGCGCAAATCCGTACGGAACGTTGATGCCGCCGCCGAAGGCCTCGCACGGACGGGACTCGGCATGCTTGAGGGTTCCGGGACGGATAAAAACATCACCGGTTATTTGCCCGTGCGCGGCGAGATAGACTCGCGTCCCCTTTTGAACGCTCTCCATCAAAAAGGATTCACCCTTGCGCTTCCGGCAATCATCGAGGCGGACACGCCGGAGATGGAATTTCGTTTTTGGACTCCGGACGCGTCTTTGACGGACGGCGCGTTCGACATTCCCGTTCCCCCCGCCGAAAACGGAATTCTAAAAGAGCCCGACATTTTGCTGGTGCCCTTGCTGGCGTTCGACCGCGACGGATTCCGTCTCGGTTACGGCGGAGGCTATTACGACCGCGCCCTTGAAAAAATGCGCGCAAAAAATCCCCGCGTGCGCGCCTTCGGTTTGGCGTTCAGCGAGCAGGAAATCGATGCGGTTCCCCGCGAGCCGCACGACCAGCCCCTTGATGCCGTCCTCACGCCCGACGGCGTCGTTTCCGTACGGGAGGACCGCGCATGAAGATTCTTTTTCTCGGAGACATCATGGGGCGAAGCGGCCGGGGGTTGCTGTTGCAGCGCATTGCCGGCCTGCGCAAGCGTCTCGGCGCCGAGTTCGTCATCGCCAACGGCGAAAACGCCGCGGGCGGATTCGGAATCACCGAAAAAATTTCCGAAAACCTGCTGGATGCCGGCATCGACATCATCACCACCGGCAACCACGTCTGGGACAGGCGCGAAATCATCCCCTACATGGAGCGCGAGCCCCGGGTGCTGCGTCCGGCGAATTTCCCGCAGGGAACTCCGGGGTCCGGATACCATCTCCTTGAAACCGCGGCGGGCAAGCGCGTGCTTACCGTCAATCTGATGGGCCGCATCTTCATGGAAGCTCTCGACAACCCCTTTCAGGTCATGGAGGAAATCTTGAAACACCACGCACTCGGACGCGACTGCGACGCCGTCATCGTCGACTTTCACGCCGAAGCCACCGCCGAAAAAATGGCAATGGGGCATTTCTGCGACAGCCATGTTTCCCTGGTGGTCGGAACCCATTCCCACGTTCCGACCGCGGACGCGCAAATCCTCCCCGGAGGAACCGCATACCAAACCGATGCGGGCATGTGCGGCGATTACAACTCCGTCATCGGCATGAACATCGACGAACCCCTGCGGCGGTTCACCCGTTCCATGTCCTCGGGAAGTTTCTCGCCGGCGCTGGGAGAGGCGACTTTGTGCGGCGTGTTGATCGAAACCGACGACCGCACGGGACTCGCCGTTCGAATTGAACCTTTGCGCATCGGCGCCAACCTCGTCGAGAACGTCCCCCGCTGGGAGGCATAACCATGGCGGGACATTCAAAGTTCAAAAACATTCAATTCCGCAAAAGCGCGCAAGACAAAAAACGTGCGGGCATGTTCGGCAAGATCGCCCGCGAAATCACCGCGGCCGCGCGCTCCAACCCGGATCCCGCCGCCAACCCGAGACTGCGCTCGGCCATTGCCAACGCGCGCGGGTGCAACATGCCCAACGACAACATCGAGCGCGCCATCAAGCGCTCCCGCGACGACGATGCCGCCAATTATGAATCGATTCGCTACGAAGGCTTCGCCCCCGGAGGCGTCGGCGTCATCGTCGAAGCGCTCACCAACAACCGCAACCGCACCGCGGGAGAGTTGCGCGCCATCTTCGGCAAACTGGGCGGCTCGATGGGAGAGAGGGGTTCGGTGTCGTTCCTGTTCGAGCAGGTCGGATCAATCGTCTATTCGATCAAAGACGCCAAAGGCGACGAAATGCTCGAGGCGGCCATTGACGCGGGCGCAAGCGATTATGTTTTGGAGAACGGATCCTGCGAATTCTTCTGCGAGCCGGACGCGCTCCACGATGTCTCCGGCGCGCTGGAGTCGCGCTTCGGTTCGGCGGAGTCGACCCGTCTGGCATGGCGCGCGAACACGTCCGTTGCGGTCGGCGAAGAGGATGCGGCCCCGCTGCTCAAATTGCTGGATGCCCTTGAAGACAGCGACGACGTCCAGCAAGTTTATTCAAACTTCGATATGTCGGACGAAATAATGGAGAGAATCTCGGCGGATGGCTAAGGACGGTTTGTTATTGTTGGGACTCGATCCGGGCCTGCAGGCGACGGGCTGGGGGGTTATCGAGGCGCAAGGCACGCGGCTGCGCCACGTATCCGACGGAACGATACGCTCCAAGCGCGGCGAAGATACATCGGCGCGCCTGCTGGAAATCTCCAACAAGCTGCAGGAAGTCTTCGAACGCTTCCGGCCGAGCGAGATTGCAATGGAGAGCAGTTTTTTCCATCTGGACGCCAACGCCGCATTGAAACTCGGCAAAGTCTGCGGCGTCTGCATGATCACCGCGGGAAAAGCCGGCATTCCCATACGCGAATATGCGCCCAATCTGGTCAAGAGCTCCGTGGTCGGTTACGGTCACGCCGACAAGCAGCAGGTGCGCCACATGGTCGCGCGTTTGCTTGCAGGCGTTGCGGGGGATTCGGAGCACGCCTCCGACGCGCTCGCGGTCGCCATCTGTCACGCGCAGCATCGTCCCCTTGAGCGCGCAAAGCAAGCCGCCCGGGCGGCGGCATCGGCGGCGGCACGATGATCGCGAAACTGCGCGGCCGGATTGACGAGATTGGCGCGAACTTTGCCATTCTTGACGTCGGCGGCGTCGGATACCGGGTGGAATGTTCCGCGCGAACTTTAAGCGCGCTGCCCATCGCCGGCGAAGAAGCCAGTCTGCTGACCGAGCAAATCACGCAGGAGGACAGGGCGCGCTTGTATGGTTTCAGCGACGAGGGCGAGCGCGACTGGTTCGTGCTGCTGCTGGGCGTCCAGGGCATCGGCGCCCGCATGGCGCTCGCACTGCTGGGAATGCTCTCGCCCGAGGCGCTGGCACAATCCGTGCGGGCGGACGATTCGGCGCGCCTCACAAGCGCGCCGGGCATCGGTCCGCGCCTCGCCCGCCGCATCACCAGCGAGTTGAAAGACAAGGACCTTCCCGAAACTCCCGGCGGCGATACCGCGGTTTACGCGGAAGACGAAGCCGGCGTGCGCAAGCGCAAGGATGCCGTCGCGGCGTTGATAGGGTTGGGCTATCCGCGCGCGCAGGCCCATGACGCGATTGCGCGGGTGCTGCAGTCGGAGGAAGCGGACGGCGACATCAACATCGCCGAGTTGATTCGCGCGGGTTTGCGACTGCTGTCGAAGGCGTCGTGAGAAAGCAGCCATGTCCGAGCGTTTGGTAAGTCCCGAGAATCATGACGGCGAGGGCGCGGGGGACGTCGCCGCCGAGATGACCACGCGGCCGCAATTGCTGGAGCAATTTCTCGGGCAGGAACGCGCGCGGGAAAACCTCGGCGTCTTCATCAAGGCGGCAAGCTCGCGCGGCGAGGCGATGGACCATCTTCTGCTGGTCGGGCCCGCCGGACTCGGCAAGACGACCCTTGCACGCATTGTCGCCAACGAGTTGGGCGTAAACCTTCATGCGACTTCGGGACCGGTGCTGCAGAAAGGCGGCGACCTTGCCGCGCTGCTGACGAATTTAAACCGCCGCGACGTTCTCTTCATCGATGAGATTCACCGGCTTTCCCCCAGCGTCGAGGAACTGCTCTATCCGGCGATGGAAGACCGGCAGCTCGATCTTATTCTCGGCTCGGGGCCGGGAGCGCGTTCGGTGCGCATCGACCTCGCGCCCTTCACGCTGATAGCCGCAACGACGCGAACCGGCCTGCTGACAACGCCTCTGCGCGACCGCTTCGGCATACCCATACGGCTTAACTTCTACAATGAAGCCGAATTGTGCCGCATCGTCGCAAGGGGCGCGAACATCCTCGACATCCGGATTACATCCGAGGGCGTATCCGAGATAGCGCGGCGCGCGCGCGGAACACCGCGCATCGCCGACAGGCTGCTTCGACGCGTTCGGGACTTCGCGCTTGTCGGCGGGAAGACCGAGATTGACGCCTCCATCGCCGATGAAGCGCTGCGGCGCATGGAAGTCGACGAGCGCGGCCTCGACGAGATGGACAGAAACTACCTGCGCGCCCTTGCCGATACTTTTAACGGCGGGCCCGTCGGCGGCGAAACTCTCGCGGCGATGTTGAACGAGCCGCGCGACACCGTTGAGGACATCATCGAGCCCTACCTGATGCAGCAGGGGTTTGTGCTGCGAACGTCCCGCGGACGAATGGCCGCGCGCAGCGCCTATGAATATTTGCGCATTGATCCTCCCGCTTCACTTGCATCGGAGGCGGCCGGGCGTACGCCGATGCTGGATTTTGAGGACGGCGACGATGAACCGGACGAATAATCCCGAAGGCGCCGTAAAAAACGGTGTGCATGTTCTCCGGCTTCGGGTCTACCACGAGGACACCGACTACACCGGAGTCGTCTACCACGGATCCTATGTGCGCTTCGCCGAGCGCGGCCGTTCGGATTTTTTACGCGCGTGCGGCTACGACCACACCGCGATGCGCGAGACATCTCCGGCGGTCGCGCTGATGGTCTATCGAATGGAGATTGACTACCTCGGCGCGGCTCGAATCTCGGACATGCTGGAAGTGGAAACGCGCGTCGCCCGCCTCGCCAAGGCGCGCATGGAGATGGCCCAATCGATTCGACGCGGAAGCGACCTCCTCTGCCGCATGAAAGTGGTGGTGGTAGCGGCGATTCCGGGCGGCCGGGCGCAACGATTCCCCGAGGCGCTCGTTGCGGCGCTGGAGCGCGGGAATTCGCCCGTGGAACCGTGAAAACCCTTGCTTCGAGCGCGAGATTCGGCAATAAACAACCAAGCGGAGTCTTTCAACCAATATCGATAGGTCAAACATGGAAGTAATAACGGATTCTCTAAACCGCATTGAGGGCGTAAGCATATGGTCCCTGTTTCTCCAGGCGGACCTGCTCATCAAGGCGGTGCTGATTGGATTGCTGGCGGCATCGGTGTGGTCGTGGGCGGTCGTGGTGCAGAAGCACATGGAATTGCGGCGGCTTCACCTGCTCGCGGATGATTTCGAGGAGATGTTCTGGTCGGGACATCCCTTGGAAAAATTATACAAGCCCCTGACGCAGGGCAAATCGCATCCGATGGCAATGTTGTTCGTGGTGGGGATGCGCGAATGGAGACGCGTGCAAAACGTCCGAGTCGATGTCGGCTGGCAGACGTTCGACAAACACATTGAGAGATCTTTGAGCGTTGCGCTGGCGAAGGAAACCGACCCCCTGCAAAAACGATTGCTGTCGCTGGCGACGATCGGCGCGACCGCCCCCTTCGTCGGATTGTTCGGAACGGTTTGGGGAATCATGAACAGTTTTCAGGCGATAGCGACTTCGAGCGACACTTCGCTCGCCGTCGTTGCGCCGGGAATTGCCGAAGCTCTTTTTGCCACGGCGCTCGGATTGTTCGTCGCGATTCCCGCGGTGGTGTTCTACAACCGCTTCAACGAGCGGGTCGGGGAGTATGTCGCACGCCTGGAGCTTTTCTGCGACGAGTTCACCGGCATCCTGTTTTACGAAAACGTGGAGCGTTAATCACATGTCGCTAAGCGCACAAGGAAGAAGTCGCCGGGGAGCCGGACGGGGCATTCGTCCCGCGCCGATGAGCCGGATAAACGTTACGCCCTTTGTCGACGTGATGCTGGTGCTGTTAATCGTGTTCATGATTGCCGCGCCGCTGTTGAGCATCGGCGTCCCCATCGACCTTCCCAAAAGCAACGAGAGCTCTTCGCTTCCCGCCGACCAGCAGATACTCACCGTCTCCGTCACCAAGGACGGCCGCGTCTTTCTCCAGGACGATGAAGTCCTGATTGAGGATTTGAAGCAGCGGCTTCAAGAGCGCCGCATCGGCGGCGCGCAAACGGCGGAGAAGAAGGACAGCGAGCCGGGAACCATCGATATCTTCGAAACCAAGGATGTACACTCCGGCAGCATTTACGTTCGAGGTGACAGCCAGGCGCGCTACGGCGTGATGGCGGAGATCATCGCGATCGTCAAAGCGGCGGGATTCCGCCGCGTCGGATTTATCACGGAAACCAACTCGGAATCATGAACCATTGAATCTTCGACGTGCGATTTTTGTCTCCGTCACCGCGCATGTGATGGTGCTGGCGGCGGGTTTGGTCGGCCTGCCCTGGTCGTCACATGAGCGTCCGGACATCCCCCTGACGGTGGAATGGATACAGATCGCCGAAATTCCCGAAGAAGACCCCGAGCCCGAGCCGGAACCCGAACCGGAGCCCGAGCCGGAACCCGAGCCCACGCCGCCGGAGCCGAAACCCGAGCCCGACAAGCCCCTCGATCCGATGCCCGGGCCCGAGATCGTCTCCCCCTCGGAGGAAGAGCCCGAACCCGAGCCCGAAGAGGAGACGATTCCCCCTCCCGAGGAAAAGGCCGCCGTGCCCGAACCCCCGCCGCCCCCGCCGAAACGCGCGGAGGTGAGATCGGCGCTGCTGGACGAGATAGCCGCGGCACTGGACAATCTTCCCGTCCAAAAGCCTTCGCTCGCCGAGGTCGGCGCGCTGAACGCCACCGACAGGGACCGCCTGGAATTGCTGCTGAACAGCCAGATTCGCAAATGCTGGTTTATTTCGCCCGAAATGGAGAACAGCGGGCGCACGGTCCGGATGCGGATATGGCTGCGGGAGGACGGCTCGCTGGCGCGGCGTCCGGAATTACTGGCAAGTGATTCGGAATTGCGGCAAGATAGGCGTTACCGGAGCATGGCGGATTCGGCCCGGCGCGCCGTGCACAATTGCGCGCCGTTCAAAATCCCCGAAGAGTTATTTGTTTCGGACTTTATCTTCAACTTTGCGACGAGCGGGTTTAATTGAGATGAGAGTTTACAGATTGGCAGGTTTGGGCGCGCTGGTGTGCGCGGCGGCGGCGTTGATGACGTCCGGCGCGTTTGCACAAACCGAGATCACCATCACCGAAGGACGCATCGCGGCAACGCCCGTGGCGATCTCGACCTTTCTCGGCTCGACCGAACAGGAGGCCGAGATCGCCCGTGACATCACCGAGGTCGCACGCGCGGATTTGGAAAGCTCCGATTTGTTTGCAAGCATTGAGGAGCGCCGCTTTCGCGAGCGCATCGACAATCCCAACCGCCTTCCGGATTTTGATGCATGGCGTTCGATAAACGCGCAGGCGCTGGTGACCGGCCGCTTGTTCGATGTGGACGAAAATACGATTCGCGTTGAATTCCGCCTTTGGGACATTTTCGCGGCAAAGCAATTATTCGGCCTGGAACTCGCAACGCAGCGGAAATACTGGCGGCGCCTCGCCCACATCATCGCGGACAAGGTCTACGAGCGCCTGAGCGGCGAAAGCGGCTACTTCGACAGCAAGGTTTCGTTTGTCTCCGAGACCGGATCGAAGGGAGCCCGTAAAAAGCAGCTCATTCTCATGGACCAGGACGGCGCCAACGCCCGCCCCCTTTCCACCGATGAAGACCTTGTGCTGACGCCGCGCTTTTCCCCCACCGGCGAAGAAGTCGTCTATCTTTCCTACGAAGACGGAACGCCGCGTGTTTACATTTTGAGTCTGGAGACCGGCCGCAAGGGCGTGGTCGGATCGTTTCCGGGATTGTCGTTTGCACCGAGGTTCTCGCCGGACGGACGTTATGTGGTCATGAGCCTCCAGGCCGGATCGAACTCGGACATCCATGTTTTCGATCTGCGCACGAGAGAGTCGCGGCAACTCACCGATTCCCTTTCCATCAA
Organism: Hyphomicrobiales bacterium; assembly: GCA_026708505.1. Taxonomy (GTDB): domain Bacteria; phylum Pseudomonadota; class Alphaproteobacteria; order JAPOUT01; family JAPOUT01; genus JAPOUT01. Next base: position 41,822 of record JAPOUU010000018.1, on the reverse strand, counting down.
CACATCGCCGTCCTACTCCCCCGACGGCTCGCGCATCGCCTTCGAATCCGACAGGGGCGGCAACCAGCAGATCTACGTCATGAATTCCGACGGCACCAAACCCCGCCGCATCAGTTTCGGGAAGGGCCGCTACGCCTCGCCGGTGTGGTCGCCCAGGGGGGATTGGATTGCCTTCATCAAACAGCTCCGCGGAGAATTCTTCATCGGGGTGATGTCGCCCGAAGGCGAACATGAGCGCCTGCTGGCGCGGGGCTACCACAACGAGGGACCCGCATGGTCGCCGAACGGGCGGGTTTTGATGTTCTTCCGGGACACCCCGGGCGAGACCGGCGGCCCCCATCTCTGGCGGGTGGGGGTAAACGGGGACAATGCCCGCCATATCCCAACAAGCACCTTTGCCTCCGACCCCTCCTGGTCGCCCCTGCTCCACGATATTGAGACCCCGGAGGGCTGAGAATCGCCCTCTTGCGTTGCGGGGATTATGGGGCTATGCTCATATCCACCTCCTAGGGAGTTTGCCTTCTGGGGAGGACGAGATTATTCACGCTCAACTTTTCATGCTCAAACATTGGAGGACATATATGAACGATTTGACTTTTTCACACACAACTCCCCGCGCGTCCGGCGCGCTAACCTTTCCCTCAATTGTCCTGCTTGCGGTGTCTTTTCTGATGCTCGGCGGGTGTGCAGGAGTCACCGGGGACCTCCAGTCATGGCTGGATTCGGATTCTTCGGAGACAACGGCCACGTTGGGGATAGAGAGTGAACCCATCAACCAGTCCGCCGCGGCCACGCCCGGAAGCGTGGACGACCTTGAGGTCAATGTCGGCGACCGGGTTTTCTTCGCAACCGACAAATCCAACCTTGATTCTGCCGCGCAGGAAACCCTGCGTCGCCAGGCCGCATGGTTGGAGCGTTACCCCCAGATCGTCGTGCGCATTGAAGGCCACGCCGATGAACGCGGAACGCGCGAATACAACCTTGCGCTCTCGCAGCGTCGTGCAAACGAAGCGCGCGAGTTTCTTGTAGGACTTGGCATCGCGAGCGATCGCGTTACCATCATCCCCTACGGCAAGGAGCGTCCCTTGGCACTGTGCTCGAACGAGAACTGCTGGAAGCAGAACCGTCGTGCCGTGACAACGGTTGTCGCGCCGGGATCGTAATCCGGCAGTCTCCGCTAAAACGATGAAGACCCGCCACGTATTGCTGTTATCGGTATGCGTGGTGCTGGTCTCATCGTTTGCGGCGGCGATTGATACACGAGACGCCCGGGCGCAAAGCCGGGAGGATTGGCAGGCGCTTTCAGACAAATTGACGCGCATGGAAAGCGAAGTCGCGGCACTTCGCGCGAACGTCAACCAAAACAATAACGCCGAAGCGTTTCAACGCCTCGCGCGCCTTGAGCAGTTGTTGCGTGAAAACACCGGCCTGATGGAAACACTCACCTTTCGACTCGGACAACTCCAACAAAGTTCCGCGGCATACCGCAGGGACGTGGAGTTGCGTTTTCAAATTCTCGAAGACGACCTCTTGGCAACGTCCGAGCGTCTCAACGATATTGCCGCCGCCGCAGCGAAAGCCGCGGACACCGCAACCGCAGCCGTGACCGCGGCGGAGAGAGCCGTAACCGCCGCCACCGCGATAAGCGCGACCACGCCGGCGTCGAATTCTTCGTCCGTCGTATCGGCACCCTCAACGTCATCGGTCCCGAGTTCGCTGACGGCGTCGCCGGATTCCTCGCTCTCGGGACTTCTGCCAAGGACATCAACGCCGGATTTTCCAACAACGAAAACCTTCGAAATAGAATCGGTCACGCCCGTGCCAACGGGGGTGACTCCCGGCGCGGCGGCGCTCGGTTCGAGACTCCTGAACCCGGAAGATTCCGTCAGCGAATTTTTCTCGACGGAGGATGATGATTCTGCCGCCCCCCAGCCCATTGACGCCCTGGACGAAACCCTGGCAAGCGCGCCCCTTGGCGAGAACGAGCCCAAACCCCTCAGCGTGATTCCCGTGGACGGCAGTGCTGATTCGTTCGGCTCCGAAGCACAAGCCGCAACGCCGGTGAATCCCGACGACCTCTACAGGGAGGGTTTCGCGTTGCTTGAGCAGAGCGATTTTGACGGTGCGCAGACGAACTTTCAGCATTTCATCGGCAACTTCCCCGACCACGAGAACGCCGCCAACGCCAGCTACTGGGTCGGCGAAATCCACCTTGCCCGGGGCGAGTATGCCGAAGCCGCAAGGAATTTTCTCAATGTCCGCCAAACCTATTCGGACAGCGACCGCGCCGCCGACTCCATGCTGAAGCTGGGAGTGTCCCTGCGCTTTCTCGAACAGCCCGAGAACGCGTGCGGCGTCTTCGAAGAATTGCTCGAACCGGGACGGTTCCCCGACTTGTCGGACACGGTACGGCGCCGTGCAGAATTGGAGCAGCAACTCACAGGTTGCTGAACCGCCATGCCCTCCGCGTCACGCGACGCATCTCCAACCTGCGAAGAATTCGAAGCCCTGATGCGGCCCCTGGAAGCGTTGCGCACGATTGCGCTGGGAGTCTCGGGCGGAGCCGATTCCATGAGTCTGCTGCTGCTTTCGGCGCACTGGCGCAAACGGAAACTGCGGCAAGGACAAACTCCTCCGGAAATCATCGTTTTCAGCGTTGACCACGGCGTTCGCGCAACGGCCGGACAGGAAGCCGAAAACGTCGTTCGCACGGCAAAGGAACACGGATGCCGCGGCGAAGTCCTGCGCATTGAAGAACCGCCGCCCCGACAAAACAAACAGGCGGCATTGCGGGAGCGCCGCTATGCGCTCTTGTGCCGGCGGTGCCGGGAAGAAAATATTGATGTCTTGCTGCTGGCGCATCATCTCGAGGATCAAGCCGAAACCTTTCTGCTGCGCCTGGCACGGGGATCCGGCGTCGATGGTCTTGCTTCGATGAGCCGCGAGTCCATGCGCCACGGCGTTCGCTTGTATCGCCCGCTCCTGGAATTTCCACGCGCGCGGCTGCGGGCGTATCTCGAGCAGGAGAACGTCGCCTGGCTGGAAGACCCGAGCAACCGGGACGCATCCTACGCACGGGTGCGCTGGCGCAAACTGCTCGAACCCCTGGCGCGGGAAGGCCTGGATGCGAATCGCCTGGCAAAGACGGCGCGCTCAATGGCGCGCGCGCGCACGGCATTGGAAGAAACCTCTTTTGCACATCTGCGCCGCTATGCGCGCTTGATGGAAGCGGGTTACGCGAACTTCTCGCGCGACCTGCTCAGGGACGCCCCCGACGAGATTGTGCTGCGCTCGCTCTCGCGCCTGTTGATGGCGGTGGGAGGGCGCTTTTACGCGCCGAGGCTGTCGAATCTGGAGCACGCCCTTGAGAGCCTGCGCGAATCACCCCGCACCAACGGAAAAACGCTGGGCGGGTGCAAAATCTTCTCGGACAGGCAGGGCGAGGGGTTCTTCGTGATTCGCGAGCCTGCGGCGGCGGCGTCCGCGGCGCCGGTGCGGCTCAACGGCGCGGGCGGGGGGGAGAATTTCGGCTTATGGGACGGGCGATTCCGCGTTTTTTCCACCGATTCGGCTGATTCGAATTTTGCCGAAAACCTCGAGGTTCGCGCGCTGGGAGAGGAGGGTGCGTCCCGGTGCGGGGCATCTGCCGAACGTCTGCGTCCGGCGCTGATTCGCTACGGGCTTCCGGCGCTTTGGCGCGAGGGGGAGCTCGTCGGCGCGCCGCATCTCGCGACCGGGCACAATCTGCCCGTGCGCTTTGTTTTAAATCGCCCAAGGGGACTCGAGACCTCGACATATTCTGTTGCTCCACATACCCATACCGAGAGGAGCCGTTAGAGAAAGAATTCGAAACCGTGCGGAATGCAAATATCAATAGCATATAACTCCTATAACTCCTATAACTCCTATAAAGGCCTTCTACCATTTCAGCGCAAGTCGGAAAATATGGGGATTTGCGCAGAATTTTAAAGAATTTTGCGAGTTTTCAACATGATTTACCGTCTAATTTGTCAAACTGCTCGCGGGAAGATGCCCTGCCTTGCGTGATTACCAACCTAGGGAACCGGAACATGCAACCTTGGAAACGCCTTTTTGCATCCCCATTTCAACGCAACATTGCCCAAATGAGAATTTGAGCGAATCGGGGTTTGGCGGAAACGGAAGCGCAGTTTTCAAAAAAGTGACCGTCTTCGCATATATCTGTGTTATGATGCGAGCGGGGATAGTGGAGAATATACGGAGTTTTCTGTGTCGAATCTGAAGAATTTCATCCTTTGGGCGGTTATCGCCGTTTTAGTGCTTGCGCTTTTCAATCTGTTCCAGGGCGGACCCGTGGTGGGCGGACGCTCCGAGGCAATCAACTTTTCCCAGTTGCTCGCCGAAACGGACGCCGGAAACGTCCGCGATGTCCTCATCGAAGACCAGCAAATCACCGGACACTACACCGACGGCAGGGCCTTCTCCACCATCGCGCCTGATGATCCCGGACTCGTGCAGCGCCTTTACGACAAGGGCGTGGACATCTCCGCGGCACCCTCTGCAACGAAGGGAACTTCGCTGCTGAACATTCTTATTTCGTGGTTCCCGATGCTGCTGCTTGTCGGCGTGTGGATTTTCTTCATGCGGCAAATGCAAAGCGGCGGAGGAAAGGCGATGAGCTTTGGACGCTCGAAAGCCAAACTCCTCAACGAAACAGGCGGACGCGTCACCTTTGACGACGTTGCCGGCATTGACGAAGCCAAAGACGAACTCCAGGAGATAGTCGAGTTTCTGAAAAGCCCCGGACGCTTCCAGCGTCTCGGCGGACGGATTCCCAAGGGCGCGTTGCTCGTGGGACCGCCGGGAACCGGTAAAACCCTGCTTGCGCGCGCCATCGCCGGGGAAGCGAATGTTCCCTTCTTCACCATCTCCGGATCCGACTTCGTCGAAATGTTCGTCGGCGTGGGAGCCTCCCGGGTGCGCAACATGTTCGAGCAAGCCAAGAAGAACGCGCCCTGCATCATCTTCATCGATGAAATCGATGCGGTCGGACGCCACCGCGGCGCGGGCCTGGGCGGCGGAAACGACGAACGCGAACAGACCCTCAACCAGCTCCTCGTTGAAATGGACGGCTTCGAAGCGAACGAAGGCGTCATCCTGATTGCCGCGACCAACCGGCCCGACGTGCTGGATCCAGCCCTGTTGCGCCCGGGCCGCTTCGACCGGCAGGTCGTCGTCCCGAATCCCGACATCATCGGACGCGAGAAAATCCTCAAAGTCCACATGCGCAAGGTTCCGGCCGCTCCCAATGTGGACATCCGCACCATCGCGAGAGGAACGCCGGGATTCTCCGGTGCCGACCTCGCCAATCTGATTAATGAAGCCGCGCTGCTCGCCGCACGGAGAGGCAAGCGCATGGTCACCATCTCCGAACTTGAAGACGCCAAGGACAAGGTAATGATGGGCGCCGAGCGGCGCTCCATGGTGATGACCGAGGACGAAAAGAAACTCACCGCATACCACGAAGGCGGGCACGCCCTTGTTGCCCTGCACATGCCTGCGTCCGATCCCATTCACAAAGCAACAATCATCCCGCGCGGACGCGCTCTCGGCATGGTCATGCGCCTGCCCGAACGCGACAAGCTTTCCGTCACGCGCGAGAAACTCAAAGCCGACATCGCGGTGGCTATGGGCGGACGGATTGCCGAAGAGCTTATCTTCGGATACGACCAGGTCACGTCCGGTGCAACCTCGGACATCTCCGTGGCAACCAAAATGGCGCGTGCAATGGTCACACAATACGGAATGTCGGACAAGCTCGGGCCCCTCGCCTACCGCGAAAACGAGGAAGAAGTTTTCCTCGGACATTCGGTTGCGCGGCAGCAGAACTCCTCCGAGGAAACGCAACGGCTCATTGACGAAGAAATCCGCAACCTCGTCGACAATTCCTACCAAGTTGCGAACAACATTCTCAAAGAGCACATCGGCGACCTGCACATCATCGCAAAAGGATTGCTCGAGTACGAAACCCTCACCGGCGAGGAGATTAAAAACCTGCTCAAAGGCATTGAGCCCGTGCGCGGCGACGTCGATAGCGCTCCCACCGGCACAAACGGTTCCGTGCCGGACGTCGAAGAACCCGGCTCCGTCGACATCCCCGGACCCGCACCGCAAGGCTCGGCATAGTCGCACCGCAGGGGCGAGACATGCGTCCCAAACTGCTCGGCATCGTCAACATCACCGAAGACTCCTTCTCCGACGGAGGACGGTTTTTCGAGCCCCGCGCCGCCATTGAGCACGGGCTTCGGTTGCTTGAAGAAGGCGCGGACATACTTGATCTCGGCGCCGCCGCAAGCAATCCCTCCGCACAAGCCGTCCCGCCCGAAGAAGAAATCGCACGCCTGGCACCGGTCTGCGAAGAATTGCTCGCTCGCGGGGCAACTCTGAGCATTGACAGTTTTGCGACCGAGACGCAGCGATTCGCAATAAACCTGGGCGTAAATTATCTCAACGACATTCAGGGATTCGCGGATCCTTCCTTCCATGCGGAACTCGCGCAAGCCGAGTGCTTTTTGATTGCGATGCATTCGTCCCAGCGAATCGGCCGGGCTTCGCGGAAAGCCCCGGATGATTCGCGTCCTGTCACCGAGAGGGTCATCGATTTTTTTGAGAAGCGAATCGGCGCGCTGGAACAAGCAGGGGTGGCAAAGAAGCGCCTGATTCTCGACCCCGGGATGGGATTTTTTCTTTCGCCCGACACTTCCGACAGCGTTCGAATCCTGCGCGACATTCCGCAATTGCAGGAGCGATTCGGATTGCCGATTCTCATATCAACATCAAGGAAGTCCTTTTTACGGGAGATTGCCGGGGTGCCGCTTGAAGAGGTCGGGGCGGCGAGTTTGGCAAGCGAGATTTTCGCGGCGGCGCAGGGGGCCCGATATATTCGAACGCATCAACCCAAACCTCTGCGGGAATCCCTCCGGGTGTGGGAGTGCTTCGATGAACCGGAGTTGCGCCCGGCTTAAAATCCCCGGAGAAATAATTGCCTCCGCCGCGTCGCATGTGTGACTCGGGATTCTCGACCTTTCCCGCTCTGCTACTCTCCGGGAGTCAGACGCAAAGCCTTCTCTAAATCCTCGTGGACAAAAGCGGATTCCATGCGCTTGATATCACGCGCAGCAATGCCCAAACGGGCGGCTTCCTTCTGCCAGTCGGACACGGCGCAAGCAACTTCCAAGATAATACTCTTCGCGCGCGCCGGTTTTAATCCGTAGTATTCAGCCGTTTCCAAGGCATGATCAATGGAAGTTGCGGGATCGTCCAAACCGATGGTTGTGGAAAGAAAGCGTGGACGGACATTTTGGGGCGTGGGGTTTAAGTCATAGGCCGGCGAAAGCCGCCATCCTTTATGACCCGCGTAGAGGAACCCGTGATTGCGCAAATGATCGTCCGTGTTGGACACGAGAACGTTAAACACAATGCGGCGCCAGAGATGAATCAAGTCCGTCTTGGTTTCTGCGCCGTATTGCTTAAGTGCATCGGCGATTTCCATGTAAGAACGAGTTTCACGGTCGCTTGCACCTAGCATGCTCATAGCGGAGAGAAACGGGAGGCGCTCACTCTTTACCCTGTCAAAGCGGCGAATGAGAAGGACGGGATTTCCGCCAACCTTCTCGATGCTCCAATCAGGAACATCAATGCCGGCTTTTTTGGCAAGAGACAGGGCAACACCCTCCCATAGAACGACATTGAAACTGTCTTTTCGGCTCGGGAATTTGGCCAGCGCCAGATGACCATCGTTATCCCGTACGCAAGCCTTCGGACGCGCGCCGCCAAGAGAAGAACCAGGCGCAATCAGCAACCGCACATCTTCATCACTTTCTCTATCCTCTTCGAGTCGTTCGGTCGCCGAGAGCAAGCGTTGCAGGTCCACCAATGGCGGAATACGTGGTTGCCCCCCGGTTGTTAGGAATGCCCCTTCCGGATCGATCTTGAACCGAAGAGCGCCCTGACGAGCCTCGTCATCAACAAGGAGAAGGAAATCAGACTCGAAGAGCGTACGCGGAGTTTCTCCTTTGTGCCTCGCGCACTGACTCTCGTTGCGAGACATGATTTCGCGACCCCAACGGTCGGGCGCGGAGTCACCAAACGCACCAAATAATTTTCTTTCCGACGATGCATGAAACGTGCCCGGCGTAAGCGTGAGGGCGGGTTCCAGGGCGAAGCGTTGCGGATTTTCCAACCAGGTTCGATCATACTCAAAAGATGCGCTTTCACGTCCGTTGCGCACACGCGACCACAACCGCCCAACAAGAACGGATACGCCCACCAAATCAATATAAACAAAAACCTCTCTGTCCATTACCCGGTTCCTCTTGGTTTTTTGGCGCCGGGTATTCTGATGCGTTTTGGCAGAATCTCATCTTCCAGGCTCAGCCCAACGCTGTCATGCTTGGCATCTGCGAGCTCCGCGAGACGGTCGGTCGCGCCGAGCACAAACAACACTTTGGCATAAATGCCAAGAGCAACATTTGGGTCGCCTTTTTCGACTTTGTTGAGAGTCATACGGCTGATGGAAGCCCGCTCGGCCATCACCGCCGTTGAAATGCGCCGGCGTCTGCGCGCATTCCGAATGTCCGCGCCAAACTTTCGCAGGGCATGGCGGGCGGGAATCGGAATTGTGACTTCGAATGGTTTCATTTTAATGTCCATTATCGCTTACATTAACATATTTAGTGTAAATGATAATGGACATTATTTCAATATCGGTATATTTAATATTTCTGTCTTGCCTATTCTCTCCCGAAGAGGCCCTTTAAAGCATCCGGTTCACCCCCCGCCCCCGCAGCCCGGCGCAACGCAATGTAAGAATCGGTAAAAAATAGTTAATTCTACAAAATGCAAACCTCCCGTATCATTGGACCCGCACACAAGAAGTGTGAACAAGTCATAAAGTAACAGGAGAGTCAGGCGCGAAAGCGCAGAGTGGGTTATGGAACGAAAATACTTCGGCACTGACGGAATTCGAGGACGCGCAAACTCCCAGAACATGCGCGCCGAGATGGCTCTCCGACTCGGCATGGCGGCGGGACACACCCTTCGCAGAGGAGCCCACCGCCACAGAGTCCTCATCGGCAAAGACACACGGCTTTCCGGATACATGATCGAATCCGCCATGACGGCAGGGTTTACATCCATGGGCATGGACGTTTTCCTTGTCGGCCCCCTGCCGACCCCCGCCGTTGCCTTCCTCACCCGCACGCTGCGTGCCGACATGGGCGCGATGATCTCCGCATCACACAACAACTTCGAAGACAACGGCATCAAACTCTTCGGTCCCGACGGACATAAACTTTCCGACGACATCGAGCTCCAAATCGAGAAACACATGGACAACGGTCTCAACGACCATCTCGTCGAGCCCAAGCAGCTCGGCAAGGCCAAACGCGTTGCCGACGCTCACGCGCGATACATTCAATTCGCGAAATCATGCTTTAACGGCGCCCGCTCCCTTGAAGGCATGCGCATCGTTCTCGACTGCGCAAACGGCGCCGCATACAAAGTCGCCCCCACGGCGCTCTGGGAACTCGGCGCGGAAGTCATCTCCATAGCCTCCCAGCCCAACGGCTTCAACATTAATGAAGGGTGCGGTTCCACAAACCCGGAATACATGTGCGGCGAAGTGCGAAAGCATCGGGCCGACATCGGCATCGCCCTGGACGGAGATGCCGACCGCGTGATCATTGCCGATGAAACCGGAAAGATCATCGATAGCGACCAAATACTCGCTCTCATCGCAACGCACTGGAGCAACAAGGGAACCTTGCGCGGCGACGGCATCGTTGCGACCATCATGTCCAACCTCGGACTCGAGCGATACCTCAACGACATCAACCTAAAGCTTCATCGCTCTCCCGTCGGCGACCGATACCTCGTCCAGGAAATGCGAAACCGCAACATCAACCTTGCAGGCGAATCATCCGGGCACATCGTCATGAGCGACTTCGCAACAACCGGCGACGGCCTCATCGCCGCGCTGCAGATTCTTTCCGTTCAACAAGCGTCCGAGCAGCCGCTCTCCAAACTTGCCAAACTCTTCGATCCCGTCCCGCAACTGTTGCGGAACGTCCCCATCGGATCCGATGACCCGCTGCAAAAGAACAACGTGCAAGCCGCCATCGACAGCGCGCACAAGCGACTTGAAAATCGCGGGCGTCTTGTCATCCGGAAGTCCGGTACCGAAAGCATCGTCCGGGTCATGGGCGAATGTGAGGACGAAACACTCGTCCATGATGTCGTCGGGAGCGTCGCGAACGCCATCGAACAAGCCGCATGAGCCGCTACGCGCGCGCGCGCGTTCTGGTTATTGCCGGATCCGATTCCTCCGGCGGCGCGGGAATTCAAGCCGATTGTAAAATCATCACCGCACTAGGAGGCTATGCCGCCTCTGCAATCACCGCCCTTACCGCACAAAACACCCTCGGCGTTCACGGAGTTTTCGAAGTCTCCGCGGACTTCGTGCGCGCACAAATACGCGCCGTGCTCGAGGATATCGGAGCCGATGCCCTGAAGAGCGGCATGCTCGTCAATGCCGAAATCATCGAAGCCGTCGCGGAAGAGATACGCAACGCCGCCAAAGGCGGCGGGAAAATACCCTATGTGCTTGATCCCGTCATGGTCGCAAAAGGAGGCGCCGCATTGTTATCGCCCGATGCGGTCGGGAAACTCCGTGAAATGCTCGTGCCCCTCGCCGATGTCGTCACGCCGAACATCCCCGAAGCGCGAGAGCTCACCGGCATAACGATTCGCAGCGAATCGGATGCGCGCAAAGCCGGAGAGGCGCTCCTGGAAATGGGAGCCAAGGCGGCGTTGGTGAAAGGAGGGCACGGGGACGGAGACGAGCTGGTTGATGTGTTGGTGTTGAAGGACGGGAAGAGTATGCGGTTTCCGAACAAGCGCATTGATACGGTGCATACGCATGGAACGGGGTGCTCGCTGGCATCGGCGATTGCGGTGCTGCTGGCAAAAGGCCTCGGATTGCATGAGGCGGTTGAGCAGGCGCTCGCGCATGTACGGCGGGGGATTGTTGAGGCGCCCGGGTTTGGTAAAGGGCACGGCCCTATCGCGCATGCGTTCCACTAAAAGAGGGAAATTGGAGACGTCTCTGGTCCTTTTCAGCAAACTCAATTTTTTACCCAAATTCGGTCGAATTTTCAGCCATAATTACCCCATGTTGCACATTGAATACGACTGCTGTATAGTACTGACCAGTTTAGAAAGAGCCGTTCTGGTTAGGAAGTAAAAGCGGGAGCCCTATGGAAACACTCCGAAAGAATGCATATTTTCAAGGGTATATGGATACCTTTTTTCTATATCCTGCGGGAGAAGAAGATGACCCTTGGGAAGATACTCGAATTGCCTACAAGGAAGTTGGCTTCGCTTTTTGGGAAGCTTTTCATGCCGGAATTTTCGAATTAGAACAGCAGACCCAAGGAACAAAGGATGAGCGAGCGGCGCGAGACCTCGGAAAGTCAATCAGAGAAGCCTATCAGCAGCTCACCGTCTGATTCTACTGAAGACACAAGAGCGGTAACCGAACGGTCGAAATCGCTCGAGAAGACCTCAGAAGAGGGGAGAGAGGTGCGGCCTATGCCTGTCTATGGGGAGACAACTTTGCATATAGGCCCCTTGCCGCACCCTGAAATTTTACGGCAATATGAAAATATTCTACCGGGTAGCGCCGAAAGAATTATGAGTCTTACTGAGACAAATACTGCCCGTCGCCACGAACGGCGGAAGATTGGGCAGTTTATTGGTGCCTCTGTTGCATTATCCTCTATTCTGACAGGGGGAAGCGTTGTAGCTCTTTCTAACAGTTGGCCTGCTGCAGTCTTCGGAGTTTTGATAATTGCAATTGGCGTGGGTGGCCCAGTGGCGGCACGAGTTTTTGTTGAAAATTTTTCTAAAAGAAACAAAAACGGTTAAGTAAAAACAAAAAATTCATACCATCTCAATACATCATCTGTGATCGATGAAAAAGATTCGAATGAGCCCGTTTAACTTTTTTTGAAAGGAATTGATTCTGAATGGATTAAAGCAGTGCAACTACTCTGCTGAAATCGATTTTATAGGCGCACTGACGCAGTGTTGACGGAGTAGGAGCGTATGCCGGTTTCCGCAATCATTTCTCGGTCCATTATTGACAATTTACCTAAAACCTTAGATAATAAGTTGCAAAATTAGGAGATTAAAAATGCCGCTTGATTCACTAACCTGCGATTTTGGAAGGAAAGCCCCTGCGTTTAACCTTTCGGACCCTGATGGAAAGATGTATTCGCTAGACGATGTCATGGGTGAAAAAGGTCTGCTTGTTGCGTTTATCTGCAACCATTGCCCTTACGTGCAAGCCATTATTGACCGTCTTGTTGCCGATGCCAAAGCGTTGCAAGAAGACGGTATCGGCGTGGTGGGGATTATGTCGAATGATTACACTTATGTGCCGTCCGACAGTCCCGATAATATGAAGAAATTCGCCGCACAGCACGGCATGACCTTTCCGTATCTCGTTGATGAAACCCAAGAGATCGGCAAGGCTTATGATGCGGTCTGCACACCGGACTTCTTTGGTTTTAATGCCGACAGGGAACTTCAATATCGCGGACGTCTTGATGACGCCAGAATGGATAGCAATGCAGAAGGCCGCACGCCTGAATTGCTTGATGCCATGCGCCTGATTGCAAAAACGGGCAAAGGACCGGAAGCACAAGAACCTTCAATGGGCTGCTCAATTAAGTGGAAAGAATAAGTTTCCGGAAGTCGAAGGGATTCGGGCGCACTTCGGCGGATAATGATACAATCCACCCATGACCCCGCCCGAATGGAAAATATCCACGCAACCCATTGAGTATCCCGACGCCGTCCAATTCATGGAAGAGCGCGTCAACGACATCATTCACAAAGATGCCCCCGAACTCGTCTGGCTCCTCGAACATCCACCGCTCTACACTGCGGGAACATCCGCCGTTGAAAGCGATCTGCTTACACCCTCACGCTTTCCCGTTTATAAGACCGGACGAGGCGGCCAATACACATACCACGGACCCGGACAGCGAATTGCATACACCGTCCTCAATCTCAATAAACGAAAACGCGACGTCCGACTCTTCGTCCACAACCTCGAGCAATGGATTATCAACACGCTCAAACACTTTAACATCAGCGGCGAGCGCAGAACCGACCGCATCGGCATATGGGTCGAGCGCGAAGGAAAACGGGAAGATAAAATCGCGGCCGTTGGAATTCGAATCCGGCACTGGGTAACTTTCCACGGAATCTCCATCAACATCAGTCCTCAGCTCGAGCACTTCTCGGGCATCGTTCCATGCGGAGTTCAGAACCACGGAGTGACAAGTTGCGAAGATCTCGGAATTAATGTCACAACCGAAGACATTGATAACGCGCTCTATAAAAGTTTCGAAGAAATCTTTCCCCCGCTCGAATCGTAAGCTGGGCTTACTCGAACTCGATCATCACATCCCCGACCGCTAGTTGCTGTCCCGTCGAACACAGCACACGGGCAACCTTGCCCGGATTCTCGGCTTGCAGAACGTTCTGCATCTTCATTGCTTCAACCACCGCCAACACGTCGCCCGCACGGACCTCGTCCCCTTCCGAAACGCCCACCGAAACCACAACGCCCGGCATCGGACAAAGCAAGTGCCGCGATCCGTCCCCCTCGCCCGAACCGCTCAAAGCGTTCGGAATCGAAGCAAGCAATTCCGCCGCCCGCTCCGAACGCAATAACACCCGCACATGCGTGCCCCGATAGGACAACGCATAACCTTCCTTCTCGCGCACAACACTCACCGCCATCGTCACGCCGTTCAATTTCCCCTCAAAGGTCACCAGACCCGGATGCCAGTCGCTCTCCACCTCTATCTCCTCGCCCGCAAAAGAAACAACATTGCCGCGGCAGCTTCCCAAACCGCTTAGCGTTTCCGTCTCCACATGGCGCGAAAGTTCTGCGTCTCTGTTGTCACGGTTGCAATCCACATGCTCCATATACAGGGCAATCACGGCGAGACGGAGGGTCCGGGCTGCATCCGGCACAACACCTCCGAAGCCGTCGGGGTATTCTTCCTCAAGAAAATGCGTTGTCAGCTTTCCGCTTCGAAAACGTTCATGCTCCATCAACGCTCCCAGCAGTGGAATGTTATGCGCAATGCCGTCAATCTCGAAGCGGTCGAGCGCTTCGGACATGCACGCAATCGCATCATCGCGCGTCGGCGCCCATGTGCAAAGCTTCGCGATCATCGGATCATAATGCGGCGAGATGCGGCCGCCTTCCTCGACGCCCGTATCATTGCGAATACGGGCATCCTTGACGCCGAAGCCTTTCCTGCCCGGCGGGCGGTAGCGGCTCAGGCGTCCGGGCGAAGGCATAAAGTCACGGTGGGGATCTTCCGCATAAATGCGCGACTCCACCGCCCAGCCGTTAAAATGAATCTCTTTCTGCGTAAACGGAATTTTCTCTCCCGCCGCAACGCGCAACATCCACTCCACCAAATCCAGCCCCGTAATCAACTCGCTCACCGGATGCTCAACCTGCAAGCGCGTGTTCATCTCCAGAAAATGAAAGTTGCGCTTGTCGTCCGCAACGAATTCAACCGTCCCGGCCGAGTGGTAACCGACCGCGCGTGCCAGCGCAACAGCCTGCTTGGCCATCTGTGCGCGCATCTTGTCCGTAACAAACGGAGAAGGAGCCTCTTCGATAATCTTTTGATTGCGCCGCTGTATTGAACATTCCCGCTCGCCGAGATGGAGAATGTTGTCGTGCTTGTCGGCAAGCAGTTGGATTTCTATATGCCGCGGAGCCGTGATGTAGCGCTCAAGCAAAACGCGCCCGTCACCGAAACTCGATTCCGCTTCGCTAACGCAAGCTTCAAAATTTCTCTCAAGCGCGCTTTCTTCCTGCACTACGCGCATTCCCTTTCCGCCGCCGCCCGCGGCCGCCTTAATCATCACCGGATAATCAATCTCGCGCGCCGCCGCAGCCGCATCCGCGACCGTTGCGACCGCAACGCCCGGAATGACGTTTACTCCTGCACGCTGGGCATATTCGCGGGACTCGATCTTGTCACCCATTGCCGCAATCGCCTCGGGAGAAGGTCCCACAAAGGCAATGCCGGCTTGTTCGACCGCACGTGCGAAGTTGGTGTTTTCGGACAAGAAGCCGTAACCCGGATGGAGCGCATCCGCTCCGGTTTTCCGCGCCGCATCCAAAATCTTCTCCGCAACCAGATAAGATTCACTCGCCGGAGCAGGGCCGATGGCAACGGCCTCGTCGGCAAGGCGGACATGCGGAGTACGCTCGTCAACATCGGAATAGACCGCAACGGTCGCAATACCCATGCGACGTGCGGTTGAAATAATTCGGCACGCTATTTCACCGCGATTCGCTATCAAAAGCTTCGAAAACATAACGCTACAATCCTAATCTATTTTAGCAAAGAGTCGATATTGGATTTAGGCGGCAATTCCGAGAGTAGCCCATACTTGCGCTCCAAAGCGTCCAAAAGCCATTGCAACTCTCCCGCACCGGAAAGGGATCCGAGCAACCTCTGCCAGCTTATACGTCGAAGCAAGCCATCCACTCGGCATGCCTCCAAAGCCATCCGCCACTGTCTGCTGCCGCGGCCATCCGGGTGGAACTCCGGATTGCGGTCGTCATACACGAGCAGCATGTGTCCGCTTTCCGAATCGAACTCACCCGCAGGTGAAAGCGTTGCGGCAAGGGCGTTGCGCGCCAGTTGATAAACGTCCGCAAACGGACAAGGCGCATGATTCCTGTCCGCCGGCCAGTCAAACAATTGCGGAAGATGGCGCCAATATGAAATACCCTGTTCGCTCAAGGCGCACCGCTCGAGACGTCCTTGTTGAACTTCATAATTGCCGTTGCAATGGTGTGCGTCCTGCTTGGGCAGCCTCGTGCGCGAACAAGTGCCAAATTCATCCTCCGTGAATTTACATTCCACTGCAATGCGTCTGCCGGAGCTCTGCAACAACACATCAACGGTGGTGGGGCGCGGTTCGTTCAGACTTCCTATTCTATGCTCGAGATCGAGACTCCAATCCTCGCTATCCCGGAAAAAAGCTTCGCGCCCGCATTCCGCCGGAACACCCCGAAGAAGATCTAAACGGCCGTACGCACGAATGTTTCCAAAAACACTCTGCGCCAACGCCTGGGAACTAAACAAACTGCGAAACCAGCGATGGCGTTCGCGAACGGGAATGGCCGCACGAACCTCTTCGCTGCGGAATCCGTCCGGAGAAACCAGAACATTCTCCGCCTCGAAACCTTTTTCCAGCACGGGAGGACGCCTTTCCCGATTACCGCCGTCGAGTTGTCCCCGGTGGTTGGCATCCGCCCAGGACCACAAGTTCGCGCGAACCTCGTCTTTGTAAATCATCGCAACGGCACGGCACGCAAAGAGGGAATCGGATCAAGCCGGGGCTTCTCCCCGTCCAAGCCAAAAACGACATTCAAATGATCGAAGGCAAGGAATTCAAAAGTAATGCCTATTTCCCTTTCAATGTCGTCTATGAAATCGGCAAAATACTTCTGCGAATTTCCGGCAGCCGAAAAATTGAATCCCTGCTGCAGCCACCACGCTTCCGTCGCCAAGAGTTGCACGACAGGCGCCGTCTCCCGAATTTCAACGCCAAAACCTCTCGCCTCAGCCGCAATCGCCTTCAGATTCGCCTCAACAATGGCGGCATAGCGCAATCCCTGCAACAGCGCCGAGAAAGGCGAATCCCCGCGACCGCTATGTTTGCTTTCAACTTTAAGCTCGACGAGAATCAATCTTCCTTTGCTGTTAACGCCGACAATATCGATTTTACCGATACCGCCATCCGACTGCCGCGCTTTCAGGGGGACTTGATAGTCCAAAAACCGAAAACTTCCTCCGAGCGGATGCTCCCAATCCTGTTGAAGATTCACAAGCGCAATCGCGCTGTGTTCCTCGCGGCGATTGGTATAACCGCGGGACGAGGGAATGCCGTCATGTCCGACAAAATATCTTTTCCCGCGCAAAGTTCGGGACGGCGCGTTCTCGCGCAAAGAGATATACTCCCTGCGCAAATCTTCAATCTCAAAGCCCGCACCGCCCCCGAACAAGGCCGGATAGTGTTCGGGAAAGTTGGACATGGCGGGATCCGGCGCGCCCCCTTAAAGAGGAATATTACCGTTCCGTTTCGACGGATTCTCCAAGCGCTTGTCGCTTAGCATGTTTAGCGCCGCGCAAATCCGCGTGCGCGTCTCGCCCGGAGTAATTACATCATCAATGTAACCGCGTTCCGCGGCGACAAACGGATTCAAAAAACGGTTTTCATATTCGGTGACGTGTTTGCCCATCGCTTCGGCATCATCACGCTCTCGACGATGCAGCACTTCAACGGCCCCCGCCGCTCCCATCACCGCTATCTGCGCGCTCGGCCATGCATAATTCACATCGCCGCGGATATGTTTCGACGACATCACGACGTAAGCGCCTCCGTACGCTTTGCGAACAATCAATGTAACCTTCGGAACCGTGACTTCCGAATACGCAAACAACAGTTTCGCTCCGTGCTTTATCAAACCGGAATACTCCTGCGACGTGCCCGGTAAAAATCCGGGAACATCCACCAGCGTTACCAGCGGAATCGAAAACGCATTGCAAAAACGGACAAAACGGGCGGCTTTCCGCGACGCATCGCAATCCAGCACTCCCGCCAAAACCAGCGGCTGATTGGCTACGACTCCGACCGGCATCCCGTCCATCCGCGCAAACCCTATGACGATGTTGCGCGCATAATCTTCCTGCAACTCAAAGAAATCCCCCTCGTCCACAATCTTTAATATCAGTTCTTTCACATCATAAGGAACGTTCGGATTGTCCGGAACCAAAGTCTCCAGGGAAGGCTCGGTCCGCTTGACCGGATCGAGACTCTTACGGCGCGGCGGCGACTCCCTGTTGCTCGAAGGTAAAAACGACAACAACCTCCGCAACTGCGACATCGCTTCAACATCATGGGCGAACAATCCGTCCGCAACGCCCGAGCGCATTGTATGTATCTCGCCGCCGCCTAATTGCGCCGCGCTTACCTCTTCATTGGTCACGGCGCGAACGACATCGGGACCGGTCACGAACATATAAGAACTGTTCCGCACCATGAAAATAAAATCCGTCATCGCGGGGGAGTAAACATCCCCGCCCGCGCACGGTCCCATAATGCAGGAAATTTGCGGAACAACGCCGGAGGCCAGAACATTGCGCAGAAACACTTCGCCATAACCTCCCAAAGCATCAACCCCCTCCTGAATGCGCGCGCCTCCCGCATCAAACAAGCCGACAATCGGCGCGCCTACACGCATCGCTAAATCCTGAATCTTCGCAATCTTGCCCGCATGCGTCCGGGACAGCGATCCCCCGAAAACCGTAAAGTCTTTCGCAAACACGAACACACGCCGGCCGTCCACACGACCATGTCCGGTCACAACGCCATCGCCGGGAATGTGCTTCTCCCCCATGCCAAAATCGTGACAATCATGCTGGACGAACATATCGAACTCTTCGAAACTTCCCTCATCGAGTAAAAGTTCGATGCGCTCGCGCGCGCTCAACTTCCCTTTTTCATGCTGCGCCTTGACACGCTCAACACCTCCGCCCAAACGTGCCCGGGACGCACGCTCCTCAAAAGCCTCCATTACATGCTTACTCATCAAACAAACTCCTCTGATACCGGGACAACAAAAGGGAAATAACTGCTCCCTTGTGCAATTAAGCGAAATTGTATGCGATTCGCCCCAATTCCGCCATTAATCAAATAAAATTCGGCGTGAAGCCGCAACGACCCGATTCCCTGTTTTCGATTAGAAATTAGAAAACCGGCGGAAACCGAGGGGAAAAAGCGGAATTAACCCGAATCAGGCGGGATTCGGCAATACGGGCAAGTTCGCAATCGCAAATTATTATGTGGAAGGACAGGGAGAAATAAAAAAACAATGCCGGTAATTTTCGCGCCCGGCAGGATGCTTTTCATTCAACTTGCAGTGAAAACCCCGCATTGATTCGGATTGTCTGCGGTAAATTCACAACTCCAAATCAACTTGTTGTATTATTGAATTTGAATTGCCTCCAAAAAAAAGGCGCACATCAAAAGAAGAACCAATAAAAACCAACAGGAGAAAAACCATGAGAACCCAATTAATAAAATCGTTCGGCCTCGCGACGGCGTTCAGCGTTCTGGCGTTGCCGGCTTTCGCCGACGAAGAAGTCAAAATCGGCTTGCCGTCCTGGACGGGCGCACAAGCCATCGCGCACGTGCTGGGCGAGGTTGTCACTTCGCGCATCGGCGGACAGGTCGAGTATGTACCGGGCAACAACGCCGCGATTTTCCAGGCAATGGACCAAGGCAAAGGCGACATTGACGTTCATCCCGATGTCTGGCTGCCGAACCAGGAAAGCTTCACCAAGAAATATGTGGACGAAGCGGGCACGGTTACGCTGTCGTCCAACCCCTACGAAGGCAACCAGGGCTTCTGCGTGTCCAAGAATTTTGGCGAAGCCAACAGCATCACCGACATCGCGGACCTGGGCCGCCCGGACGTGGCCGAGTTGATGGACAGTGACGGCAACGGCAGAGGCGAGATGTGGATTGGCGCCCCGGGCTGGGCCTCGGCCAACGTGAACGAAGTTAAGGTGCGCGACTACGGCCTTCTCGACTTCATCGAACCGATCCGCGCCGAGGAAGCGGTCAAGACCGCTCGCATCAAGGACTCGATTGCCAAGGGTGAAGGTTATGCCTTCTATTGTTACAAGCCCCACGCAGTCTGGTTCATGTTTGACGTCAAGATGCTGACCGAGCCGCCGTATGACCCGGAGAAATACAAAGTAACCCAGCCCGATGCCGATCCGGATTGGTACGAAAACTCTTTCGTCGCAACGAAGGATGCGCTGAAGAAAGTTCAAATTGCTTGGTCAAACTCGTTGCTTGAACGGTCTCCGGCCATTGCGGAATTCTTTGCCAATTTCGAGTTGACGGCCGATGATGTTAGCAATCTGGCCTTCGAGATCAGTGCCAACAATCGTGATCCGGCGGCAGTCGCGAAGGAGTGGGTTGAAGCAAACTCCGATCGCGTCGATACCATGCTGGGTCTGTAATTCGACGAGCGTGAAACAAGAAACAGCACCGGTTTCAACCGGTGCTGTTTCAATCCGATACGGGCAGGGTAAAACCTGATGAGTGCAGAAACCGTTATCGATATCTCGAATGTCTGGAAGATCTTCGGCGCAAAGCCGGAGTTGGCGTTGCAGGCCATTCGGGAACGAGGACTGAGTAAAGCCGAAGTTCTGGCTGAAACGGGCAACGTTGTCGGAGTTGCCGATGTGAGCCTGTCGGTAAACCGCAGCGAGATCTTTTGCGTCATGGGGCTTTCGGGCAGCGGCAAATCCACGCTGGTTCGCCATTTCAACCGGTTGCTGGAACCGACCGCCGGCAAGATCGAGATCGAAGGCACCGATGTTATGGCTTTGGGGACGAAAGAGCTCCAGCACTTCCGGAACCGGAAAATCGGCATGGTGTTTCAAAATTTCGCCCTGATGCCGCACCGTTCCGTGCTGGATAACGTCGCCATGCCCCTGGAGATTCGCCACGTTGCTAAAAACGAGCGGATGCACCAGGCCGCCGCCATTCTCGACATTGTGGAACTGGGCGCCTGGGGATCAAAATTTGCGCACGAGCTGTCCGGCGGCATGCAGCAGCGCGTCGGCCTTGCGCGAGCGCTTGCGGCCAATCCCGACGTGCTTTTGATGGACGAGCCTTTCTCGGCGCTTGATCCGCTGATTCGGCGCCAGTTGCAGGACGAATTCATCCGGCTGTCCAAAATTCTTAAAAAGACCACGGTGTTCATAACGCACGACCTGGACGAAGCGGTTCGTCTCGGGGACCGCATCGCCATCATGCGGGACGGCATGGTGGTCCAAATTGGAAGCGCCGAGGATATCGTCATGCATCCGGCCGATGATTATGTGGCCGATTTCGTTTCCGGCATTTCCCGACTGAAAGTCGTGCACGCACACGCGGTCATGCAGCCGATAGAAGCCTATCTCGCGGCAGCGGGCCCCCTGCCCGATGATGCTCCGCGGGTGAACGAGAACGAGACGTTGAGCAACCTTATCAACATGGCCATCGGCAACGAAAATGCAATTCTGGTCGAAGACGGCGGCGTTGATGTCGGCGTCATAACGCGTGCCGATCTTCTGCGCACGGTGATAGAGGGAACGGAGGTATCATGAAGGATGACAATGTAAACCCGCTGGAGGATACCGACAGCGAAGCCGCACGCGCCTATGCGGAGGAGCGGCGCGAAAACATCCGCGCCTTCGTGCGCACCAACCCCGACTATTATATCCGAAACTTTGACCGGATTGGCGCTTCGTCGCGCTTCACTCCGACATTCAACCCGATGGCCGGTTTGTTCGGTCCGATTTGGTTCGGGGCGCGCGGCCTTTGGTCCTGGGCGCTCGCGTTTCTCATTCTTGAGACGCTGGCTTTCGTGCGAATCTCGCAAGGGCTGTTCGGGGACCTCGCCGCTAGCGCCATGGCACGCATCTCATCGATTGAAGGAACGCTGGAACTGCGCCGCCAGCAGTTGGCCGCCGCGATCGAATCCGGTTCCGAGAAAGTCGATGTCTACCGGCGCACGGTCGAATCGCTGGAAGCCAACATCGGCGGCATCCGCGCAGAGGCGGAAGCGCTGGCCGCCGAAGGTCCGAGCTTGGTGCTTACCGGGGTGATGATTCTGCTGGCAGCCAAAGCGGCACAGGCCATTGTCGCCAACTGGGCGTTGGAAGCGCGCTTTTCCGATTCGCTGTCGAACAAGTCCGTGCGCTCGGGCATGCCGGTCTTGCATATCCTCTTCAGCGCGGTTTTCATGGTGCTTATCGTGGCCGCCGCCGCGCTTCATTACAGTTCCATTGACCAGTTCGCGCTTCTCGGCGGCTTTCCCACCGATCCCGACATTCGCCTGACCGGAATTTCCTGGGTTGAGTCCTTCTTCAACTGGGCCGTCCTGAACGGCGAAGTGCTTTTTGACGGAATTACCTACGGCATCCGGTTGATGCTGGATGCGCTGGAGCTTGTCTTCGTCAACACGCCCTGGATCGTTATCATGTCGCTGATCATACTGCTCACATGGCTGACGGCTGGCGCGCGAATGTCCATCTATTCGGGCGCATTCCTCACCTACATCGGGCTTCTGGGATTCTGGGAAAAAGCCATGACGACGCTTGCGTTGCTGGGCACGGCGGCGTGCCTGTCCATTCTGATCGGCATTCCGCTCGGCATGTTTGCCGCCCGCCGCCCGCGGTTTTATGCTTTTATCCAGCCGATTATGGACTTTATGCAAACCATGCCGGCTTTCGTCTTCATGATTCCCGTGATTGCCTTCTTTGGCACCGGCAAGCCGGCCGCCGTTGTAACCACGATGATTTTCGGCGGCACGCCTGTCGTGCGCCTGACCGTGCTGGGGTTGAGAGGCGTTCCCGAAAGCGTGCGGGAAGCCGCCATTAGTTTCGGCGCAAACAAGTGGTACCTGTTAACAAGGGTCGATCTGCCTCTGGCCAGCCCGTCCATCCGGGCCGGAATCAACCAGACCATTATGTTGTCGCTCGCCATGGTGGTCGTAGCCTCCTTGATTGGCGCAAAAGGGCTGGGGGAAGACGTGCTGGAGGCATTGCAGTATGCCAACGTGGGACAAGGCATCCTGGCAGGATTTTCCATCCTGTTCTGCGCGATGATTCTCGACCGCATCGTTCAGGGCGGCCGCCGTTGAATCCGCTGGTCCTTGTCCATGGCTTCATGGGCGGAAGCGATCAATGGAGCCATCAGGCGCCGTTGGGAAACGGGCGCGAGTTGATTTGTGTTGATCTGCCGGGTTTCGGCAAGAACGCACATCAAGAACCGCTCCATCGAATTGAAAACTTTGCGGACTCGGTTCTCGAGGAACTGACGCAGCGTGGAGTGCGGAAATTTGATCTGCTCGGGCACTCCATGGGCGGAATGATCGTGCAAGAGATGGTTCGCAAAGATCCGGAACGCGTTGCGCGATTGGTTCTTTATGGCACGGGCGCGAAGGGTGTTCTTCCGGGACGCTTCGAATCGATTGCGACATCAATGGAACGAGCACGCGCGGACGGAGCAAAGACGACCGCGCGGCGCATCTCTGCGACCTGGTTCCTGCATGCCGATACCGCCCCTTCGTATCCGGCTTGTGCCGCCATTGCGGAGCAAAGCACGCTGCAGGCAATTTTGGCGGGACTCAAAGCGATGCAAGGATGGACGGGCGAAGATTACCTTCCGGAAATAACGGCAGAAACATTAATCCTTTGGGGCGACAGGGACCGCGCCTATCTTTGGCCGCAAATCGAAAAACTTTGGCGCACAATTCCCAACAGCCACCTGGCCGTCGTTCCCGGATGCGCCCATGCCGTCCATATGGAGCGGCCCGAGATATTTAACCGGCTGGTCGGCGAATTCCTGTCGGATGAATAATTCCCTGTGGAGGCTCTTTCAAACGGCTAAGCGCATCCAACCGGGGCGCGCCTTCTTTCCATGGCATATCTTCGGAAAATACGGCGATTTACGCGGGATTTTGGAGGATTTAGCTATGATTTCCCGCTGAAAAACCGGTGAAACCTACCTCGTAAATTTAACATAACCTACCTCATAAATTTAACAGAACCTACCTCGTAAATTTAACATGACCTACCTTGTAAATTTAACATTTTATGCTAATATCACAGCATGTATAAAAGGGAATTAGCACAAGAGATTGCCCGAGACCTAAACGAAAATCCGGCGGTAGCCATTCTTGGGCCACGCCAAGTCGGCAAGACGACGCTTGCCCTTGAAATTGCTAAGACCCGACCGTCAAACTACCTTGACCTTGAAAAATCGGAAAATTTACGAAGGTTGGAGGACAGCACTCATTATTTGGACCGCCATGCTGATGAATTGGTAATTCTTGATGAAGTCCAAAACTATCCCGATCTGTTTATGTCGTTGCGCGGCATCATTGATGCCAGGCGGCGCGAAGGGCGCGGCAATGGCCGGTTCCTTATTCTCGGCTCCGCATCAAATAAACTACTAAAGCAAAGCTCTGAAAGTCTTGCAGGGCGCATTTGTTATCACGAGCTGACAAGCCTCAATCCGTTCGAAATAGAAGAGCCGGAAGGCGAACCGTTGCAAAGATTGTGGATGCGCGGCGGATTCCCTGACAGTTATGCGGCGCAAAGCGATCAAAAAAGCCATAAATGGAGGAAAAACTTTATCCGCACTTATTTGGAACACGATATCCCAGAATTAGGTTCACGCATTCCCGCCGCAACACTCATGCGTTTTTGGACAATGCTTGCGCACACGCAAAGTGAATTATTCAACGCTTCAAAAATAGCAAGCCCGTTAAGCGTAAAAAGCGTCACGGTTAGCCGGTATCTGGACTTAATGGTTGATTTGTTATTGGTTCGCAGGCTTGAGCCTTGGCATGGAAACATAAAAAAACAACTTACTAAATCTCCAAGAATCTATATTAGAGACAGTGGCATCCTCCACACACTTCTGCAAATACCCAATTATGAGGAATTACTGGGCCATTCAATTCGAGATAAAAGCTGGGAAGGGTTTGTAATCGAAAATATCATCTCGGTATTGCCGTTTGGGGTTCATCCCTATTTTTACAGAACTTCTGCCGGAGCTGAAATTGATTTGCTTCTTGAGTTTGGATTGGATAACTATTGGGCGGTTGAAATTAAATCCAATCGCACGCCTACGCTTAAAAAAGGGTTTCATATAGCCTGCGAGGACCTAAAAGTGCAAAGGAAATTTGTCGTTTACGCCGGGGAAGATGAATTTCGGGGCGATAATAAAACGACCGTTCTGTCGCTTTCGCGCTTTATTGAAACTTTAAGGGAAAGAACCGGTTAGACCAAAGAACGCCAAACAGAATCCTCGATCTCCCCGCCCGTGCGCCAATCCAATCCCAGCGTGCGCCAACTCTCCTCCATGTGCGGGGGCGGAGGCGCAACGACATCCAGTATGCCGCCGTCGGGGTGCGGCAAACGCAACCGCGTCGCATGAAGATGCAATCCCGAGGCCAGCCCCGTCTCCTCCCCGGCCATGCGCGCCTCGCGCCCGCCGTATTTCCCGTCTCCTAAAATCGGACATCCCAACGCCGCCGCATGAACCCGCAATTGGTGCGTGCGGCCGCTTTGCGGAACAAACCCTATCCATGCAAAACGCGTTCCGACCGCTTCCACCACGGCATAATCCGTGCATGCCTTCTTGCCCTTGCCGAGAGTCATTTTTTCCATGCCGTCGTTCGATGCTTTCTCCATCGAAGTTTCAATGCGGCCCTTCGGGTGCGTCGGAACGCCCAGCGTCAACGCCCGGTACAGTTTTCCGACGCGGCGCTCGCGAAAAGATTCGCACAAATGCGCCGCGGCCCTTGAACTACGCCCCAGGACCAGCACGCCGGAGACATCGCGATCGAGACGGTGGGTCAGGCGCGGTGAATCTTCGCGCCCGAAACGCAGGCCTCCCAGCATTCCGTCCAGATGCCGGTGCAAGCCGCTTCCGCCCTGAACAGCCAAACCCGACGGCTTGTTCAAAACCAAAACGGATTCATCTCGATGCAAAAGCAAGCCTTCCACAAACGCCGCGTCCGCCGCGCTGACTTCTTGCGGCGCTACTCTCGGTGTTATCGCGCTTGAGGGCAGGGGCGGCACGCGAATTTTCTGCCCGGTCTCCAAGCGCGCGCTGCCGGGGACGCGCGCTCCATCCAGGCGTATCTGCCCCTGCCGCAATAATTTCGACAAGCGGGCGTGTCCCAACCCCGGATAACGCGCCCGAAACCAGCGATCCAGTCGCAAACCCGATTCGTCCGCAACGACGACATGATAATCGCCGCCGATTTTTTTCGCGTTGTCCGCTTGCGTGTCCGCGCTCATGCCCACACCCGAACCAAAGACATTCCCAGCAAAAACGCGCACAAGCCCAATACAACCGATGCGCTCCCGTAACCCAGCGCCATGCCGTAATGACGCTGCGTGACCATTTCGCCCAACTCAAGCGAAAATGCCGAAAACGTTGTAAATCCTCCCAGCAGGCCCGTCGCCAGAAAGGCCCGAAGCACTTCGTTTGACGGAAAACGCAACAGCAATCCGCCCGCCAGCAAACCCATCAAAAAAGACCCCGCAATATTCACCGTAAAAGTCGCAAGAGGAAGCTGCCCGAGCGAGAGAAACGACAACACGCGCTCCGCGAGCACATTAACGACATATCTTCCCAACGCCCCCAATGCGCCGCCGACCGCGACCGCCAATGCAACCGCCCAGCTCATTTGGGTGTTCTCTCGGCGCGCAGGCGCTTCCAATATGCCATGCGCTTGATCATCTCGCGCTCAAAACCGCGCTCGACCGGATGGTAATATTCTTCCCGCTTTTTCCCGTCGGGAAAATACTCCTGTCCGGAAAACGCGTCCTCCTCGTTATGGTCATACTGGTAGCCGGAACCGTAACCCCACGACTTCATCGCGCGCGTCGGCGCGTTGCGAATGTGCATCGGGGGAGGCAGGGAGCCGCTCGCCTCGGCGTCGCGCCATGCTTTTGTGAGCGCCCGGTAAGCCGCATTCGACTTCGGCGCCATCGCCAGGTAAACCACGCTTTGCGCCAGCGCAAGCTCGCCTTCCGGCGTTCCCAAGAACCGGTAGGCCTCCTTGGCCGCCTCGCAAACCACCAACGCCTGCGGGTCGGCAAGCCCCACGTCTTCCAATGCGATGCGAATCAGCCGACGCGCGAGAAACAACGGATCCTCGCCACCCTGCAGCATGCGGGCCAGCCAATACAAGGACGCATCCACATCCGACCCGCGTATCGCCTTGTGCAGCGCGCTGATGAGGTTGTAGTGCTCTTCGCGGTCCTTGTCGTAAACCGGAACGCGCCGCTGCGCAAAACGCCCGACCTCCTCCCTGTCCATGTCCTGTTCGGGAGGGGCCGCAAAAATCTCCTCGATGATGTTGAGCAGAAAACGTCCGTCGCCGTCGCACATATCAAACAAGGCGGCGCGTCCGTCTTCGTCTACCGGAAGACGCGCGCCGACATGGGATTCGGCGCGCTCCAGCAACAGGTTTAGCGCATCATCGTCCAGGCGGCTCAACCGAAGCACCTGCATGCGTGAAAGCAACGCCGCGTTCAACTCGAAAGAGGGGTTTTCCGTGGTTGCGCCGATCAAAACGACATCGCCGCTCTCAACCACGGGCAGGAAGCTGTCCTGCTGCGCCCGGTTGAATCTGTGAATCTCGTCCACGAACAGCGCCATCGAAGCGCCGGACTCGCGAAGCCGGCGGGCTTCTTCGAATATCTTCTTCAACTCGGCAACACCGGAAAATATCGCCGAGATTTGTCGAAACTCCATGCCGACGCGCTCCGCCAGCAAACGCGCTATCGACGTCTTGCCCGAGCCCGGCGGGCCCCACAGCAACAGCGAGGCGATTCTCCCTTTCGAGAGCATGCGCCCCAGCGGTCCTTGAAATGTTTCGGTGTCTTCCCCCTCGCCGTGAAACAGATGAGCCTGTCCAACGACTTCCTCCAAACGTTCCGGGCGCAAACGCTCCGCCAGCGGAACAGCCGCCGCCTGAGTCATTCCTAGATCCCTCGTCGCGGCTTTCCCAGACAAAGTTTCGCCTCCTCCGCTAAGTGGTGGAGTCCTCCTGCTCCTCCGGCACTTCCCGTTCAATCACGGGGCCGGAATCCTGCCCCAGCGCTTCGGGGTCCCTATCCACCAATTCAATCACGGCCAGCGGCGCATCGTCTCCGTAGCGAAACCCCGCCTTCAATATCCGGACATATCCCCCGTGGCGTTCGGCATAGCGCGGCGAAAGCGTGTCGAACAATGTCCCGACCCATTGCTTGTCCGCCGCCGGCAATATCCCGTGCGCCCGGCGGCGCGAAGACAAATCACCTTTTTTACCCAGCGTTATCAGTTTTTCCACATAAGGGCGCAACTCCTTCGCCTTGGGCAGGGTGGTGACAATCTGCTCGTGCTTGATCAGCGCAACCGCCATGTTCGCGAGCATCGCCTTGCGATGGCTCGAGGTGCGATTCAGTTTGCGTCCGGATTTGCGATGGCGCATGGTTCAATAACGATCCTCCGCTCGACGGGCCATCTCTTCGATGTTCTCGGGAGGCCAGCCCGGAATTTTTTGTCCCAACTCCAAGTTTAAACGCCCGAGGACTTCCTTGATTTCGTTGAGCGACTTGCGCCCGAAGTTCGGCGTACGCAGCATTTCGCCTTCGGTTTTCTGAATCAGATCCCCGATGTAGACGATGTTGTCGTTCTTCAGGCAATTCGCGGAGCGAACCGAAAGTTCCAGCTCGTCCACCTTTTTGAGCAGATTGCTGTCAAAACTCGGCGTCACCATCGATATTCTCTCTTCGATGGTGGGCTGCTCCGATCGTCTCGACACGCCGAACAATTGCAACTGGTCCTGAAGGATTCGAGCCGCCGAGGCAATCGCCTCCACGGGAGGCATCGCTCCGTTGGTTTCGACGCGCATGGTCAGCTTGTCGTAATCCAGGTGCTGTCCTTCACGGGTATTCTCGACCTTGTAGGAAACCTTGCGCACCGGCGAATAGATGCTGTCCACCGCTATCAAGCCTATCGATCCGTCGTCGGAACGATTGTGCTCGCTGGACACATATCCCTTGCCCGTATCCACGCTGAACTCGATCACGATCTCGGCGCCGTCATCCAGGGAGCACAGCACCTGGTCCGGATTGATAATCTCGACATCGGCATCGGTTTCTATGTCACCGGCGGTGACGACCTTCGGACCGCTCTGGCGCAAGGTCATGCGGCGCGGCCCTTCCGAGTGCATCCGCAGTGCGAGCGACTTGATGTTCAGGATAATGTCGGTGACATCCTCGCGCACGCCCGGAATGTTGGAGAACTCGTGCAACACGCCCTCGATCCGGACACCCGTGACCGCGGCACCCTGCAGCGATGCCAGCAACACGCGCCGCAGCGCATTGCCCAGCGTGTAGCCGTATCCCGGCTCCAAAGGATCGGCGATAACCGTTGCAACACGGTTGCCGTCCCCTTCGGGGATCACCTCCAAGTCGTTGGGGTGAACCAACTCTTTCCAATGCTTGTCACCTGCTTGCAGGCTACTTAATTCTTCCGACGAACTCATCTGCATCTCCATGCGAACCTCTCCATCACAGTAAAACCTCCCTTGCTATACCCGTCGACGCTTCGGCGGCCGGCACCCGTTATGCGGTATCGGCGTAACGTCGCGTATCGACGTAATTGTAAAACCTGCGGCCTGCAGCGCGCGAAGCGCCGACTCGCGTCCCGAACCCGGTCCGCGAACCTCCACCTCGAGCGTTGTCATGCCGTGCTCCATCGCCTTTTTGGCGGCATCTTCGGCGGCCATCTGCGCCGCATAAGGCGTCGACTTGCGCGCACCCTTGAAGCCCATCGTTCCCGCCGATGACCATGAAATCGTGTTCCCCTGTGCATCCGTAATCGTGATGACCAAATTGTTGAAGGTCGAGTTCACATGCGCGACACCCGCCATGATGTTCTTGCGTTCCCGACGACGTACCCGTGAAGTTTCCCGTGCCATTTTTATTTCTTCTTCCCTGCAATTGGACGCGCGGGACCTTTGCGCGTGCGTGCGTTAGTGTGGGTGCGCTGCCCCCGAACCGGCAGTCCCTTGCGGTGCCGCAACCCCCGGTAGCAACCCAGGTCCATCAGGCGCTTGATGTTCATGCTGGTCTCGCGACGCAGATCGCCTTCAACCATGTAACTCTTGTCGATCACCTCGCGGATTCGAATGACTTCGGCATCGCTCAATTCGTTGACGCGCTTGGAGGACTCGATGCCGGCGCTGGCGCAAATCTCGCGGGCCTTGCGCGCGCCAAGGCCGTGGATGTAGGTCAACGACACCTCCACCCGCTTGTTTGCAGGAATGTTTACTCCGGCTATCCGAGCCATGAATCCGCTCCTTGAAAGTTCAACTCCCCAGCCCAATGCATCAAATATACCCGCTTTTTCGACATCGTCAACCTGCCTTCCTTTTTCCGCCAATATCGCCGATATTCGCGAGGGCCGCCTCAATCGAGCGGGCAACCTCCTCTATCGGGGCGGAGCCGTCGATTTGGCGCAGCAAGCCGCGCTCGCGGTAGTAATCGCTCAGGGGGCGGGTTTCATCGTGGTAGACCTTGATGCGGCGGCGCAGAACCTCCGGCGTGTCGTCTTCCCGGCGCTCGGACGGATTTTCGGCGATGCGCGATTCGATGCGGCGCAGCAAGGCGTCGTCCTCCAAACCCAGTTCCAGCACCATATCGATGCTTTCGTCCTGCTCCGCGAGAATTTCCTCCAGCATTTTCGCTTGCTTGAGATTCCTGGGGAAGCCGTCCAGCAAAACGCCCTCAACGGCGCTATCGCCGCGCGCGCGCTTCAACTCTTCCGATATCAGCGAAGCGACAATTTCATCGGGAACCAATCCGCCGCTTTCCATTATCGAACGCACCTGCTTGCCGATCTCGCTACCTTCGGCGACCGCCGCGCGCAGCATGTCTCCGGTCGACAAGGCGACAAGGCGGTGCCGCTCCGCGACATGGCGCGCCTGCGTTCCCTTGCCCGCACCGGGCGGTCCCAAAAAAATCAGGTTCATCGAGTGCGTCCCCCGCGCAGCTTCGACTTGCGGATCAATCCTTCGTATTGATGCGCGAGCAGATGGCTTTGCACCTGCGCAACCGTGTCCATGGTTACGGACACAACGATCAGCAGCGACGTCCCGCCGAAATAAAACGGCACGTTGTACTGCGCAACCAGAACTTCCGGAAGCAGGCACACCAGCGTCAAATACGCCGCGCCCACCGTCGTCAAACGCGTAAGCACATAATCGATATACTCCGCCGTCGACTTTCCGGGACGAATCCCCGGAATGAATCCGCCGTAGCGGCGAAGATTATCGGCGGTATCCTCCGGACTGAACACTATCGAGGTGTAGAAAAAGCAAAAGAAAATAATCCCGACCGCATACAACAGCATGTAAAGGGGCTGTCCGTGACCGAGATAGGTCGAGACCACCGCGAGCCACGAGTCGCTGTCGGCGGACGAAAACCCTGCAAGGGTCAGCGGCAGCAGCAGCAGCGACGAGGCGAATATCGGCGGAATGACACCCGCCGTGTTCAACTTCAACGGCAGATGCGAAGAACTCTCGCCGCGAAACGCGCCGCCGGAAACCTGCCGCTTGGGATATTGAATCAGCAGACGTCTTTGCGCGCGCTCCATGAACACGATGAAAGCGATTACCGCGATGACCATTGCGATCAAAAACAAAATCACCAGGGTCGAGATGGCGCCCTGGCGCCCGAGTTCCATCGTTCCGGCAAAGGCGCCGGGAAGTTCGGCGACGATGCCGGCGAAAATGATCAGCGAGATGCCGTTGCCGACTCCGCGCGCCGTTATCTGCTCGCCCAGCCACATCAGGAATATCGTCCCGCCGACCAGCGTTATCACCGTGGTGAGGCGGAACAACAGGCCCGGATCGGTGACAATCCCGCCGGCGCTTTCGAGTCCGACCGCGATGCCGTAGCCCTGCGCCGCCGCGAGCAGCACCGTTCCGTAGCGCGTGTATTGGTTCAACTGGCGGCGTCCCTGCTCGCCTTCCTTCTTCAATTGCGCGAGGTGCGGCGATGTGGTCGCGAGCAGCTGCATGATGATGGAGGCGGAGATGTACGGCATGATGTTGAGCGCGAATATCGCCATGCGCCCGACCGCGCCGCCCGCGAACATGTCAAACATTCCGATGATGCCGCCGCGGTTGGAATCAAACACCTGTGCCAGCGCGGCGGGGTCAATTCCGGGAACGGGAACATAGGTGCCGAGGCGGTAGATCAGCAACGCTCCGAGCGTAAACCAGATGCGCTTCTTCAACTCGGTCGCCTTCGCAAAGGCGGAGAAGTTCAGATTGGCGGCAAGTTGTTCGGCGGCTGATGCCATGGATCAGGACTCCTTCGACTCTTCGGGTTCCGGTTGTTTT
This sequence comes from Hyphomicrobiales bacterium, assembly GCA_026708505.1. Classification (GTDB taxonomy): domain Bacteria; phylum Pseudomonadota; class Alphaproteobacteria; order JAPOUT01; family JAPOUT01; genus JAPOUT01. The sequence continues at coordinate 9,688 of JAPOUU010000018.1, read as the reverse complement.
GATTCTTTCGGCCCCTTCGATTTTTTCGGCTCTTTCGGCGAAGAGGCTTTCTTCTCTTCCTTGATCTCCACGCTTCCGCCCGCCGCCTCGATGGACGCGCGCGCGCCCGCGGAGACGTGGTCCGCGCGAACCTTCAGGGCGCGTTCGAGTTTGGCCTTTCCGAGCAGGCGCCAATGGGGGCGGTTGGAGCGAATCAGCCCCGCGCCCGACAACGCCTCGGAGGTTATAATCGCCGCGCCGTCAATCTTGCCCTCATCCACCGCGGCGTTCAGCCGTGCGAGGTCGACGATGGAATAACGCCGTGCAAACGGGTTGCGAAAGCCGCGCTTGGGAAGGCGCATGTGTATCGGCATCTGTCCGCCTTCGCGTCCGCGCAGGGCCACGCCCGAGCGAGACTTTTGTCCCTTGTGCCCGCGTCCGGCCGTCTTGCCCTTGCCCGAAGCCTGTCCGCGTCCGACGCGCGTTGCGCGCTTGCGCGAACCGGGGCGATCGGCGATTTCGTTAAGTTTCATTCTTTCCCGTCCTTCCCGTCGCTTTCAACGATGCGAACCATGTGCGCGAGCTTCTCGGCCATGCCCCGAACCTCGGGCGTGTCCACCAACTCGCGGCGGCGTTTCGATCCCGCCAGCCCCAGTCCGACCAGTATCGAACGCTGCCGGTGGGAGCGGCGTATCGGCGAACCGAAACGCTCCACGCATATCATCTTGCCTTTGTTCGTTTTGTTCATGATTCCTGCGTCTCTTTCGGTGTTTCTTCTTTTGCCTCTTTCGGCTCTTTCGACTCTTTTACGGGCGCGGCGTCTTTCTTCGCCGCGTCTTTCTCCGCGGCGCTTTCGCCCGTCGGGCGTCTGTGCGCACGCGTGATGATTTCGCTCGGCTTCTTGCCGCGGCGCGCCGCAACCATGCGCGGCGAGCATTCCTTGCGCAGCGCCGAGAATGTCGCGCGCACGACGTTGTACGGATTTGACGAGCCTATCGACTTGGCAACGACGTCCTGCATTCCCAAAGTCTCGAAAACGGCGCGCGCCGGCCCGCCCGCGATAATCCCCGTGCCCGGAGGCGCCGCGCGCAGGATCACGCGCCCGGCTCCCCAGCGTCCGGATACGTCATGGTGCAGCGTGCGTCCTTCGTATAAGGGCACCGATATCAGATTCTTTTTCGCCTCCTCGGTCGCCTTGCGTATCGCCTCGGGAACCTCGCGCGCCTTGCCGTGGCCGAAGCCCACGCGTCCGCGCTTGTCGCCCGCGACGACCAGCGCCGCAAAGCCGAAGCGGCGACCGCCCTTCACGACTTTCGAAACCCTGTTGATGTGCGTGAGCTTGTCGATCAACTCGCTCGGTTCGCGTTCACCTTTCTCGCCCTTGGCGGGCCGTTCTCTTCGTGCCATTTCGCTATCTTCTCCTAAAACTCCAGGCCGGCTTCGCGCGCACCCTGCGCGAGCGCGAGCACCCGTCCGTGAAACGCATAACCGCCCCTGTCGAACACGACCTTTTTGACGCCGCCTTCAATGGCGCGGCGCGCCACCATCTCGCCGACTTTGCGCGCGGCTTCCTTGTCGCAGGAGGAAGCCTTGCCGCCCTGCTCGCGGAACGCGGACTCCAGCGATGATGCCGAATGCAGCGTGCGTCCGTGCGCATCGTCGATAATCTGCGCGTAAATGTACTTCGACGAACGGAACACCGACAGGCGCGGACGCCCGTCCCGGTTGCCCCGGCGCAGTTTCGTGCGAACCCGCGCCGCACGCTGTGTAACGGTTTCGGAACGATCGATCATTTCTTTTTACCTTCCTTGCGCATAACCACCTCGTCGGAATAGCGAACGCCCTTGCCCTTGTACGGCTCCGGCGGGCGGTAGGCGCGCAGGTTCGCCGCAACCTGCCCGACGCGCTGGCGGTCGCGTCCGGAAACGACAATTTCCACCGGGCGCGGGCATTTTATCTCGATGTCCTCGGGCACCGGATACAGAATATCATGACTGAAGCCCAGTTGCATGCGCAAATCCTTGCCGCGCATTTCGGCGCGGTATCCCACCCCGTTCAACAGCAGCGTCTTGGAAAACCCGCTCGAGACCCCCACAAGCAGATTATCCAAAAGCGTGCGCTGCATTCCCCACATGGAACGCGAGCGCATGGACTCGTCCTTGGGCGTCAGGCGCAACTCGCCCTCGCCCTGCTCGAGCGTCACGCTGTCCAGCAACTCCAGGCTTCCCGAACCGTTCTTGCCCTTCGCCTCGACCACCTTGCCGTTGACGCGAACTTCAACGCCCTCGGGGATGGATACGGGTTTTTTTCCAATTCGCGACATATCCGTTACCTCAAAACACCGCGCACAAAATCTCGCCGCCCTCGTTGCAGGCGCGCGCCTGGGCATCCGACATCACGCCGCGCGAGGTCGACAATATCGAAATCCCCAGGCCGTTGTAGACCAGCGGAATCTCCTTGGCGGCGGCATAGGCGCGCCGTCCCGGCCGGGAAACGCGCCGGAGGGAGCGAATCACCGGCTCGCCGTCGTGGTACTTCAACTCCACATCGAGAACGTTGATGCCCGGGCGCAACGCCTCCTTGCGATAGCCCCGGATGAAGCCCTGCTCCTTGAGCGTATCGAGCACCCGCGTGCACAGCGAGGACGCGCGCACGCGCACGACTTCCTTGCGGCGCATTTGCGCGTTTCGAATCCGGGTCAGCATGTCTCCCAACGGGTCTGAAAAACTCATCTTTCTAACTTCCTACCAGCTTGATTTAACCATGCCGGGAATGTGTCCGCGCAACGCCATCTCGCGCAGCCATATCCGCGACAAACGAAACTTCCGGTAATATCCGCGCGCGCGGCCGGACAGCTCGCAGCGGTTGCGCACGCGCGTCGGCGAAGAGTTGCGCGGCAGCTGTGCAAGCTTCAGGCGCGCCTGGAACTTGTCCTCGTTCGATCTTTCGCCGTCGCGCAAGATCGCCTTCAACCGCGCGCGTCTGCCCGCATATTTTGCAACCAGTTTTTTTACGTTGCGGTTGCGTTCGATATCACCTTTCTTTGCCATAAACTCGCCTCCTTTATTGCGACACCGGTTGCGGGAAGGGAAAGTCCAGCCCGCGCAGCAACTCGCGCGCAACCTCGTCGCTGCGCGCGGTCGTACAAACAATCACATCCAGTCCCCAAATGTCCTCGATCTTGTCATAGTCGATCTCGGGGAAAACGATGTGCTCTTTAATTCCCATGGCAAAATTGCCGTTACCGTCGAAACTGTTCGGGTTCAATCCGCGGAAGTCGCGCACGCGCGGCAGCGCGATGGTGACGAGCCTGTCGACAAACTCGAACATCCTGTCGCGCCGCAGCGTCGCCTTGACGCCGATTGCCATGCCCTGGCGCAGTTTGAAGTTCGCCTCCGAACGGCGCGCCTTGGTGACGACCGGCTTTTGTCCGGCAATCAGGGCGAGATGCTCGGCGGCGGCCTTGATCTTGCGCGAATCCCTCACCGCGGCCCCCACGCCCATGTTCAGCACGATCTTCTCGAGGCGCGGCACCTGCAGATTGTTGCGAAAGCCGAACTTCTCCTTCAGGCCGGGGTGAACCTGCTCCAGGTAGCGCTTCTTCATGCGGGGAACGTATGTCTCAGACATCGATATACTCCTTTGAGCGTTTTGCCTGCCGGCGCTTGCGTCCGTCCTCAAGCTGCACGGCAAAACGCGTGCTTCCCTTGCCGCCGGGATCCTCCAGGGCGATGTTGGAGAGGTGGATTTTCGACTCCTTGGCCTGGATGCCCCCGCCGCCGCGGGCGTCCGCCTTGCTCGCGCGCTTGACCATGTTGACGCCCTGGACCAGCGCCCTGCCCTCGCGCGGAAACACGCCGAGAACTTCGCCGCGCTTGCCCTTGTCGCGGCCAGAGAGCACGACGACCTTGTCGCCTTTTCGAATTCGAAGCGCCATCACAACACCTCCGGTGCGAGCGAAATAATTTTCATGTGCTTGCGCGCGCGCAACTCGCGGGTTACGGGCCCGAAGATGCGCGTGCCGATCGGGTCGCCCTGCGCGTTCACCAGAACGGCGGCGTTGCGGTCAAAGCGAATGGCGGATCCGTCCTGGCGGTGGATCTCCTTCGCCGTGCGCACGACCACGGCCTTCATCACGCTTCCCTTCTGCACGCGTCCGCGCGGGATCGCCTCTTTGACGGCGACCACGATTATGTCGCCGACGCGCGCATACTTCCGGCGCGATCCGCCCAGCACTTTAATGCATTGGACGGCGCGCGCTCCGGAATTATCGGCAACATCAAGGACGGTTTCCACTTGTATCATTTTTTCTCTCGCCTATTCGTCCGCGGGAACGACTTCCCAACTCTTTGATTTCGATATCGGCGGACACTCGCGTATCCGGACCACGTCGCCGACCTTGCAGCGGTTCTCGCCGTCATGGGCGTGATAGCGCTTCGAACGGCGCACCGTCTTCTTCATCACCGGGTCGCTGAACCGGCGCTCGACGCGCACGGCAATCGTTTTGTCGCGCTTGTCGGAAACCACCACGCCCTGCAAAATTCTTCTCGGCATCTTTATTGCTCCTTGCCCGTTTTCGAAGGTTTGCGCTCGCGGCGCACCGTCTCGATGCGCGCGATGTCGCGGCGAAGCGCACGCATCCGCGCAACATTCTCCAACTGTCCCGTCGCCTGCTGGAAGCGCAGGTTCAAACGCTCGCGGCGCAAACGCTCCAGCAAATCGTCCAGCTCGTCCGGCGTCTTATCGCGTACTTCGGTCGGTTTCATAGCAAGCACCTCCGGCAAATCACTCGCCAACCCGGCGGATTAGTCGGCACGCAACGGGAAGCTTCGCCGCGCCCAGGCGCAACGCCTCCCATGCAACCGAGGGCGGAACCCCGTCAATCTCGAACAGCACGCGGCCGGGCTTGACGCGCGCAACCCAATATTCCGGCGAGCCTTTCCCCTTGCCCATGCGAACCTCGGTCGGTTTTTTCGACACGGGAATATCGGGGAACACCCGGATCCAGACACGGCCCGCACGTTTCATGTGCCGCGTGATCGCGCGCCGCGCCGCTTCAATCTGCCGCGACGTGATGCGGTCGGGCGAACGCGCCTTGATTCCGTAAACGCCGAAGTTCAACTCGCTTCCACCTTTTGCCATGCCGTGGATGCGTCCCTTGTGCGCCTTGCGGTATTTGGTCTTCTTTGGTTGCAGCATTGTACTTCTCTCTTATTCCTCTTTATTTTTCCCTGCGCACGTCGCCGGTGCTTTGCGCGCGCTTTTCCTGGGCCTGGGGGTCATGTTCCATGATCTCGCCCTTGCACACCCAGACCTTCACGCCGCACACCCCGTAAGTCGTGAAAGCCTCGACTTGTCCGTAGTCAATGTCCGCGCGAAGCGTATGCAAGGGAACGCGCCCTTCGCGATACCATTCTCCGCGCGCAATCTCCGCGCCGCCGAGCCGTCCGGCGCAATCGATGCGCACGCCTTCAACGCCCAAATGCACCGCCGCCTGCATGGCGCGCTTCATTGCGCGGCGGAAGGCGACGCGGCGTTCCAACTGCATCGCCAGTCCTTCGGCAATCAGCATGGCGTTGGTTTCGGGCTTGCGCACTTCGACAATGTTGATCTGCACTTCGGATTTGGTCATCGCGCTGACCTCCTTGCGCAGGCGTTCGATGTCCGCGCCCTTCTTGCCGATAACCAACCCCGGACGCGCCGAGTGTATCGTGATCCGGCAGGTGAGATGGGGCCGCTCGATGACAATCTTCGGCACGCCCGCAAGGCGCAACTGTTTCTTTAGATGGCTGCGGATGCGAATGTCCTCGTGAAGCAACGTGCCGTAATCCTCCTTACCGGCGAACCAGCGGGAATCCCAAGTGCGGTTGATTCCCAGCCGCAGGCCGATGGGGTTAACTTTTTGTCCCATGCTAATTCTCCTCCCCGGTTTTTCCGGTTTCGCTTTCGGCGGATTCATCAACCTCGCGCACGATGATGGTCATGCGGGAGAAGGGCTTGAGGATGCGGGCGAAACGTCCGCGCGCACGCGCGCGGGAGCGCTTCATCACCAGATGCTTGCCGACGTGGGCCTGCGCGACGACCAGGGAATCCACATCAAGCTGGTGGTTGTTCTCGGCGTTGTCGATGGCGCTCTTGAGCAGCTTGCGCACCGGTCCGGCGATGCGCTTGCGGCAGAATTCCAAATCGTTCATCGCCGTCTCGACCGGCTTGCCGCGAATCATCTGCGCGACAAGGTTCAACTTGAACGGGGAGACCCGCAGCAAGCCGCCCTTGGCGCAGGCTTCGTTGTCGGCTAATGCACGTTCTCTTGCAGGCTTGCCCATTGTTATTTCCTTTGCGCCTTCTTGTCGGAGGGAGCGTGTCCGTGGTAGGTCCGCGTCGGGGCGAACTCTCCGAGTTTGTGGTCGATCATGTCCTCGCTCACGGTGACCGGGATGTGTTTGCGGCCGTTGTGAACCCCGAAGGTCAGTCCGACGAATTGCGGCACGACCGTCGAGCGCCTCGACCAGGTCTTGATGACTTCCTTGCGCCCTTTCTCGTGAACCGCTTCCGCCTTGGAGAGCAGGTATCCGTCCACAAAAGGTCCTTTCCATGTTGAGCGTGTCATCTTGTTACTTCCTCTTACGCCGTTGATGTCTTGACCGCAGGATGAATTTGTCCGTGCGCTTGTTCGCGCGCGTCCGCTTGCCCTTGGTCGGCTTGCCTTCGGGCGAAACCGGATGGCGTCCGCCCGACGTCTTGCCTTCGCCGCCGCCGTGGGGATGGTCGACCGGGTTCATCGCAACGCCGCGAACCTTGGGACGTCTTCCCATCCAGCGGCGCCGGCCCGCCTTGCCGAATTTCACATTGTTCCACAGCGGATTCGACACCGCCCCGACCGTCGCCATGCATTCGGCATGCAGCAGACGCTGCTCTCCCGACGACAGCCGCGCGATGACGTAACCGCTTTGGTCGCGTCCCATCAACTGCGCGTATGCCCCCGCCGAGCGCGCCAGCTGGCCGCCCTTGCCGGGCTTCATTTCGATGTTGTGGACGATGGTTCCCGCGGGCATGTTGCCGAGCCGCATAGCGTTGCCCGGGCGGATGTCCGCCTCCCGCGACGAGACCACGCTGTCGCCTTCCTTCAAACGCTGGGGCGCGAGGATGTAGGCATACTCGCCGTCCTCGTAGCGAATCAACGCGATGAAGGCGGTGCGGTTGGGATCGTACTCGAGACGCTCGACCACCGCGGTCACATCCATCTTGCGGCGCTTGAAGTCGATCTTGCGGTAGGAACGCTTGTGTCCGCCGCCGCGGTTGCGAACGGCGATGCGTCCCTGTCCGTCACGACCGCCGCGCGAAGGAAGTCCTTCGGTGAGGCTCTTCTTCGGCTTGCCTTTCCAGAGATCCTCGCGGGAGATGAGAACCAGCCCGCGTTGTCCCGGTGTCGTTGGTTTGTATTTCTTCAGCGCCATGGTTTTAGAGTCCCGTGGAAATATCGATGGAGTGGCCCTCTTCCAGGGTCACGATGGCTTTCTTGACGTCCTTGCGCTTGCCCGGGAGTCCCCGGAAACGCTTGGTCTTTCCCTTGCGCCGCAGCGTGTTGACGGCTTTGACTTTGACGCCGAACAGTTTTTCGATGCTCTCCTTGACCATCGGCTTGCTCGCATGCAGCGCAACGAGGAACACAATCTGGTTGTGTTCGCCTGCGGCGGTCGAGCGCTCGGTCACCAGCGGCGCGCGGATGATTTCACTGTGCGGCATGGTCTTCATGCGAAACGCTCCTGTAAACTTCCCAGCGCCGCCTGCGTGAGAACGAGCTTGTCGCGGCGGAGAATGTCATAAACGTTAATTCCGGCAACCGGCAGAATGCTCACGTGCGGAAGGTTGCGCGCGGCCAGACAAAAGTTCGGCTCGGGCTCTTCAATGTCGACGATGAGTGCGTTCTGCGTCTGCAAACGCTGCAGGCGCTCCCACAACAGGGAGGTTTTCGGCTTGTCCAAACGCGCCTCTTGCAAAATGACGAGTTGTTTTTGACGAAGTTTTTCCGAAAGCGCGTGGCACATCGCCAATGCGCGAACCTTGCGCGGCAGACCGATGGCATGCGAGCGCATCACGGGGCCGTGCGCCTTGCCGCCCCCGCGAAACACGTTCGCCTTGCGGGAGCCGTGCCGGGCGCGTCCGCTGCCCTTCTGGCTTCCCCACTTCGCGCTTGTTCCCGAGACCATCGAACGCGTCTGGGTTACGTGCGTTCCGGCGCGGCGTTTCGCCAGCTGGTAGACGACCATGCGCTGCAAAATATCCTCGCGGGGCTCGAGCCCGAAGACCTTCTCGTTCAGCTCCACCGAGCCTACCTCGCCGTCCTTTTCGAGTGCGACAACCGGATGCTTCATGACTTCGACTCCTCGCTGCCGGATTCGTCCGCCCCGGGGGACTCGTCCGTTTCGGGGGCTTCCGGAGCTTCGGGGGTTTCAGGAGTTTCCTGCGACTCCCCGGCCGGTGCCGATTCGCCCGTCTCTTTAACCTCTCCGGCCTCCTTGGCCTCTTTGGTCTCCTTGATCTCTTCCTCCCCTTTGGCCTCCTGCGTCTCTTTAACCTCTTGCTCCTCTTGCGGCTCGCCCGCTTCGGCCGGCTTTTCCATTCCGCGAATACCGGCCGGACGCGGCGCCTCTTCGGGCAGGCGCTTCTTGCAGGCATCGCTCAGCATGATCCATCCGCCCTTGGGTCCGGGAATGCCGCCGCGCACCAGTATCAATCCGCGCTCCGCATCCGTGCGCACAATTTGCAGGTTCTGGATGGTGCGCATCGCCGCGCCCATGTGTCCCGCCATCTTTTTGCCTTTGAAAACCTTGCCCGGGTCCTGGTGCTGTCCGGTCGAGCCGTGCGCGCGGTGCGAGACCGAAGCGCCGTGACTCATGCGTCCGCTGCTGAAATTATGCCGCTTGATGACGCCAGCGAATCCCTTGCCCATGCTCACGCCGCGCGCATCGACATACTGTCCGGCGACGAAATGATCGGCGGTGATTTCCTGGCCGACCTCGAGCTGGTTGTCGGGAGAGACGCGGAACTCGGCGAGTTTGCGGCGCGGGGTCACTCCCGCCTTGGCGAAATACCCGCGCATCGGCTTGAGGACTTTCACGGAGCGAACGTCTCCCGCGCCGAGTTGCACGGCGGTGTAGCCGTCGCGCTCAAGGTTCTTGCACGCGACCACGCGGCAGCCCTCGAGCTGCAGCACGGTGACGGGAACATGGCGGCCGTCGGGTTGAAACTCCCGGCTCATTCCCAGCTTTCGTGCAATGACTCCTGAGCGCATTCCAATCACCTTATAGCTTGATCTCGACATCGACACCGGCGGCGATGTCGAGTTTCATGAGGGCGTCCACGGTTTGCGGCGTGGGATCGAGTATATCGAGCACGCGCTTGTGGGTGCGTATCTCGAACTGCTCGCGCGATTTCTTGTCGATGTTCGGGGAACGCAGCACCGTGCATTTGCCGATGTGGGTCGGCAGCGGAATGGGCCCGCGCAAACGCGCGCCCGTGCGCCGTGCCGTTGAAACAATCTCGCGCGTGGAGTTGTCCAGCAAGCGATGGTCAAAAGCTTTGAGATGAATGCGAATGTTTTGCTTTTTCATTGTCCTGACCTGCTTGCTTTCCTTTTGCTTCCGGCGTCCTCGGTTATTCCTGGATGGAGGTCACGACGCCGGCGCCGACGGTTCGACCTCCTTCG
>JAPOUU010000007.1 GCA_026708505.1 Hyphomicrobiales bacterium | reverse complement strand
AGGTTGAGGGATACGCCGGAAGCACCGGGTTCAAATACAAGTTCTAACCGGACAAGCGGGCGAATTGCGGGCCTTGGGCAAGAACGGGCCGGTTGTTGCCGGCCGGTTTCTCGTAGGTCGGATGTTGCTGGAAATCTCTGTATAAAAAGTAAGGTATCGGGAATTTACCGGTTATGTACTCGAGCCCGGGATTTAGGCGCAGATAAAAATAACCCCCATCAAATTAATATTTGATGGGGGTTAAAATCCCGGGATGGAGACCAGGTTATTGTTCAGTTGCGCCTGCTGCGGAAGTGGTGCTTCCATCGCTGGAATCGGCAACGTCTTTTTCACTGTCTGTTTGATCAAGATCGCGAAGATCGTCAATTTCGCTTATGTATGAATAATAAATTTTTTCAAGCTCTTTGTCGGGCTTGGGTTCGCCGTTTTTCATCATGCAATTACCGTGCTTTTTGCAGTAATCAACAAAACCGGCAAGCCGTTCTTGTTCTTCCGGGGTATAAAGACTCGAAATAGCCTGGCCGATACGTCCTTCGGCTTTACACTTCGCGATGCTCTTACCCTGGAAGCCGCATTTCATGACTTCGCCGACTTCCTTAAAGCCCTGCTTGAACTGTTCTTTCTCATTTTCTTGACCGGTTGCCATAACGGGGCCTGCATTGAACGCAAAAACCATCAAGGCAAACGCGAAGATTGTTGTCAGCGTCAGTTTCATTGTTTTTCCTTTGTTATCGCGGTTGTTATTACTCGGTTGCACCTGCCGCCGAAGTGGATCCTTCATTGCCTGAATCGGCAACGTCTCTTCCGTTATCTGCCTGATCGGATTCATTAGCTTCGTCAAGCGAAGTTATTTCTCTACAACTACCCGTCCTGATAGTCGTGAAACTCTCAGTCGGAACAGGCTGGTAAAGTTCGCACGAGTATTGCTTCGGGTCCGGGCCTCTGAAGAATTCCCTAACCTTCTTATTGCTTTTCTCATTAGCATGAGCAAGCGTTGCATTGAATGCAAAAGCCATCACGGCAACTGCAAAAATAGTCGTCAGTATCGTTTTCATTGTTTTTCTCCTTATTGGTTGGTTGGTTGTTATTGTTGTTGGTGTTTATTGTTCGGTTGCACCCGCCGCCGAAGTAGAATTTTCGGCGTCAGAATCAGCGACCTCTCTTTCAGCGTTTGCTTGTTCAGGGTCGTGAATTTCGTCAATCTCTCCTTCTATGGCGCTGTATCCGGTGCCGTATCCAAATTTCGACTTGCAATGGATCAGATACATTCTGTCTTTGCACCATTCCCAAGTGTGTTTCTCGCCGGACGCCATAGCGGGACTTGTGTTGAATGCCGACACCATCAAGGCGAAAGCGAAAGTCGTTGTCAGTATAGTTCTCATCATTTTGCTCTATTCACAGAAATGTTACCGATTCCCTACGCTATCAAACTTTCCGCCAATTATGCAATCGATTCGAAATAAATTCCCAATTTTCCCCCATTTTCCCAGCAATTTTAGGGTTTATATCCGGACTGATTCGATTCGAAATGGAGGATTTTTTTGAGTTTCGTCCGGCAGGGCTTTCATATTACGAAGCTGGCGGCTAGGGGATATTGGCACGGTTATCCGCTTGGCCATGGGGCGCCGAGCCCTTGCTTTCGGCGACATTGAGGGGCGGACGCGCCGCCGGCGAGGGACCCTTGCCGGTGGGTCTGCCGGCGGCGGGATACGGGTATCGCCCGTGCGTCGATTGCCGAGATGGCCGGGCTCAACCTGTTGCGGACGACGAGGAATGGGAGTGGACACGCAGGGAGGATTGGTTGTATTCTTGGCGGGCGGTGTCCCCCAGCGCAACGAGTTGGTATCGCATCCTGTCGGCTTGGAATTTGAGGTTCGCGAGGCCGATTCGCATCGAACGTCTATATTCACAGTCACTCGGACAGCTAACTCGAATTATGTCATCACTTGCACTTTACATCGGTCAACTACAAGGCTTTCGCGCTTATGCGTTGGCGTTCCTGGCAGGGGCTGTCAGCGTGCTGACGTTTGCGCCGTTTCATTTTTTATTTTTGCTGCCGGTGTGCCTGTGCGTGCTGACCTGGCAGTTGGACGGGTGCCGAGGTTTTTGGCGCACGCTTGCGATTGCCTGGGCGTTTAGCGCGGGTTTTTTCGGCGTCGGGCTGCACTGGATGGGTTTCGCATTTTTTGTTGGCGAACTGGAAAACCCCCTTTATGTTCCCTACCTTGCGGGATACCTGTTGTTGCTGTTGCCGTTGTTTTTCCTCGCCGCCTGCGTGATTGCGCGCCGGTTTCTATGGGGCGAGGGGCTTCCCCGCCTTCTTGTCTTCGCGGCGCTGATCGCGCTTGCGGACTGGGCCCGCGGACATTTTATGGCGGACGGTTTGCCGTGGAACGTTTGGGGCAACACAATGATGGCAGTATCGGCCTGGGCACAGATGGCATCGCTGGTGGGCGTCTACGGGCTCTCGCTCGTGGGCGTGATGTTTGCGCTTATACCCGCGCTTTTCGGGGACGGACGCCGCGAAGCGCGGATAGCGGGCAAGCGCACCCGCTGGCTTGTGCCGGGCTTTGCGGTCGTTTTTGCCGTTGCGGCGTGGCTGTGGGGAGCGCATTACATTAATTCGGCACCCGAGCACGAGGGAATAGCGGTGCGCATAGTCCAGCCGAACATCAAGCAGAGTGACAAGCTTGCGCGCAACGATCTAAACGGCATGGGAAGCTTGATGCTTCGCTTGAGCTTTCGACCCGAGGGTTATGAGAATTCTCCGGATCCGGACGCGATTATATGGCCCGAAGTGGCGATTCCCGTTGTCATCGAAAATGAGACTTTGCTACGGGAGTTTTTGGCGAAGTACATGTCTCCGGGTTCCCGTTTGATTGCGGGTTCGTATCGATACGACACGGTTTCGGACGAAGTACAGTCGTATAATTCGCTGGTGGTTTTGGATGACGATGCCGTGCCTCAAGAGCATTACGACAAACAACATCTTGTTCCGTTTGGAGAATATCTTCCCTATAAAACATTTTTTGAGAAGACCGGACTTAAGGCGTTAGCGAAGCAAGGAGGTTTTGATAAGGGGACGGGCTCGCGTTTTCTTGAACTTGGAGATCTTCCCGATGCCGTCGCCTTGATATGCTTCGAGGTGATTTTTTCCGGCGATATCATCGAACCGGGCAAACGTCCAGATTGGTTGATTAACGTGAGTAACGATGCGTGGTACGGCGACTCAATAGGTCCGTGGCAGCATTTGGATCAAGCGGTTGTTCGTGCGATTGAAGAAGGCCTGCCGGTAGCGCGCTCGACCAATACGGGAATCTCCGCACTGATAGATTCCCGCGGGCGCATCCTTGCAAAACTGGAGTTTGGCAAGCGAGGCGTGCTGGATGTCCGCCTGCCGCCGCCCAGTCCTCCAACGGTATTTTCACGGGTCGGGGATGCGCCGATGTTTGCGGCAACATTCTTGTTGCTTCTTTTATCGATTTGGTCAAAGTTCCGCAGATTCCCCGCATAAAGATATCATGCGGGCTTCCCAATCAGCCAAGTTTAATAATGGTGCGGAATTGACCGGTTTTGACCGTCTCTTGACTATCGCTTTGGGGATGGG
>JAPOUU010000113.1 GCA_026708505.1 Hyphomicrobiales bacterium | reverse complement strand
AGGTCGAGCAGAGCACTTGAAACAGGGAGGTTCCGATGACGACGTTGGTCGGCATTCGCAGCAGATAGATCATCGCCGGCACCATGATGAACCCGCCGCCCACGCCCATGATGGCCGCCAGCACGCCGACCACGAAGCCGATGCAAAGCGGCGGGATGACGGAGATGTAAAGCCGCGACTGCCGGAACAGCATTTTCATCGGCCAGTTTTGGAAGTAGAGGTTGCCGCGCCGGCGCCGCCGCGTCGCGGGCGTCTGCCCTGCTCCCTCGCGCATCGCGCGCACGCTCTCGATCAGCATCAGCGAGCCGATGCCTCCGAGGAACAGCACGTAACAGAGCGAGATTAAAAGATCGACCTGTCCGTACGATCGCAGCAGGCGGAACAACAACACGCCGGGGATGGAACCGCACACGGATCCGGCAAAGAGCACGAATCCCATTTTGAAATCGACGGCGCGCCTGCGCCAGTGCGCGAGCATTCCGGAAACCGAGGATGCGACGATCTGGTTGGTTTCGGTTCCCACGGCAACGGCGGGGGGAATGCCGGAGAATATCAACAGCGGCGTCATGAGAAACCCGCCGCCGACGCCGAACATTCCCGACAAGAATCCGACGCTCGCACCCATTCCCAGCAGAATGAAAATGTTCATCGATAATTCTGCTATGGGAAGGTAAATCTGCATGGCGGACCTTTAAGCGTTGACGCGCACGGCGGCGCGTTCGCCCTCCACTTGTTTCTCGAGAAATCCCTTGTGCGCCTTGGGGGCCATCGCAAACAGAATGCCCGCGATGACGAGAACGATGCCGAGCATCTGTCCGTAGGTCGGGATTTGGCTTGCGATCAGGTATGCGGCGATAACGGCGAGGGCGGGATAGCTTGCGGAGATCGTGTTGATGGCCTGGTTGGATGATCTGCGGAAACTCAATTGCCGGACGATGTGTCTCGAGACCACCAGCACGACGGCATAGACGAAGACGAGCTCCCAGACGTAAGGCACGAGCAGGTCCTGGAAATGCTCCGGCCCGAAGTAGAGACTCGCAAAACTGAAAAAGAAGATGGCGGAGGATCCCGATGCGACCACGCCGATGACGCCCAGCGGCAAATCGGCGAGGTATTTTGCAAACAGGCCGTTTGCAACGCCGCACAGCATTGCGAAGAAGGCGAGCATGTCGCCCCAGCCCGCGGTGCTCGAGAACATGCTCGCCTGCGCCGCAAACAGGAAAGGCGCGATGATGCCGGCGAAGATTAAAACATGTCCGCCGATTTGCCTGCGCTCGAGAGTTTCTTTGAAGAGCCATACGTTGACGAATGCGGCAAGCGGTATTTGCATCGAGGAGATCAACACGATGCTCGCGACGGACGTATAACTCAGCGAGAAGAAGTAGAGCATTTGCGTTACCACCGATCCGAGCACCACGTAGGAAAACAGGCAGTGCCATTTACGCCGTGTGAGTTTTCGAAAATTTTCCCTGGTGAGATCGCGGTTGAACAGCGTCAGGAAAGTCACCAGGGAGACGAGTTGCGAGATGAAGAGCACGTTGCAGAAGCTGACGGGGTTTCGTCCGGAGACGAGATGGCGTTCGCCGACCTGGTGCATGAGCGCGACGATGCTCGGCTCAAGGGCGGCAAGTGCGTTGTAGGCCAGCAGCCCGAGCAGGGCGACAAGGGGCGTTGACGCGGAAGGGTTGTTCATCAGCAATCTCGTTTATGCATGAGAGAGAAGGCTTTCCCCTGTTATAGCGCTTTTTATACAGGTCTGTCGAGACGGCCGAAACAGTAAAGCAGGATTGCCTTTTGCGCATGAACGCGGTTGGCGACCTCGTCAAAAACCACGGACGCCCCGCCGTCCAGGACGCCGTCGGTGGCTTCCTCGCCCCTGTGTGCGGGAAGACAATGCATAAACAGGGCGCCGGGGGCTTTCGCCATCAGCGCTTCGTTGATTTGGTAGGGCGCGAGGAGCCGCCGGCGCTCTTCAATGCTGTCCGCGTCATCCGACATGGAGACCCAAGTGTCGGTCATGATGCAGTCGCTTTCGCGCACGGCATCAACGGGATCAGTGGTGAGCTCGATGTTATTTGCGCCCGCGACGTTTGCGGGGGCGAAGCGTTCCGGCGCCCCGATTTTGAGATTAAAGCCCAGTTTTTTTGATGCCTCGATCCACGAGTTCGCCATGTTGTTTTGCCCGTCGCCGATCCAGGAGAGCGTTCTGCCGGCAATGGAGCCCTTGTGCTCTTCGAAGGTGAGGATGTCGGCGAGCACCTGGCAGGGATGTTCGCGCTCGCTTAAACCGTTGATGACCGGAACTTCGGAGGCCCGGCTCAGGACTTCAAGACGTTTGTGCTCGCCGGTTCGAAACGCGACGGCATCGACATAGCGGGACAACACTTTCGCCGTGTCATCCACGCTCTCGCCGCGCTCCATTTGCAGCGTCGTGCTTCCCAAATCCAAACTCGTGCCTCCCAATTGAAGCATGGCGATACTGAAGGAGACGCGCGTGCGCGTTGAGGGTTTTTCGAACAGCAGCGCGAGAACATGTCCCGAAAGCGGCGCGTCCTTGTCCGGCGCACCTTTGCCCTGCGGCTCCGCTTCCGCCCTCGCCCGTTTGCGCGCCGCCGCCGCGTCTAGAATCGCCCGCAGCTGTTCGGGCGAAAGCGATTCCAAATCAAGAAAATTCGCCATCAGGATTCTCCTTCCAATTTAGAGCAGGCATTATCAATCGCTTCGAGGGCGGTGTCGATATGCTCGCGCTCGATAACCAGGGGCGGGAGCAAGCGCACGACGTTGTCATCGGCGCCGACGCATAGAAGTCGTTGCTCCACAAGCGCGGCGGTCAGTTTTTCTTTCGCAACGACGCAGCGCAGTCCGACCATCAATCCCCGCCCGCGCAACTCCTCGATGATGCCGGGATGGCTTGCACGCTGTTTTTCCAGGCCCTGCCAAAAATACGCGCACATCTCTTGGACATGTTCGAGGAAGCCGTCCCCCAGCACCACGTCCAGCACCGCGTCGCCCACCGCCATCGCCAGGGGGTTGCCCCCGAAGGTCGAGCCGTGGATTCCAAAGCCCATTCCCGAGGACGCCTGCCTTGAAGCCAGGCACGCGCCGACGGGAAAACCGCCGCCGAGCCCCTTGGCGAGCGCGGCGATGTCGGGCTGGATGCCGGAGAATTCATAACCGAAGAAGTCGCCGGTTCTTCCCATTCCGCATTGGATTTCATCGAAGACCAGCAGCAGCCCGTGCTCGTCGCAAATTTCGCGCAGCCGGGCCAGCGACTCCGCCGGCCATGCCCGAACCCCGCCTTCGCCTTGTATCGGCTCAAGCAGCACACCCGCGGTTTTTTCGCTCACGGCCGCGGCCACCGCCTCGACGTCTCCGAAGGGAAGCGAGCGAAACCCCGACAAGGGCTCGCCGATTCCCTCCAAATATTTTGGCCGGCCTCCGGCCGCGGCGGTTGCAAGGGTTCGTCCGTGGAAGGCCCCCTCGAAGGTGATCAGTTCCGTGCGCCCGGGGTTTCCCTGCGCGAAGTGATACCGGCGCACGGTCTTCAAAGCGCACTCCAGCGCTTCGGCTCCGGAGTTTGTAAAAAAGACGGTTTCGGCGAAGGGCGCGCGTTCAAGCAGCCGCTCCGCCAGGCGCGTTTGTCCGGGAATCACATAGAGATTGGAGAGGT
>JAPOUU010000016.1:9410-27280 GCA_026708505.1 Hyphomicrobiales bacterium | reverse complement strand
ACCTGCCGGACGGCTGGGCGTTCGGCTCGCAGACAACGCACACCGTGACCCTTCAAGACGATGATTTGAGCGTAGGGTTTGTTTCGGGGGAAAGTTCAGTCGCAGAGCCCGACAGCGGATCAATGATGGTGAATATACCAATTGAAGTAAACCAATCGCCTCCGGGTGCAATCAGTTTGATGGTAGCGAATTCAAGCCCTGACGGCGCTACGGAAGGCTCTCTTCTGATCGGTGATTACAGCGCCGCTTCAGGTGTCGACTTTTCTGCCATGGTTCCCGCCGGCAGCAGGCAAAATGTAGTAGTCACAGTTCATTCTGACAATGAAGAGCGTGAATTGGCAAAAAGGATTGTTCTCGTGATTACCGATAAGAACAATTCTCTGACGAGCAACGGCAACGCCTTCTCGATTGGACGGGACACCCATACTTTGACCATACTCCCCAACGGCAATACCGTTTCCATTGATTCGATGGCCCCCGACAGGCTCGAAGAGGACGGCATGGTAGGTATCAAGGTGAAAGTCGATAAAGCCTCGCCCACGGAGGATATAGTGCTGACTGTTTCGGGAGCAAGTTCAAGCACGCCGGCGGCGGTGAGGGGCACGGATTACGAATTCCCCAACGGCAACACCCTGACGATTCCCGCCGGCAGCGACACCGGAACGTTCACGGTCAGAGGAATTAATGATGATGCAAAACAAGGTAATTTGGATCTTGCCCTGACATTCAGCGGAACTCTGCCGACGGGCTGGAGTTTCGTTGACTCTAGCAACAATGTCGCCACTTCGCTCACCCACTCGCTGACCATCAGCGACAATGAATCCTCGTCGGTTGGCTGGGCCGAGACGGAAGTCTCTCTTTCCCGTAGCGTGTCAACTCATACTCTCACGATAAATGTGGCTAAATACCCATCCACGTCAGTCGTATTGGGAAGCGCCACAGGTGGTACTGCAAGTGAAGGTGCTGGAAACGATTACATACTTGCGGGATCTAACCATTGTGGAGCATTTACTCTCCAATCAGGTGGAACGGCGCCTACGATAACCTGCACCGTAAGTCTATTACCATCAACGGCTACAGTAGGACAAACGATCACTTTGCGACTTGCGACCGGAGACAACGCCTCCCGACAAGTTTTGGACAATGACAGCATTATAATCAGTCCGGACACAATAACGATTACTATTGCCCAGTAGCATAAACCCCATTCCCGGCAATCCGGGAACCCGGAGGGCATTTCCCCCGACCGCCTGTCTCCTCCAAAGAGCATTGCCTCCGAATCGGCCGGCATAGGCGGCTTAATGCGTGTCGTTTGTTTTCTTGCGGCAGGCTGTTTATCGGCTTGACCGGGGAACGGGGTTTGTGCATGCTATTGCACATGACTGTAAGAAGCATCTTGCATGGTCGGGCTGCCGGCGCCGCCGCGTTTCTGCGGAGGGCGACGGGTTGCGATTTGGTTCCGTAACATCGCCGCCTCCCGACCCGTCTTCCGTCACTCTTTTCCTTTTCCGAAAGTTTCCCAATGTCCGATTTGTCCGGTTTACGGCTCGCTACCGATGTGGGAGGCACCTTCACCGATACGGTGTTGACCGATTCCGCAGCCAATGTATTAGCGACCGCGAAAACATTAACCACGCATGAGAACCCCGCCACGGGTGCGCTGGCCGGCGTGCGCCGGGCCTTGGAGCAGGCGGGAACCGT
This sequence comes from Hyphomicrobiales bacterium, assembly GCA_026708505.1. Taxonomy (GTDB): domain Bacteria; phylum Pseudomonadota; class Alphaproteobacteria; order JAPOUT01; family JAPOUT01; genus JAPOUT01. The sequence goes on along the minus strand of JAPOUU010000016.1, from coordinate 25,579 downwards.
AACGGGCGAAATCTCCGGATTTGTGCATGGCACGACGCTTGCAACGAATGCGCTTCTGGAACGGCGCGGCGCGCGGGTTGCTACAATCACCACCGAAGGGTTCCGCGACATTCTCGAAATTGCATACGAACGCCGTTACAGCCAATACGACATCAACCTGACCAAGCCGGACTATCTGGTGCCCCGCGAGCGCACCTTTACCGTGACGGAGCGCATGTCGGTTGCGGGCGAGGTGCTGATTCCGCTGGACGAATCCGGCATGGACGAACTGGTTGCCGAACTTGATGCCGCACAAGCCGAAGCGGTGGCAATTTGCCTGCTTCACGCCTATGCCAACCCGGCGCACGAACAGCGGTTGCGCGACCTTCTGCAGGTGAAACGGCCGGAACTGGTAATCTCGCTAAGTTCCGAGGTGAGTCCGGAGGCCCGCGAGTTCGACCGCCTGTGCACCACGGTCGCCAACGCATATGTGCAACCGTTGATGTCGGGTTACCTTGAACGCTTTGCGCAAGCCTTTCGAAACGAAGGACTGACTTGCGACATCCTGATGATGACGGCGGGCGGAGGCATGACGACCCTTGCCACCGCCGCGCGCTTTCCAATTCGCCTGGTGGAATCGGGACCGGCCGGAGGCGCAATACTGGCGGCGCGGATTGCGCGCGATGCGGGACTGAAGGAAGTTCTTTCCTTCGACATGGGCGGCACCACGGCAAAACTCTGCCTGATTGACGATGCGACGCCGCAAACCTCGCGCCAGTTCGAGATTGGCCGCGCCGCGCGCTTTATCAAAGGCTCGGGCATGCCGGTGCGCATTCCGGCAATTGAAATGATCGAGATTGGCGCGGGCGGCGGATCGATTGCCGCGGTGGACAGGCTGGGCCGCCTGACGGTTGGACCGCAGAGCGCGGGATCCGAGCCCGGGCCCGTTGCTTTCGGCCGCGGCGGTTGCGAGCCGACCGTGACCGATGCGGATGTAACCTTGGGTTATATTCGGGCCGAGACTTTTGCCGAAGGACAATTTCAAATTGACATGGAAGCGGCCGCGAACGCCATTGCCGATCGCATCGGCGTCCCGCTGGAGACGGACGCCCGGGGCGCCGCCGACGGCATCAGCCGGATTGTCGATGAAAGCATGGCGAGCGCAAGCCGGGCGCATGCGGTCGAAAGCGGCAAGGATTTGGGCGCGCGAACGATAATTGCTTTTGGCGGCAACGGTCCGTTGCACGCCTGCCGGCTGGCGCGAAGCGCGGGCGTGCCGAAGGTGCTGGTGCCGTTGAACCCCGGCGTCGGCTCGGCGGTGGGTTTTCTTTACGCGCCGATTTCCTTCGAGATTGTGCGCAGCCGGTACACCCTGCTGACCAAGAGCAATCTGGAAGCGCTCAACGCGCTTTTCGCGGAGATGGTTGCCGAGGCCCTGGCGGTGGTTCGCCAGGGCGCGCCGTCCGCCGCAATCGCGTCGCACCGCAGCGCCTTCATGCGTTACAAGGGACAGGGTCACGAGATCGAGATACCCCTGCCCGACCGCGGTCTGGCGCCCGAAGACCTGCCCGGCCTGACGGCGGCGTTTGAAAAAAATTACACGCAGCAGTTTTCGCGACCGGTTCCGGGCATGGAAATCGAAGTGTTGAACTGGGCGGTGCGCCTTTCCACCATTGAGGAAAGCGTGCAGTCGTCCCCGGCCGCATCCGGTCCGCGCGCAGTCCCTCCGCACGAAACCCGCCCGGTCCATTGCGACATCACCGGGCGGTTGGTTGATGCCGCCTACGTGCCGCGCGCAAATTTGATTCCCGGTGATACACTTAACGGACCTGCGCTGATTGTGGAGCCGCAGACCACCACTTTTGTGGGCGTTGATTTCGACCTTGCCGTGGACGCCGCGCAAAATCTCATCCTGACCCGGAGGGACACGCCATGACCCGATCTTCCAAAGCCCATCTGCAAGTCATGTGGAATCGTCTTCTTGCGCTGGTCGAAGAACAGAGCCAGATTCTAATCCGCACCGCCTTCTCGCCGATCGTGCGCGAGTGCGGCGACATCTCCGCCGGCATCTTCGATATCGAGGGGCGGATGCTCGCACAGGCGGTGACCGGCACGCCGGGTCACATCAACACCATGGCCGAAGCCGTGCAGCACCTGCGCGCCCGTTTTTCCATGCAGGAGATGCGCGCCGGCGACATCTACATGACCAACGATCCGTGGATTGCCTCGGGGCATCTGAACGATTTCCTGTTAATGATGCCGGTGTTTCACAAAGGACATGTGGTCGGGTTCACCGCATGCACCTCGCATTTGGTGGATCTGGGCGGCCGGGGCATGGGGCCCGAAGGTTCGGACATCTACGACGAAGGTCTTTTAATTCCCCCCTGCAAGCTGGTTGAAGAAGGCGAGGTCAACACGCTTTTGATGGAGATTGTGAAAGCCAACTCCCGCGAGCCCGTTGCCAACGAGGGAGACATTTACGCGCTCATTGCCTGCTGCGATGCGGGGGCGGCGCGGCTGGTGGAGTTGATGGAAAGCTACGGCCTTGGCGATCTCTTCGAACTGTCCGACTACATCATCGAAACCTCGCTGCGCGGCACGCGGGAAGCCATCGCCGAGGTGCCGAACGGAGTTTACGAGAACACGCTGGCTGTGGACGGTTATGACCGGCCGCTGACTTTGAAGGCCCGCTTGAGCGTAGCGGATGACCATCTGCATCTTGATTTTACGGGCACCTCGGGTCTCTCCTCCAAAGGCATTAACGTGCCGCTGAACTACGCCACGGCCTATTCGGTTTTTGCGATGCGCTGCATCATCGGTTCGGACATTCCCAACAACGCCGGATCGCTGGCACCGTTCCGGGTAACGGGACCGAAGGATTGCATCCTGAACGCGCAACATCCGGCGCCGGTGGCGATGCGGCATACGCTGGGTCAAATGACCCCCGACTTGGTCTTCGGGTGCCTGCATCAGGCGGTGCCCGACAAGGTGCCCGCCGAGGGCGCGTCTTCCATGTATGATTTGCCGCTGCGGCATACCGCCGATGCGGCCCTGAGCGGGGGGATGGAATTCGCAGTCGAGTTGGTGCACAACGGCGGCACCGGTGCGCGGCCCGCCTTGGACGGCTTGTCCGCGACGGCATACCCTTCGGGCGTGTTCGGCAGCCAGGTGGAGATGACGGAGGCGGCCGCCCCTGTCACCGTTTGGCGGCGCGAGCTTCTAACGGACTCGGGCGGCGCCGGCACGTTCCGCGGAGGACTGGGACAAAGGATCGAAATGACCTCCGCAATCGAGAAACCCTTTCTTGTCTTTCTTTCGGTCGAGCGGGTGCAAAACGCGGCGCGGGGACGGGCCGGCGGACTGCCGGGAGCCGCGGGCCGCATCCGCGTGACCGGCAGGACGGAAGACATTCCCGGCAAATGCGAGTTGAGGGTGGAACCGGGAGAGCGTCTGATTTTCGATACGCCCGGGGGCGGCGGTTTCGGCGACCCGCGCAAACGCGCGCCGGACGCACTCGAAGCGGACTTGCGCAAGGGTTTGGTTTCGCGCGAGGCGGCGGCGCGCGACTACGGAGTCAAATCATGATCCGCGCCGTTCCCGCCGTTGCCGCGATGACCGGCTACGCTCTCGCCGACTTGGGGGATTCCAAAGCGATCTCCCTGGCACAAAATGAAAGCGCCTTTCCGCCCAGCCCGAAGGCTCTTGCGGCGGGACAAAAAGCGCTGGCCGACAGCGCGCTTTATCCCGACCCCGACTGGCACGAACTGCGCGCCATCCTCGCCGAGACATATCCGGTGAACGCCGAAACAATCCTTTGCGGCGCCGGATCGATGGAATTGATCGGCTGCTTAATCCGCGCCTTTGCCGGGCCGGGAGACGCGGTTGCGGGAACGCAATACGGTTATCTCTTCGCCGCAACGGCAACGCAACAGTCGGGCGCGGCTTATGTGAAGGCGCCGGAGCCGGACCTTTCGGTGTGCATTGATGCGGTGCTCAAGTCCGTCACGGAAGCAACCCGCATCGTCTTTGTCTGCAACCCCGGCAACCCGACCGGAACGCGCATTCCCAACGACGAGCTTTTGCGCCTGCGCGCATCGCTGCCGGAGAATGTGCTCTTGGTCATCGACCAGGCCTACGGAGAGTTCGATGACCAAAACCATGCGCCGGTGTTCGATCTCGTGCACGCCGGAGACACGGTGGTCACGCGTTCACTATCGAAAGCATACGGCCTTGCCGGCGCGCGCGTCGGCTGGGGCGCCTTTCCTGCCGCCATCGGCGCGGAGGTGCGCAAACTGCTCAATCCCAATAATGTTTCAGCGGCGTCGCAAGCGATGGCGTGCGCGGCGCTTCGGGACCAAGGCTACATGCGCGATGTGGTGGCTCAAACGGCGGCGCGGCGCGACGGGCTGAGAGACCGTTTGCGCGCCGCCGGTTTCGACGTGCCTCCGAGCGCGACGAATTTCCTGTTGATCCGGTTTGCGTCCGAAGCAAAGGCGAAAGCGGCGGATGCGGAGTTGCGCGCCGGGGGGTTAATGCTGCGCGGCATGGGAGGCTATGGCCTGCCGGATTGCCTGCGTGCTAGCGTGGGCTCGGAAGAGGCGATGAACCGCCTTGGCGACATTTTGGAGAAGACGGCATGAACGACAATCGCGGCGGCCCGAAGGTGGGGGTTCTCGTGCCCTATACCAATGTCAATCTTGAACCCGATTTGCAATTGATGCGACCGCGCGGGGTGACGTTTCATTTTGAGCGATTGGGCGGTTATGACGTAGACAAGATTCCCGGCTCCGAACAAATGGCGGGACTTGGCGCTTCGGACATCAATGAGAGTTTGCGCCTGGTCTCCGGCGTGCGTCCGGCGGCGGTGCTCTACGGCTGCACTTCGGCGACCCTGACTCACGGCGCGGCGTTCGACCGGGAACTGGCCGCACAAATCAAAGAGCGCTCCGGCGCCGTCTCGATTACCGCCGCGGGAGCCCTGGTGGAAGCAAGCAGGGCGCTGGGCGTTTCGCGCATCGGCCTTGCCTCTCCCTATCTCGGCGAGGTCAACGACCAAGCGGCGGAGTTTCTCGCAAGCGAAGGAATCGAAACGGTGCAACGCGCCGACATTGGACGCGCCCTGGGCAATTACGGACAGGGAGAGTTAACGCCCGGGGAGGTGGAGGCACTGGCCTTGCGCGCCGACGGCCCCGGAGTTGAGGCGATTGTGCTGTCCTGCACCGACATGCGTTCGGTCGAAGTGATTGACCGGGTTGAAGGCAAAACCAACAAACCTGTCCTCACATCGAACCAGGCGATGGTGTTTGCACTGAGCCGCGCGCTCCGCCTGCCCATGCCCGAAGGACCCTGGGGACGACTTTTGGCAAGCGCGAAAGTTTGAAGGCAGCGCCCGAGGCGGGTTTGGCTGCATGCCGATGCGCGGGGGCCGGCGGGGGCATGCAGCCCGCGGATGTTTGCGGAAAAGCGCATGCGCCCGACAAGTGCAAATATGGACAGTATGAGTTAGTTGCCGTCTCCGAGTGGGTGCGGGACAAGTTAAGACGGGACAAAGTTAAAGAAACAGCCCCATCGAATTAATATTCGATGGGGCTGAATTCCGGTATGGAGAGAAGATATTACTGGTCGCTTTCTGCCGCGGAAGTGGAACCTTCTTCACCTGAATCGGCAACGTCTTTTTCGTTGCCAGGATCTTCCAACCCGTCCATTTCACCGTAAAAGCGTTCTTCAGTGGGGTCATACTTCTTTGGTACACAGGCCTTAAATAATCCCGGCACTTGTCCTTCGGGACAATCCGCCTCCTTCGCCATAGCAGGATTTGCATCAAAGACAAAAGCCATCACGGCAATTGCAAAAATAATCGTCGGTATCGTTTTCATCGTTTTACTCCTTATAGTGATTCGATTTGTGGTATCTACGAGCCTATCACAAATCCGTGATAAGTCGACCCAAAATGCAACAAATTATCAGCTATGGAACGAATCACCCGAAAACCCTGCGATAGCCGTTGTTTACTCAAGTAGCTATGCTAGCGTCTAATTGGTTTCGCAGTCCCGTAAGTCCATCTAAACCCCACATTCGCAAATTCATGGACAATTCGGCCTCCCTGCATGATTCCAAAAATGGGCAAAGGGAAACATCTGCAAGCAAAAGAGATTGGGAATGCGTGAGTTTATGTTGAATGTTTTGCCGGGTGGTATTTTAGGAAGAAGTTTTGAATCCGCCTTGTTTGTCGTTACCGAATGTTGGTAATTATTGTCGAAGGGATATGGGTCGCTATTGACTCAATTCCCTTGTCGAAAGCCTCCGAAAGCTCCAATGATACCATCCCGGTTGAACGTGCCTCCGACATACCTATGTCGGGGGCCGTAAAAAGATCCGTCAATATCGCCTCCGGTAGTGCTTGAAAATGTTCCTTCATTGGTTGTAGGAACTCCGCTCCAGCTCATATCACTGACCACGGCACCGTTATTAAGATTTACCAATTGCGTGAAGCCAATGGAATTGATAAGAGTATTGTTAGCGATATCTTGGATTGTCATATCAACATCTCCTTGAATAACATCTCCGCTATTTTTTTCCATGCCAACCACTGAACCCCTCCATTCAGCATTATCGTTTCCTCGTGCTGTTGGTCTTGAACCACTGGCTTGCCCGTAACTGAATCCAACAATTATGGAGGATTCGCGACCATCGGCAGAAGCATCTACTACCGTCAACATATCTACGCTAAATGCGGTGTCCGTCAACCACCCCCCATAGGACAAATACTCTAAATTTTCATTTTCATTAATTCGACCAGAGGCTTGGTATTGTGCAAGTGTGAATCTTCCTCTATGAACCATAACGGCAGTGTATCGCGACCCAGCCATTTCCACATTAAATCTATCTGCAAACCCCTTCCTGATATCATCGATAGAGGCTCTAAATGTAACACCGTGAGCAATGATAGGACCACGAAAACTAGCATCCAAACCTTGTGGCAAATCCCGAGTTGTTATAAAGGCATCACTGGCTATCAACGTGTGAGCATCCATTGCTATATCTTGGAATACTTCTTGTATTGCTGGTGATATTAAGACGTGGTCCGTTGGATTTGCTGTGCGACCCCTTAGACTGGGATCAGTTTGCTGCGCTTCGATAAGTTCCCTTGCCGCCGATGCATCTGCGATTAGAGGGTCGGGTAAATTTTCTAATCCTGTTGGTCCTCCGCCTCCGCCTCCTGTCGATGGAGCAGCTGCCGTTCCGCCTCCCCCTCCCCCGCCACAAGCCGCAACCAAAACAAGAGAAAACGCGATTAATACAAGACGACAGATATTCATTGGGAAAACTCCTTATTACAGATTCGACGCCGAGGCACCTTGTAACATCCTACGATAAATTCTGCTTGCCGGAAACCTAAACACCCGTTGCCCTCACCGCGGTTCTGCCGTCCAATTGCCCATTTACAATCTTAAGATGATTTCATGACCATAAATACTAGGATAAGAGGCACGCTTTACTCAACAAAAAATTCAAGGACCCGCCCTTCCTGATGGGAAAACCCTTAAAACCCATCGATAGACGGCGAATTCTCCAGTTGTCACAAGCCAGTGAAATCGCTTGTTCTTCTCAAAAATCTGAAAGCGATTCGCTCATGCTCCGCCATCCACTCCTAAAAACAATTCGCACACCCAAGTCCGCCGGCAACAGATGCGGATATAAGCCGGAAAAGAAGATTCGCGGTGACGTTACAGTGACAATCACCCTAACGAATTCCCAAGCATCCAAATATATTGAAAAGCGCGCGGCCGTTCGCCGCATGGAGTCCCGCGGCAATATCAATGCGGGGTGGTCGTCGGGAAGCCGGACAAAAACCGTTTCATTTCCTGTTTGGATTGATCGTCTTCTACTTCCTGCTCGGCCGTCTCAATGCGTTCCTGCAGCCATCTTTCCGCATTTTCCAGCTTGTCGCCGAAAATATCGGGTTTCAGCGTGAACAGCATTTTTGCGAATTCTTCCGGGATTACGGGAACCGCCGTTGATTCCATCCCGAGAGCCATGAAGATCCTCGACACTTCTTCAATAAGCGCGGATTCTTCGTCTTCCGTGGGAAATCTGTAATCGCTCATGGCCTTCATACGTTACTTCTCATGCTACGGCTTTTAGGATTTGTCACTCATCTCTTCGGTAAGAAACGGGCGCGATCCGGCGCTGAATTTTTTTCCTTCCGATTCAAGCGCGCGTTTGTTTTTTCGCACAACCCGCATTAAATCCTCCCCGTCCACGTTTTGGGAATTCGCCAAGGCCCAGAAAGCGTAAAAGTTGCTTGTCGTCTCTTCGCGTATTGCCTCCTTTACGGATTCTTTGATGAGATTCCTTATCGTCTGTTTTATGATTTTCATGCTTTCTGTTTTACTCCTGTACGGCCTGTCGCGGATGCGAAGGGAGGGAAGTCAGCGTAGATAGGAGGCAACATGACCGACTTCCCTCCTGAGGGCATAACTACGGGTTATTGATCGTCCGCACCTGCCGCCGCAGTGGATCCTTCAGCGCCCGAATCGGCGACATCCCTTCCGCCGAAACCGTCTGTGGAATCGGAGTCGGGATAATCGGAATTCCAGGCATCGCCGGGACACACAACGGCTCCGTCGTTTCTCATTCTGCATCCGCCGTAAGCGAAGCTCTTGAGATACTTGTTGTAGTCGTTCCTGTCTCGGTCCAAATCCAGAGACCTGCTGTCATGATACCTGCCGACGATTTCGAATGTGCCGTCCCGGTCTCCATCCTCAAACATCATGCAATTGCCGCTTCGACGACAATAATCCATGAGATTGGCTGTTCTTGCTTCCGAGCGGCCTTCTGTTTCCTGCCCGTCGCCGTCCAGTTCGGCAACTTCGCTTTGATTGCCGGATTGTTGCCACCAATCATTGGCGCAAAGGGCCGCATGGAGTTCCGGGTTTCTATCGCACCACGCTTCGATCCGGTAGGCAACCTTGCTCTCGTTTCCGGATTGCTTCCACCAATCATTGTCGCAAAGGGCCGCACGGAGTTCCGGATTTACCTCGCACCATGCTTCAATCCGGTAAGCAACCTAGCTCTCGTTTCCGGATTCGTTGAACCAATCATTGGCGCAAATGGCCGCATGGAGCTCCGGATTTCTATCGCACCACGCTTCAATCCGGTAGGCAACTTCGGTCTCGTCACCGACTTCATTGAACCAATCGTTGGCGCAAATGGCCGCATGGAGCTCCGGATTTCTATCGCACCACGCTTCAATCCGGTAGGCAACTTCGGTCTCGTCACCGACTTCATTGAACCAATCGTTGGCGCAAATGGCCGCATGGAGCTCCGGATTTCTATCGCACCACGCTTCAATCCGGTAAGCAACCTCGCTCTCGTTTCCGGATTCGTTGAACCAATCATTGGCGCAAATGGCCGCATGGAGCTCCGGATTTCTATCGCACCAAGCTTCAATCCGGTAAGCAACCTCGCTCTCGTTTCCTGATTCGCTGAACCAGTCATTGGCGCAAAGGGCCGCATGAAGATCCGGGTTTACTTCGCACCATGCTTCAATCCGGTAAGCAACTTTGCTCTCTTCACCGGCTTCATTGAACCATGAATCTCCGTATTGGTCCGCCTTCTCGTCATTCATCCAGGAGGCAAGCTGTTCGCCTTTCCCGTTTTCCGAATTCCAAGCATCGTCCGGCGCGCATACCGTGATGGGCCCGCTTCTGCCGACGGATTGCCAGCAATGCACGTTCCCGCCGGGTTCGGTGTCCCAGGCTACGTTGTCTCCGGGAACTTCGCCTTCGCTGTAGTATTGGCAAACCCAGCCCCAGTTGCCCGTGTTCGGGTCCACTTGCCACTTCCACCGGCAGTCCGGTTCATACCGGGCGACTTCCATCCCGTCTTCGTCCTTGTCCAAGCCTTCCAATTCATCGACTGATTCACTTGAAGCCCAAGGCTTGCTGTGATCCCCCGCCATTGCGGGATTTACGTTAAATGCAAACGCCATCAAGGCAATTGCGAAAGTTGCTGTCCATATCGTTTTCACGGTTCTGCTCCTTTATTATTGTTGTTGTTGTTATCGATCGGCGCCTGCTGCCGAAGTGGAACCTTCAGCGCCTGAATCGGCAATGTCCCTTCCGCCAAACCCGTCGAGGGATTCGGAATCAGGGTCGTTCATCATGCAATTGCCGCTTCGAGCGCAATAATCCATATAACCGGCGTATTGCCCAAGAATCCAGGCGTTCCAGTCATCCTCGTCCTGCTGCTGCTTCTGCCTTCTCGTCAGTCCGGCAACTTCGCTTTCCGCGCCCTCTTCGTTGGGGTAATGGCATGCCACTCCCCTTCCGGAACTGCTGGGATAGCAGCAAACGGTTCTGCCCGAAGACCAGTCCGTTACGCAGCCGCCCAGGGCAAGTTCGCTCTCGATGGCTTCCGAATTCCAGGTATCGTTGCAAATGTGATCATCGGGATTTTCGTTGCAATAATCCTGTCCGAAAAAGGCAAAATTCCTAAGCAGTTCCTGCACGGAATCATTATTGCCCCTTGAGGGCGATCTCACGGAAGGCTGCCCGCCCCTGGTGGCAACCTCGGTCTCGTCCGGATCGTTTAATTCATCAACCGATGCAGAAGCCCAAGGCTTGCTTTGATCCCCCGCCATTGCGGGATTTGTGTTAAACGCAAAAACCATCAAGGCAAATGCGAAAGTCGCTATCAGTGTTGTTTTCATCGTTTCATTCCTTTTTGTTTGGTTGTCTTTGTTGTTATTCGTTGTTGTTATTCGTTGTTGTTGGTCGCTTGCCGGGGCCGCCGAATACGGAGGCCGTCAGTAGCTGCCGCTCCTCAGAACCCGTTCATTCAGGGAATCTTCTATTTCCTCCGCCGCGGCATCCACTATCTCGGTCGGCAAACCTCCAAGCTTCACGCCCGCCGAGGAGAAAGAGCCTCCCCGGGCGCCGGCGGCAAATTCACGCTGCCCCGCGCCTGCTTCGTCTTGATTGCCGGAAGGACAATTTGCGCCTTCGGCGTGCGGATCACACTCGCCTGCCGGCGAATAAGGAAGGGCGAATTGCCGCAGAATCCAGGCGTTCCAATCATCCTCGTCCTGCTGCTGCTTCTGCCTTCTCGTCAGTCCGGCAACTTCGCTTTCCGCGCCCTCTTCGTTGGGGTAATAGCATGCCACCCCCCTTCCGGAACTGCTGGGATAGCAGCAAACGGTTCTGCCCGACGACCAGTCTGTTACGCAGCCGCCCAGGGCAAGTTCGCTTTCACCGTCTTCGCCCTCGTTGAGGTACCAACTCGGGGGTATCCATCGAAGCCAGGAGTCGTCGTCTCCGGAAGTCGTGTCTATGGCGACCCGCTCGCCCGCGCCGCCGCCTTCGTTCATGTATTGTTTGACCCAGCCGAAATTGCCCGTGTTGGGATCCCGCTCCCATTTCCAATCGTAAGCCGGCTCGGAGCGGGCAACGTCCGTCTCGCCGCCTTCGTCCAAGTCTTTCATTTCATCGACCTGCGACTGGTTGGAAGACCAGAGAGTATGTTGCGTGTCGCTGTTGCCTCCGGCCGTTGCAGAATTTGTGTGAAACGCAAAAGCCATCAAGGCAAGTGCGAAAACCGTTGTCCCTGTTGATACCAGTTTCGTTGTCATCGTTTTACTCCCTTGTTCTTGGTTGTGTTTAATTGTCATCGTCCGCATCCGTTGTATCCGTGTGCGTCGCCGCCGAGACGGGAGACTCGTTGTCCGAGCCCGCTACGTCTCTTCCGTTTTCCGATTGGTCGGGATCTCTGTCGCCGTCGTCATCCAGCTCACTGCTAAGGGGGACGAACGGTCCCGAAAGCGCAAAAGCTGCCGGGGCGCTTGCAAGCACGCCCAACATCAACACTGCCAACACCAATACCGTCTTCATGTTTCCGCTCCATTCACAGAAATGTTACCCCTGTGCCTACGCTATCAAACTTCCCGCCAAATGTGCAATCGATTCGAGGGGCACCCTCAATTTTCCCCCATTTTCCCAGAAATTTTTAATAATTGCACCCTGCCCGATTCGGCTCGCGCGCTCCCCTAAATCGATTCGATTCGCACTCCCAGGCGAATCGGGCGAATCGATTGTTCCGGTTCAACAACGCCCGGAAATCCAAAGCCGTAACTCTCCGCATGTCTTGAAGCGAGAGGCGGCGTTTGTTTTTTTGTTACGGGTCGCCGTCTCCAATCTCTTCTTTGCGCTTCGACACATAAGCATCGAGCGCTTCGCGCACGGCGGGGTCCATTGCGGGTTCGACATATTCTTTCAACGCCTGCTGCCAAATCGCGGTTGCACGTTCCACCGCACCGACGGCGCCTGCGGCCTCCCAGCCTTCGTAATTGGTCCAGTCCGAAAGCATCGGTTGGTAAAAGGCGGTTTCGTAACGCGCCATGGTGTGTTCGGAACCAAGAAAGTGTCCGCCGGTTTCCACCGCCTTGATTGCTTCGAAGCCCAGTTCCTCTTCGCCGAAGTCGATCGGGCGCAAGAACTCGATCATGTTCTGCAGAATCTCCACATCGAGAACGAACTTTTCGTAAGAAGCGGTCAGCCCGCCTTCGAGCCATCCGGCCGCATGGTAAACCATGTTGCCGCCGCCCAGGACGGCGCCCCAGGTGGCCATGCCGGTCTCGTAGGCCGCCTGCAGGTCGACGGCGTTGGAAGCGTTGGCGTTGGATGTCCGGTAAGGCAGGCCGTAGCGCCGTGCGAGTTGTCCGGCAATTACGTTGGCCTTGGTGTTTTCCGGCGTGCCGAAGGCGGGCGCGCCCGAGCGCATATCCACGTTGGAAGTGAAGGCGCCATACAAGACGGGCGTTCCGGGATTAACCAGCTGGGTCAGCACCACGCCGAACAGCGCTTCGGCGTTCTGCTGCGCGAGCGCGGCGGGCAGGGTGACCGGCGTCATCGCCCCCATGAGCGTGAACGGCGTAATCGTGACGGGCTGTCCGTGTTCGGCCATCGCGATCAACCCGTGTCCCATCTCTTCATCGAAAAGGCGCGGCGAGTTGACCGAGATGATGGTGGTGACGCCGGGGTCTTTCGCCATCTCTTCGAGCGTCTTGTTGCGCGAGACGGCCATCATTTTAATTCCGTCCATAGCCCTCCCGCGCCCGATGGCCGAGCAATGAAAAGACAAGTCCGACAACGTCAGGTTGGCGCGATAGGTATCGAGATGCCGGGTGTTTGCAGGCAGTTCCAAAGGCGAGGTGACCTGGTTGCCGAGCAGGTGAACGGCGTTGAAGTGGTGTGCAAGACGAATGAAGTTTTCATAGTCGTCCATGTTGCCCGAGCGCCGGCCGTTCAAGCGGTCATGCACATTGGGCGGTCCGGCCACCAATCCGAAGCACAAAGACCTGCCGCCAATCTCGAGTTTCTTGTCCGGATTGCGCGAGGTGATGCTGAAGCGCTCCGGCGCGGTGCGCACGGCCTCCATGACCATGTCCTCATCGATTCGCACGGTCGAACTTTCATGATCGACCAACGCGCCCGCCCGCTCGAAGATTCCCGTCACCGTTTCACCGATCACCCGGATGCCCAGTTCCGAAAGAATGCGCATCGAAGTGTCGTGCAGCATCTGCATTTGCTCTTCGTTCAACAATTCCATCGGGGCGTACGGATTGCGGAGCGCCTGCCAGGGCAGTTGCGGGATTGCCGCATCCCTGCGCGACGCTTTGGAGCGGCGTCCTCCTGCGCGCTGTTCTCCGGCGCGCTGTTCTCCGGCGCGTTGTTTCCCGCCGCGTTGTTTCCCGCCGCGCTGTTCCCCTGCGTGCCGTTCTTCGGCGCGTTGTTTCCCGCCGTGCTGTTTCCCGCCGCGCTGTTCTCCGCCGCGTTGCTCTCCGGCTTGTCGTTCCCCGCCGCGCTGTTCTTCGGCGCGTCGTTCCCCGGCGTGCCGTTCCCCGGTGCGTTGTTCTTCTTCGGCGTGTCGTTCTCCGGCCATCGGTTTTCCCTTCAATATCCCCGTTCGGGATCGACCACGTTGTCGAGCGCTTCGCCTGCAAGATAGCGGCGCAAATTGTCGCAAAACATCGAAACGGATTTCAACTCCCAGCCTTCATAAACCGAAGAGCAGTGGGGAGTGACGATCACATTGTCCATGCCCCAGAACGGACTGTCCCCGGGCAGCGGCTCGGTTTCAAAGACATCGAGTGCGGCGCCTTTGAGGCGGCCGGCCTCAAGCGCCGCGGCGAGAGATTTTTGATCCACGACGCCTCCGCGCGAAACATCGACAAGCACCGCGCCTTCTTTGAAGCGCGCGATCGCTTCGGCATCCAGAAGGTTGCGGGTGCTCTCCAAAAGCGGCACGCAAACCGCCACGCCGTCGGCCGTCGGCAGCACCTCGTGCAGCGAGGAGACGGACAGCACCGCGTCCACATGCGGAGTGGGCGCCGGCCGGGCGCGCATGCCGAGAACCCGCATCCCCATGGCTTTCGCGCGCCGGGCTATCGCCTGCCCGGTCCGCCCCATCCCGATAATCAAAAGGGTTTGGCCTTCCACGGGGCCCACCTTGCCCCCGGTCCAGCGCCGTTCGCCCTGGGCTTTGCGGAAGCCGGGAAGACCAAGTGAAAAATGCAGCAATGCGCCCAGCGTGTATTCGGCCATCATGTCCGCGGCAACTCCGGCGGCGTTGGTTACGATTACGCGCTTCGGGTTCCAACCGGCCAAGTGGTCGGTGCCGGATCCTCCCACTGATACCCAACGTACCGTGTCGCTTTCAACCAACGCCGCTCTCGGAAATCGAGCGGTGCCTGCGAAGCGCACAGAGTAGACGATTCCGGCTCCGGTTTCAAGGATGTGATTCGGCAAATTCTCATAATCGTTGCAGGTGCTCACGGACAGCTCGGGGAATTGCTCCCGGACGAGACCCAGCGCCTCGTCCGGCGCGTCCATGTGAAGAATCACGTGCGGCAAGTTCATTCAAAAATCCTCCTGTTGTTGCAGCGCGCCCGATAGCATAGTGAATCAGGGAGACGCGTAAAGATGTTTGGCAAGGTCCGCGAAACGAACCCCGGGCTCGGCGAGCGAGACAGTCGCGTCGAGAATGGTTTCGGAGCGGCCGGCGCCGAGAACCGGAACGGCATACTCCATGAATTTGGCGCGGATGTCCTTTTGCTCGAACGGACGCTCGGGGCCGCCGCGCGCATGGGTGTCGCCGCTTGGAAGAATGCGTCCGTCCTTCAATGTCACGGTGACATCCGCCCAGCGGCCTTCCGGGTAGCGGGCTTCGTGCCGGTCATGCACCGTTGCGCGGGTGCGCGCGACCAAATCCGCAACCGCGGGATCCGACAACCCTTCGCCCGAAATGTGTTCCAACGCGATGGTTCCGTATGCGGCCATAACGGCGACCGCAAACGCCAAAGAATATTGTGCCTGCGAAGTCGTCTGCGGCACATCGGAAAACAATTGCACGGCATTGTGGAAACTGCGGATTTCAATCTTTTTGATTTGCTCCGCGGCAAACCCGTGCGCCAGGCGCAACTCGCGCACGGCGTCGATGGCCGCATGGGACCAGCGGCAGATGGGATAAGGCTTGATGTATTGATGCTCGACCTGCCAGAACCGTCCGAGGTCCTGCCAATGCGCGGCGGCTTCGGGCGACTCGATGGTCAGGGCCGGCGCGCCGGTGAAACCCATTTCGGCGAGCTCGAGTGCGGAGAGTCCCACCAGGGCGCCCATGCCCGAGCCGTCGTGCAGCATCGTCGGGTTGGCGATCTCGCGCATCATCTGGCTTCGGGGACCGTGATACTCGGCGATGCCCCAGGCGTGGCGAAGAACTTCCGGGGAAACGCCGCGCAGTCTTGCGGCCGTTGCCGCAACACCCAAAGCGTTCCATGCCCCGGAGGTGTGGTAGTCGGAGACGCTGTCATGCAATGCAATCCCGGCGCGTCCGGCGATTTCGTAACCCGCCACCAGCGCGGCCAGCGCTTCCCGGCCCGGGAGATCCGGCATACCTTCGGCAACGGCGAACAGGGCGGGCGCTACGGCGACGCCGACGTGCCCCTTGGTGGGATTGTAGCCGTCGTGCGCATCGAGATTGTCCGTTTGCGTCGCGGCGGCAAAAGCGGCTCCGGGACGGCTGGCGCTTCGACCATCGAACAGAATTGTCGCCCGGTCTTCCGCACGGGCGGCGTTATAAAGACGCACCGCCGCGTCGCGGGCAATCGCACCGGATTGCATCGGCTGGGCCGC
>JAPOUU010000016.1:0-9190 GCA_026708505.1 Hyphomicrobiales bacterium | reverse complement strand
CTCTCCGGAGCGCCGACACGGGCGTTGTTCGGGGTGCCGTTCGGGGTGCCGTTCGGGGTGCCGTTCGGGGCACTGTCCGGGGCGCCGCTCCGGCGTTGCATGGAAAGACTTTCAGGCATTTTTCACAATCTCCAGCATGGATATTATGCCTGTTGGCGCACATCCGCACTTGAGATTTCTTCAGCCTTGTCATAAAAAAATATATGTCAAACCTGCCGTTATCTGCCTAAAGACCCAAAAATGCCCTCTAAAACCCCTCCGCCCTTGAATTTCGTGCGCTCGTTCGAATGCTCGGCGCGCCATCTCAGTTTCACCAAGGCCGCCGAAGAACTGGGCCTGACGCAGGCGGCGGTCAGCATGCACATCCGTTCCCTGGAAAAGCATCTGGGGGTCGATCTGTTTGTGCGATTCGCGCGCAGCCTGAAACTCACCGAAGCGGGCGAGGCGTATCTTCCGACGCTTCGCCAGGCGCTTGTGATGATTGACGCGGCCACGGAAACCGTCCAAATCAACCGGCAATACAAAACGGTAACGGTTGCCGCGCCGATGAGCCTGGCGGAGAACTGGGTGTCCCGGCAGATTGCGGAATTTCGCGCCGCGCACCCCGACATCGACATTATCGTGCAGGGCACCGTCTGGGAGAAGGCGGGCGATCCGGATACGAACGTTGAAATCTTCATGTGCCGCACGTCCGACAAGCCGGAAAACGCCCGCTTGCTGATGCGCGAACGCCTAGCACTTCTATGCACTCCCGAGATGGCGGAAACCCTGAAGGTTCCCGACGACTTGTCCGCCCTGCCCAAGATTCTTGTCTCCGGGCGCCAGGAGTATTGGACGGACTTCGCCCGCGCCCTTACATTGAGCAACCTTGATCTGGTCGGCGCAATTCGAACAAACGCCTCCAACATCGCCCTTGAGCTGGCCGCGAACGGTTCCGGCGCGACGGTTCTGCCCATTGACCTTGCCCAGACTTACAAGGACCGGGGATTGCTGGTGGAGCCTTTCGACGCGCGTCCCTCGAGTCCGTGGAATTATTACATTCGGGGATCAAACACCGATTTCCTGGCCGCATCGCAAAAGGTGTACAACTGGCTTGTCGCAAAGGCGGGATGACAAACGCATCGGCCGCGGAAACGCGGCTTGAAAGGAAAAGACGGCCGGAGAACGGGCAAGGAAAAAGAGGGGAAAAAGAGGGGAAAAAGAAGGGAGAAAGAAAAGAAAGAAGGAGTTTCAAATTCTCCCGTCGTACGTTTTAAATTCTCGCGTTGTCCGTTTGAATCCCCCCGCCGCCCGTGCGCGCTATTTTCGAAAAGCGGCAAAAACCTTTGCGGACGGTTCGGGTTTAATTATTAATGGTGATGTTCACGTTGGGGGTGCCTGCATCAAGGGGTGAAACCGCGGAAGCACGCTGAACGGTTAAGTTAAACGTTTCATTTGTCGATTCGGCGATGCTGTTGAGTCGGCCGTTCGGCAGTATCGAGACTTCCACGTCAACGATGGTTTGTCCTGCCGGAATTATAATATGACAGTGGTCCGTGCTTGTTATGGTTTCACAAGCCATGCTCGCCAAACGGTTAAAGGTTTCGGCCGGCATTCCATCGCTTGGAACAAAAATATAGCGAACATAGTAATCATCATCGCCGGACTCCCCCGCCCCGTACTTGGCCGTCGTGGTGTTGTCACTGAAAAGAAGCACCCCGACATCATTATCGAGAGGGTTGTTCAACTCAATCGTCATCCGCAGGGGGTCGGCATCGTCCATAACGGTTGCGGGCCCCTCGTAATTCAGGGAAAGCATCGCCGACGGCCGCGATTGGATGGTGAACTCCAGCCTCGTCTGCTCTCCAAGTTCCACGAGGTTTTCGCTCTCCGGCGGGATTTCGACTTCGGCGATTATTGTTCTGCCATCGGAACCAAAGAGTGCGAGGATTCGTATGTCTGCGGTGGTTTGCCCCGCCGGAAAAGTGACCGGGCAGGGAGAAGTGCACGATAAGGGATTGCCTTCCCCGGCGGGAACCCGGTAGGACCAATCCCAATCATGGGGGACTCCATACACCGCCGTTCCCTCAGAGACCAGGTTCAGCGTGACATCCTGTTTGAGCGGCCTGCTTAAAGTCAACACCGCATCCAGCACATCGTCCGCTACGAAAGTCTGGCCTTCCGGCACAACACGAAACGAAACAGCAGCCGGTCCCGCATACGCCTCTTCATAAAGGATGCGCTTCTCCCGCTCGACAATTTTATACAAGTTCGCGGACCTGGAGCCGTCTCCGTAGCTCGCGCCCTCAAGGCCGGGCAGGGAAAACTTGAGCGCCACGCCCAGATCGAAACGGCCTCCAATCGATGCATCGTCGTGCGCATGGTATCCCGCTTCGACAAACACCCCTTCCCTGATTCTAACGCCCGCTTCCAAACCGTAAGAAAGCTCCCAATCGCCCTGGCTGCCTTCGATTTCTCCGTATTGCCAATACCCCAGGTTGCCGCTTACACGCAGCTTGCTTCTTTCGTATACAAGGCGGGCGTCCATGCCGCGCAAAGCACCTTCAATGTAATTGGTGCGCCCTTTTTCTTCATCACTGATCGGTTGATAGTAATTTGCCGATCCTTGAAGGTATCCCCGCTGTATGTCGGCGCCGAGGGAAATGCGCGAATGGCCCACTTGAAAGTCGTGGTCATAGAAAATAGACGCGCCGCCGATGGCTCTGAAACCGACGGGCGCCCGGTAAACCAGGCCGAGATTCCCGTCCGCACGCTCCTCCTCCTCGGGCCCCGTCCAAAACACCATCCCCGGCTGGGTGAAAACGACCTGCCCGTCCCTGCTCCACAAAGGCACGACCGCATCGATCTCGCCTTCCATTGTTTCTCCAAAAACCCAGTTCAATGAAGAGCCCAACTGAAATCCCTCTCCAAGCAGCTCCTCGCCGCCCTCTTTCACAGCGTTCTCAACGGTCTCAACGACCATCCGGGAGCCGGTCTCCCGAAGGTCCAGCGTGCGGCCGTCGGTTACCGAAAACGGGGGATGGAAATAATTCGTGGTTGCCGTTGCCGAAGCCCCGAGAGGAATCATTAAAGCCATGGACAATGCAAAAACGGCAGGACGAAACAAGTTCATTTAAAAAATCTCCTTGGGGCATAAAAAATCATTTTACGGAGCGATTTTATTGCATTTACAAATATCGGTCAAAGAGAAAACTGTTAAGGAAATCGGGAGAAGGCGGAGCATGAAGCACGGGAATTGAACAATAGCTGAATCATGCCCCGTCGCTGTCGGGAATATCCGGGAGCGGCGGAAAACCCCGCTTCCGGAGAATCAAGAAAGACCGGAAATCATGGGAGCGTTTCGTTGCCGCGTTTCGTTGCCGCGTTTCGTTGCCGTGGTTCGTTGAACGTTTTGTCCAACGCTTCGGGCAACGCTTCGGGCAAACTCATGTCTCGAAAAAACCCGTGTCTTGAAAAAAAACGCCGCCGTCTTCTTTTAGCCGCTCATGACCCCCTTTGCCGCAAAGATCGAAACGCCTTAAGCGCGGCTTCCCGCGATCGTTTGAGATCAACGACGGGTTTCGGATACGTCCTTCCCAACTCGATGCCGGCGTCTTCCAGAAGGGACTTGGGCGCCTCCCATGGATTGAACAGATACCTGTCCGGCAACGCGGCGATTTCGGGAACGTATTTGCGCACGTAGCGGCCTTCGGGATCAAATCTCTGCCCCTGCCGCACGGGATTAAAGATGCGGAAATAAGGCGATGCCGCAGCATCCGCTCCGCAACCGGCAATCCATTGCCAGTTGGCGCTGTTATTGGCCAAATCGGCATCCACCAGATTGTCCCAGAACCAGCGTTCGCCATGATGCCAGTGCAAGAGCAGATTTTTCACCAAGAAAGAACCGACAATCATGCGCACACGGTTATGCATATAGCCCGTTTGCCGGAGCTCGCGCATGCCGGCATCTACCACGGGCACGCCGGTTTGCCCTTTTTGCCATGCCCTTAAATACCTTCTGTTGTTCTGCCACGGAAAGCGGTCGAATTTTTCCTGCAGGTTTTTGCGCGGCAATTCCGGATTGTAATAGAGCAGGCTGTAGGAAAATTCCCGCCAGGCCATTTCGCTGGAGAATTTATCGACATACCCCTTGTTGCTTCCCGTTTGCCGCACCGCATGCCAAATTTGGTTGGGGGACATCTCGCCGAAATGCAGATGGGGGGAAAGACGCGACACATACGGCTCCGCGGGTAAATCACGCCCGTCCTTGTAGGAAGACAGCCCTGCACCGATGAATGCCTTAAGGCGACGGCGCGCGCTTTCCTCGCCAATCTTCCAATGCGGCTCAAGCTTGGAATCCCAGCCCGTCTCCGGCAGCAGTTCAAGCGCGTCTATCCCCGTCCCCTCTCGGTCGAGAAGATAGTTTGCGCCCCTGGGCTTTGAAAGCGGAACGCGCGGCGATTCCGCCTGGAGGCAGCCTTTGCGATAAAACGGCGTAAACACCCTGTACGGCGTGCCGCTTCCTGTTTCAATATCCCAAGGCTCCCAGAGCAGCGAACCGTTAGAGACATGCACGGCTATTTCTTTTTCCCTAAGACGCTTTTTAATCTTTTTGTCACGATTGAGGCGCCACGGTTCGTAACACCGGTTCCAATAAACGGCCTCAACATCAAAGCGCGCGAGAATGTCATCGAAGATGCGCTGCGGATTGCCCCGATAGACGGAAAGTTTTCCGTTCAAGGATTTGTTAAGTGCGTTTAACGAATGATGCAGCCACCAACGGCTTGCACCGCCCATGGCATGTTTTCCCGCATCCCCGTCCTCCAAAATGTAAATCGGCAGAATGCGTTTGTGTTTGCCCGCCTGCCTTAGTGCCGGATTATCCGACAGCCTTAAGTCCTGGCGAAACCAATGTATGGCGATCTTTTTTGTCATGGCGATGTATCCCTTTGATGTTGTTTCGGCAACTTACCGTTGCGCACTCACAAACTGAAACTTAAAACGGCTCGCCCGGATTCAGGCGGAAACATCCCCGGCCCGATAACGCCCCTGACAGTCCCGATGTCCGGGCCGTTCTCACCTTACATCCATTTAAGGATTAACAAGTATACCTTGTATGGCCGTGCAAGGACAAGCGGCGAAGATTGTTAATTTTGTTTGGAGACAACGTTGGATCCTTGTCGCTGGCGCTTGCTCTTTCTCGTTTTGCGTTCTTTCTCGTGACTATTAAAATTTTGTAACTCAAAACTGTTACAATGTTCTGCTAAAATTGGGAACGGCGAGGGAGTGCCGGAGGTAGTATCGTAGAGTTTTGGTAAACCTCCTGCATCCCTCGCCGCCCAAACCTTACATAGGAGGAGGAGTTAGCGTAGAGAATGGTAAGAAATCCCACTTAGCGGAAAAAAAGAAAAAAATTGTTCACCTCGGATAAGGACCTCCTCCGTTGATTCACAGATTCCCGGCCAGGCGCCGGGTCGCTAGCAGACCAACCACGAAAGTTGTCCCATTTATTTCCGTTTCCGGTGTTGTATTCATGGGCAACCCGACAAGGGTCGCCTTCCGTGCGTCTGGTCTGCTAAACCAGATTGGGTTATACCACGAATCGATTGCAGAGGCAATTCCGCTGCCGTCATTTTGCGGGCTGCGCAGTAAAATGGTTGTGACCTGCTCGAAGGACACGGCAACACGGGCGGGGATCAGTCGCAAAGCCCGGCCATTCAGGACGAGGCAGGGGCTTCTGTTTACACGGCTCCGGGCGGCGGCGTGATGGCCGGGGCTGCCTGAAACAACGGGACAATCCGGCTTGCGCGACAACGTATGGCCGACTCGTTTGGCGCAGATCGAATCGACCCGAATCGACGCCGACGGTCGTTTGAAGAATGTATTTGAACCCGGAGAATCGGATGAAAAAGTGGCATGTGCGGAAAACGCACATACCACGAAAAACGGCGCAATTCCGAGGAAAATCCGGACCCGATTCGACCAATATTGCAATTTCGATGCCGTCGTCCCGGCGGGCTGCCGCGTCCATTTTGCCCGGCTCGCGCACTCCGCATCCGGGCGAGACGGACGCTCAAAACCTTGCCGAACGGGATCATAAACGCGAGTTGCGGGGAAGCCCTTGCCGCATCACGCCGTTTTGACAGCCTCGCCGCCGTCGCGCCCATGCCTGCTCACGGCAGAATTTCCTCACCGTCCCAGGCAAAGCATTTGCCGCTGTGGGCCGGTGTCCGCTCTTCCAAAACACGCAGCAATTTTTGCACAGAGTATTCAGGCGTAAACAACTTATCCTCCGGCACATTCCCTTGAAACGGTTTTGATAAATCGCTATCCACCGTGCCGGGATGCAGACCGACAATGATTGCCTGCTTGTTGCGTTTGGCAACTTCAATCGCGGCATTTTTTATAATCATGTTAAGTGCCGCTTTGGACGCCCGATAAGCATACCATCCACCAAGCCGGTTATCAGAAATGCTGCCAACCCGCGCGGAGAGCACGGCAAATACGGATGTTTGATTTTTGTTTAATTTCGGCAAGAAGTATTTTGCGACGAGAGCGGGAGTGATCGTATTCACCTCGAACACTCGCTGAAACTTTTCCGCCGATAATTCCCGAAGTGATTTTTCAGGAATGATGTCGCCGTCCTGCAGCATCCCGTTGGCAACAATGACCATATCGAGCGGCCCGTCCTTTGAGGCCGTATCCGCGGCCGCGGCAAATGATTCTTCGCTGTCGTAATCAATGCGATGCTCGCCGCCGCGGGAAAAAGCATGCAAGCCGGCACTTGGATATTTTTCAGACAAGAGTTTTGTGAAAGCGCTTCCAATTGCACCGGAAGCACCAATGACGGCGATATTTTGAGGATTCGTATTCATAAGGCATTCTCTCATGGCATTCGCAAGGCTACAAAATCACAGTACCTCCCGCACCACGAACAATTTTGCAATCGGGATAACGAGCCTTTCTTGTATAACACTTTGGCATTCATAGGAAATACGGGATGTCGCGTAAGTGCCCGGTAGAACTGCAAAAAACTTGATATTTCGCTTGAAATTTCGTAAGATTCCGGCATAATTGAAATGGAGCACAAATAAACATGACCACGCATAAAATACTTCATCTGAATGAAAGCAGGCACCCGTATCTTTTGTTAATCGGGAATGCCACACCGAAGAAGAAAACCCGGCCGAATCTCAATGTGCCGGAACCGGTAGCACTCTCGCCAATTTACAAGTTGCGCGGCAAGACGGTTAATCTTCTTAAGTAGGCGGCAGCATGAGCAAGAATAAATCACAAAGCCCGGCCATCCAAGATGAAGCTACGGAATTTCTGCTTTACACGGCTCCGGGCGGCGGTGTGAAAGTTGAGGTTATCCTGAACGATGAGACAATCTGGCTTACGCAACAACGCATGGCGGACTTGTTTGGTGTAAACAGAACCGGCATCGGCCGCCATTTGAAAAATATATTTGAATCCGAAGAGCTGGATGAAAATGTGGTATGTGCAGAAATTGCACATGCCACGCAACATGGTGCAATCCCCCGGAAAACCCAGACCCGTTCCGTCAAATATTACAATCTTGATGCCGTTATCTCGGTGGGCTACCGCGTTAATTCCGCCCAAGCTACGCAATTCCGCATCTGGGCGACCCGAATGCTCAAAGAATACATCATCAAAGGCTTTGCTATGGATGACGAGCGCCTGAAAAACGGTCGCCACTTCGGCAAAGATTACTTTGAGGAGTTATTGGAACGCGTTCGCTCCATTCGCGCCAGCGAACGCCGCATCTATCAACAAATTACCGACATTTTTGCGGAGTGCAGCATTGATTACGATCCGACCTCTGAAACAGCCAAACTGTTTTATGCCCATGTGCAGGATAAATTCCATTATGCCATCACAGGGCAGACATCCTCGGAAAAAATTTATCACTCCGCCGATAGTGACAAGCCGCTGATGGGGATGATGACGTTTAAGAATGCTCCCGATGGCCGTGTTTTGAGAACCGACGCCGCCATTGGAAGGAACTACTTGTCCGAAGACGAAATACGCCGTCTGGAACGTATTGTGCCTGCCTTCTTTGATTACATTGAGGGCATTATTAAGCGACGCAGCAACTTTACCATGGAAGGTTTTGCCGACAGCGTAAACAAATTCCTTGAATTCAACGAGTACCAAGTGCTGGAGGGATACGGCAAAGTCACCCGCAAACAAGCGGAAGAAAAAGCCTTTGCCGAATACGAGGAGTTTAACAAAAAACAAAAAATAGAGTCGGACTTTGACAAACAAGTCAAAGCTCTCGAGAAGAAACACAAGAAGCAGATTGGCTCGGGAAGCGAAGGCGAATAGAACGCCTGCCAAGCCAAGCAATATTGCCGGAACGATGAAACTCGATACCAGATGCGACAGCGCCGAAGGCCTTCTCACATTGCTTGCCCTTCGCGGCATTGGCCCGCAAGCGGCAGAGCGGATTGCTGCACGATTTGCGACTTTGGGAGATGTGCGTGATGCATCCCCGCAGCACCTCGCCGAAGTTGTTTCGGACGGCGTCCGTAGTCTTCTCCGTGACGAGCATGCCTGGGAGGGTGCGCGTGCTCACGCTCTCCGGATTCTTGACCAAGCGGATGAGCATTCGGTTCGCGTGCTGACGGCGGTTGATGATGAATATCCCGTGTGGCTCCGGGAGATTCCGGATCGTCCGCCCGTCCTCTATGTGAAAGGAAAACTGCCTCCCGGCCGTCGTTACGTTGCCTGCATCGGAACTCGAGAGCCCTCCCGATTTGGGGAACTAGCCACGCAGAGAATTACTGCGCACCTGGTCGAAAACGGCTGGAGCATCGTCAGCGGGCTCGCAATCGGCGTTGATACGATCGCCCATCAGACGACTCTCGACACCAAAGGACACACGGTTGCCGTTCTGGCTAACGGACTGGAGACCGTCTATCCGAAAAGGAACAAAGCACTCGCAGACCGAATCCTCGAGGCGGGGGGCGCGTGGCTTAGCGAACAATCCTTCGGCACGGCTGCCCTTCCCCGAAACTTGGTCCGCCGCGATCGCCTTCAGAGCGGCATGTCTGCCGGGACCATCGTCATGCAGACGGATATCAAAGGAGGCTCGATGCACACCGTACGCTTTACACTGCTTCAAAAGCGTCGGTTATTTGCCCCGGTTCCAGACGGGCAACACTCAGAAGAACCAAAGAGCCGAGGC
>JAPOUU010000097.1 GCA_026708505.1 Hyphomicrobiales bacterium | reverse complement strand
GTGATGTTACACTCGCAAGAGGTAACTTAACAGCAACGTTCGCAGGTAGTGAACTTGAATTCCAAACATTCGCAGGATGGATGGATGGTAGTGTTTTTGGAACTACGCAAATAGCGATTGGAAACACCAGTCCACAATATCGATTTGTTTCCTATGCTGTAGGTGTCCCCGCTACGGATAACCCAAGTGCAGCAGGAGGATCGGCAACATGGGAAGGTTCTGCTGTCGCTTCGATAAAAGCCGATAGAACTTTCATACTGGGTGATGCTGAGATTACCGTTAACTTCGCAGATACGAATGTCGATTTGATGTTTGATAACTGGCGTGGACTAGACAACCAAGCGGTATCAGGTATGTCGGCAATCACTTATGAGGATTTGACGCTGACCGACGGGGCTTTCGAGAGATCTGGTAACGAGCAAGTCGAGGGACGCTTTTATGGTACGGGGCATGCAGAAGTCGGTGGATTCTTCAATACCGAAACTGTCACGGGTGCTTTTGGCGGGACGAGACAATAATCCCAACAACGGTTATCATTCTCCACCCTGCATATAAGCCATCGGATTTCTCAATCAGTTCGCAAGGTTCCATTAATGCCGGATCCATTTTGAATTTCGTGTTATGGCCGATACTGATTGCCGAAGATACCGCCCAATTACCGAATGATTCAATAATGCCGTTTTTGGGATGATTCTGTCTCGGTCAATAAGGGCTCTTATAATTTCGCTTCTTTCATCTTTGGTGATGCGAGCGGAAGCAATTGAAGAAAAGACGGTGGGGGAAGATACAAGTTTTTAATTCGAAGGAGACCTTCAAAATTCCCCCACCGCCCATTCGCATTACAGAAAGATGAAATCTACGAAAGATTCTCCATTGCTAATCGTTGTCTTCAATCTCAAGCATCCAAGAGTTAGGACTGTTCGTCGAACCGAAACTCCAGCCCGACGGAAGATTACTGGATGATAGAGTTAGAGTGATATTTTCGTTGTTGGTATCAGCATCCTCCGGTGCCGCCAAGATAAAGGGGAAATTTCGTGCTCCCATCGGGATAGAAAGGACATTATTTGGATTTGGATTTCTTTCAGGAGCCGACATAGGTGGAAAGATATAGAAGACATAGTCGTTCGGGTTTGAAACACCGCTGATAGTAACAGTGACGCTCACTGCCGACGGCAAGCCTTGGGCGACTTCTAATTCCAAATTGGCAGAACCTGTATTGAACTCACCTGCCCCCTCGATCGCGGTGGTTTCACTAAGAACCGTATTAAAACCTATGGTGTTTGCGGGAACATCGTTGTCGAAGATAGAGAAGACATGCCTGGCCATGCTTTGGTCGAGAATCACGCCTGGCGGCCATTCGTCCGCCCCCGAAGGTTCCTCAATCTCAAGGATGACGGTTTCCGTTATTTCATCGTCGCCATCGTCAATGACATCAACGTTTATATTCCAACCGGAATTGTTGGGGAGGATGGTTACGCTTGAGGGGATGTTATCCGTGTAATCATCGCCAGGGTCCGCCGTGCTGTCGTCGGAGACCTTAACATTAACCTTGAGGTTTTGGGAGAATGCGGGACTAACCACGATTTCAGGTCTCCTAACCGGGCCTCCTTCAGTCTGATGATTGCCCGCGCTGATACTTACCGTGTGTGTATCGCTGGCATTGATGTTGAGGCGATACTTCTGTATTCCAAAAGGAAACATGTTGCCGCCACTCATCCGGGTGTTGCCGCTATCACCAAGCTCAAGTTCGATAAACTCGGCATCCTCCGGAACGGTGTCGTGTTTGACGTTTAGCGTGACGGTCTCCGATGTGGAACCGCCCGGCATGAAAGTTACGCTGGACGGAGAAAAAGTAACGTCGCTGCCGCTCATATCGGTCGTGCTTACGGCGGCTCTCGAGATTTGCAAAGTGACAGGGGTGGTGGCCGGTGCTTGGCTGATTGTAATATCAACGGTGTAGTCGGTATCGCTGGCGGGTTCGTCAATAGTCTCAGAGGCTTCTGCGAAGCCGATGGAAAGGTCATCGTCTTGGATGGTCACCGTGTGTTCATCATCGGTAATCGCCCAACCCTCCGGCAGATTGCCCGAGAGCCTCAGAATGATGCTCTTGTTTCCCCCGCCGACACGGTTGTCGATGCTCTTCAGTGTCAGGGAGGCACTTGAGGCGTTTGCCGGTATCTCCAGGCTTTTCGTGGAAATGCTGTAATCAGGATTTGTCCCCGTGTCCGTCGCCGTTCCGCTTGTGGCAACGTTCAATGTAATCGGCACGGGCGAAGGCCGGTCAATACTGATGGACACCTCAACTCCCGTTGTTACGTTGTTTTCCGCAAGCGTTGTTACCGCATTCGATGCGAACCCGACGGTGTTATCATTCGTGGGAATTGTAATCGTGTGAGGCAAGCCGAGCGAGAAGCCGCTGGGCTCCGCCGCCACAGATCCTCCCACATCGGCAAGCGTGAGAACGATGGTTTCATCCGGCTCTGCCATGTTGTCGGGGTGAACGGAAAAGGTGGCGGTTTTGTCCG
This sequence comes from Hyphomicrobiales bacterium, assembly GCA_026708505.1. Lineage (GTDB taxonomy): Bacteria > Pseudomonadota > Alphaproteobacteria > JAPOUT01 > JAPOUT01 > JAPOUT01. The sequence continues at coordinate 1,178 of JAPOUU010000097.1, read as the reverse complement.
CGTGGTCGTTCGTGCCGAAGGTAAAATTCATTCCTGTAAAGGTGTAATCCAAGCTGCTGCCCGGAGAAGCGGTTTCCCCCGTTCCTCCGGCTTCAACCCTTACGGTGATGTTCGCGGTGGGCGGCTGGGTGATGCCGACCGCGACCGTGACAGTTGCATTACTACCGGTCCCGGGCTCTTCCACCCTGGTCGTTGTGGCGCTTGTGAAGAAGATGGCCAAATCATCGTCCTGGAGGGTCACCGTGTGTTCGCCGTCGGTAATCGCCCACCCCTCCGGCAGGTCGCCCGAAAGCGTTAGCGTTATCGTCTTGGAGCCCTCGCCTTCGTTATTGTCGTTGCCCCACAGCGTCAGGGAGGCACTTGAGGCGTTTGCCGGTATCTCCAGGCTTCTGGTGGAAATATCGTAATCCGTTCCTTCCGTCGCCGTTCCGCTTGTGGCAACGTCCAATGTAATCGGCACGGGGGAAGGCTCGTCAATGTTAACGAGCACTTGGACTCCGTCCGTTTCGTTGTTCTCCATAAGCGTTGCTACCGCATCCGCGGCAAACCCGATCTCGTTGCCGTGCGCCCGTATTGTCACCGTTGTTTCCCCGTCCCGAATTGCACGCTGATGCTCCTCGGGAACATGGACTTGCAAAACAATCTCCTCGGGGGCTTCCTTTTCCGCAGTGTCCGTGAGAATTTCAATTTCAACATCGAACCTGGTCACTCCCGCGGGAATCATCATTTGGCACCTTGCCTCGGGACAGTCGGTTACAGTGCCCGGCGCGCTCTGTTGTCCCGTTGCCTCATCCAGCACATAAACCTCGTGCCCGTAGCTGAAGTCGGCCCCCAAATCCGCAGAGGAAGCATCTTCGTCAATGACAAGTTCCAGCATCGCCGGCTCGGGCAGCGCCTCCAACTCCCCGGCAATCGTCACCGTATTGCCCTCTTCGATGGTTGAGGTCCGTGTCAGCGGCTGTCCGCTCTCGTCTACGGGCGTCAGTTGAACGGGCGAATTCGCTTCCCGCTCCTCGTAGAGAATCCTCTTCTCCCGATGGACGGGTTTATACAAGCTCAAGACTCTCCCGCTGTCGCCGTAACTTTTCCCCTTGAGGCCGGGAAGGGAGAACCGGAACGCCAGTCCCACGCTCGCGCGCCGGCCGAGCGAGACGTCATCGTCGTGATTTTGCAGGCTT
>JAPOUU010000076.1 GCA_026708505.1 Hyphomicrobiales bacterium | reverse complement strand
CCCTTGTGGACGCCGCGATGCCCGGGATGCTTCCCGTTCTCAACCGATTCTGCGTCGAGCAGGGTGTTCGCGCGGGTCTCGGCCTGCACGGGCGAATCAACCTGATCTCCGTTTTTGAGCGCAAAAATTATTTCTATCCGGACTTGCCGCAGGGCTACCAAATCTCGCAATATCTCCATCCGCTCGTTTCGGGCGGCAAGTTAGTGATTCGCCCCGAAGGCGGTGAAGAGATGACCGTGCGAATCGAGCGGCTCCACCTCGAGCAGGATGCCGGAAAAAGCATGCATGAAACCGGGGACGTCAGCCTGGTCGACCTCAACCGCAGCGGCATCGCCCTTATGGAGATTGTCTCGCACCCCGATATGCGCTCCGCCGCGCAGGCGCAGGCGTATGTCCGGGAATTGCGCCTTTTGCTCCGTTACCTGGCGGTTTGCGACGGAAATATGGATGAGGGCTCCTTGCGTGCGGACGTGAATCTCTCCATGCGCCGCCCCGGCGAAGAACTCGGTACGCGCTGTGAAATCAAAAATCTCAACTCCTTCCGGTTCATCGGGCAAGCCATCGAATTCGAAGCCGCCCGGCAGGTCGAATTACTTGAAGCCGGCGAATCTGTCACGCAGGAAACCAGACTCTTCGACATTCACACCGGGGAAACACGCTCGATGCGTTCAAAGGAAGAAGCCCACGATTATCGATACTTTCCGGACCCCGACCTGCCTCCGCTTTGTTTGACGCAAGAGTGGGTCGATTCGATTAAAACGAATCTCCCGGAGCTTCCGCAGGACAAAAGAACGCGACTGATTCGGCAATACAAACTCGATCCGTATGATGCGGACGTCCTGACGGCCAACCGCGACAACGCTGATTTCTTTGAACGGGTTGCGCAGGGACGGGACGCAAAGCTAGTCTCTAACTGGGTTACGGGCGATTTTTTCGCCGCGCTCAACAAATCAAAGCAATCAATCAACGAATCAAAAATCACTTCCGAATCTCTCGGCGAACTTGTCGACCTTATCCACGAAGGAGACATCTCCGGGCGAATCGCAAAGGAAGTTTTTGCAATTATGTTCGAATCAGGCACGCCTCCAAGCAAAATTATCGAAGAAAAAAATTGGAAACAAATCTCCGACATCAACATTCTTGAGAAGTATGTTGATGATGTCATTGCCGCCAACCCCGACAAGGTCGAGCAGGCGCGCGACAAACCCCAACTGATCGGCTGGTTTGTCGGACAAGCCTTAAAAGCTAGTAAGAATCAAGCTAATCCGACGATTGTAAGCGAGCTTTTCCAAAAGAAATTGAAGCCGTAAACACCGCCGCGATTCTTTTTTCGACTCTGTTTTTGGCTTTTTGTTCTTCGAAATTAAACGAATCACTTGGAAAAAATTTTTCCGCGAATCTCTTTTAAGTAAATTCTTTGTTTGATTTTTTTAAAGATGTTGTATTATCAACGCGCATTTGCATCGAATCATTTCTCGACTCGCAAATGCAAGGAGAAACAAAAAACATATACAACAAGAGGTTCAAGAAAAATGGCAACCAAGAAAAAAACAACGAAGAGAAAGTCGCCTGCTCGAAAGAAGTCGGCGGCGAAGCGTCGTCCTGCCAAGCGCAAGACGACAACCAAACGCAAGACAACTGCAAAGCGTAAGACGACCGCCAAGCGGAAGCGTCCTGCCGCGAAGCGGAAGAAGACTGCTACGAAGCGGAAGAAAACCGCTACGAAGCGGAAAACGACCGCCAAGCGGAAGAAGACTGCTACCAAGCGGAAGAAAACCGCGAAGCGGAAGACGACTGCCAAACGGAAGCGTCCTGCCGCCAAGCGGAAGAAGACCGCGAAGCGGAAGACGACCGCCAAGCGGAAACGCCCCGCAGCAAAGAGAAAAACCACGAAGCGCCGCGCCAAGCGGAAGTAAGCTTCGTCGGATGTTCTCAATAGGACCTCGGAGCGTTGACACTCGGGCCTGAGCCCGGATGTTTACATGGCTCCCTCCATGCCGAGGTCCGCAGTTGCCGCTCCCGCGCGTAAACCTATCAGGCTCTACTTCTGGCCGACACCCAATGGGCGCAAGATTTCCATCATGCTCGAAGAGTGCAGGCTGCCTTATGAAGTCGTACCGATTGATATTCGCGCGGGAGCGCAATTTGCTCCCAAGTTCCTAAAAGTCTCCCCCAACAACCGAATCCCCGCGATCATTGACCCGCACGGCCCCGGCGGCAAACCGGTCAGCGTGTTCGAATCGGGAGCGATTCTCCAATATCTCGGTCGAAAGACCGGACAGTTTTATCCCCAATCCGAACGCCAGCGCATCGAAGTCGAAGAGTGGCTCTTCTGGCAGATGGGGGGACTCGGTCCCATGGCGGGACAAGCCCACCACTTTCGTCGATTCGCACCGCGCAAGGTTCCCTACGCAATTAAACGGTATACCGAAGAGGTCACCCGGCTCTACGGCGTCATGAACAAGCGGTTGCGCGGGCGCGATTATCTCGCCGGACGATACTCCATCGCGGACATGGCATGCTGGGGGTGGGTTGCCTCCTGGCGGTTTCAAGGGCAGCAATTGTCCAAATTTCCCGCCCTGAAGCGGTGGTTTGAGCGCATTGAGGCGCGTCCCGCCGTGAAACGCGGATACGCCCTCGGAAGCGACTGGGATTAATCACGGGCCCCTTAACGCCCCTTAGCCGTGCCCGCCTGCTCTTTGTCCAAACCGGCAAAGAACTGGGAAAGGGCGCGAACATGCGAATCAGCACGGACTTTTTGTATCAAGAAGGCATGAAATATTGCCTCGGGCGCGGCGTTAATATCGATGCCGCTGCCGCGCACAAGTGGTTCAACCCGGCCCGCGCGAGTGGCTTGTTTCCCGTCCCGAGGCGCGCGCCTAGCGCTTCACGCAGGCAAGGTAGTCGCGCACGGTTGAGCCAAGCCCCCGCAACAGGGCGGTCGAGGCGATGTGGTGGCCGATGGAGAGCTCGTTAAATTCAACCGCCTGCAATAACGGCGGTAAATTCTCCAGCGTGAGATCGTGCCCGCCGTGAACGCGAAGCCCCAGGCTTCGGGCGTGCTCGGCGGCTGTGGCGATGTCCTCAATGGCGCGTTCTGCATCGGCGCTTCCAATCTCCTGGTGCGCGTAAATCCCCGTGTAAATCTCCACGGCGTCAATGCCCGCCCGGGCGGCCAAATCCACCGAATCCTTGTCGGGATCGCAAAACACCGCAATCCGGATGCGCGGCCGCAGCTTCTTTGCAATCGAATGCAGCCGCTCGTGGTCGTCGTGCGGGCGCCAGCCCCTGTCCGAGGTTATTTCGCCCGGGAGAACCGGCACAATCGTGTATTGCGTCGGCAGGATTGTTTCGATCAAATCCACCAACTCCGGGCGCATGTCCCCCTCAATGTTGTATTCCAGCGCACCGGTGCGAATTGCCTCCAGTCGCGACAGCACGACCACGTCGTCGGGCGTGATGTGGCGTTCATCCTCGCGGGGGTGAACCGTAAGGCCGTCCACACCCTCCGCGACCACAAGCGCGGCTGCCGCCAGCATATCGGGCGCATCGCCGCCGCGGGAATTTCGAAGCAGCGCGACTTTGTTAAGATTGACACTAAGGTTGGGTTTGTTCGACATGGGGAGGCTTGCTTTTTTGCGAAGTCGGGAACAGGATAGGGCGTTTTGCGCCCAAAACCAAGAGGATTTGCAAGTTCATGAATACCACCTATGAGCAGACACTTGAACGGTTATGCCGGCTGGCGAATGATTCTCTGCATCTGTGGCCTTTGGAAGACGGCGCTAAGGCGCGCCTGATCAATGTTTCGGAAAACGCCACCTATCTTGTCGAGCAGCCCT
>JAPOUU010000062.1 GCA_026708505.1 Hyphomicrobiales bacterium | reverse complement strand
TCACCCCCTCGCCTTTTGACAGCGCTTTTGAACGTCTTGCCGCGCTCGCCGAAGAGATGCGCTCCAAGGGTTTCCCGCTGCAAACACTGGATCTCGGCGGCGGTCTCGGCGCGACTTACGAAGACGGCGATGCGCGCTCAAAGCTAAAACTCGAAGATTATGCAAACACCATTCGCAAGCACTTCGGCGCATTGCCCTATCGTCTGCTGTTGGAGCCGGGACGCGCCCTTGTTGCCGATGCCGGCGTGCTGCTGACGCGTCTGTTGCAGGAGAAGCACAGCGGCACCAAGCGTTTCCTGATCGTTGATGCCGGCATGAATGATTTGATGCGCCCTGCCCTTTATGACGCACACCACGACATTGTTCCGGTGAAGCGCACGGATGCCCCCCTCACCCCTGCCGAGGTTGTCGGCCCCATTTGCGAAACCAGCGACACGCTCGCGCGGGATATGCCGATGCCCCCGCTTGCGAGCGGTGAATTATTGGCAATTTTACAAACCGGCGCTTATGGCGCATCACTCGCATCGATGTATAATAGTCGTCCCAGAGTGCCGGAAGTGATGGTTTCGGGTTCGAAGATGTCGGCGGTCTACCAACGTCCCGACTATGAGGAGATGCTCAAGCCCGAGCGCATCCCGGAATGGCTTGATGAAGACTCTGCTAAGTGACCCTTTGGAAGGCGAGTAACCCGCGTGAAACAAAAACCGTCCGATATTCCCAAGATACTAAAATGGTCTTTGCGGCTTGCGCTGTTTCGGGCCGGATGGGTTGTATTCTTCGAGCGCATGCGTACCGGGTTGTGGATGCCGGTAAGCCTGTTGCTGCTATTCATCGCGGTCTCCTTGAGCGGCCTTTTCGAACTTCTGCCGACGGCATTGCATGTTGCTTTGCTGGCGGGATTCCTTGCCGCGTTTCTGGCAAGTCTGTTTTTTGCCGAGGGCGGACTGTCGCGCTTTCGTTTTCCCGGAGCCAATGCCCGGGCGCGGCGTCTTGAAGAGGAAAACGCCCTTGCACATCGTCCCCTGCGTGAAGCCGAGGATGTCCCTGTGGTCAATGCCGACAACGGCTTGTGGCAGGCTCACCGGGAATGGCAGACATCGCAACTGAACCGGGCGCTGCGCGCGGGGGCATTGCGAATCGGGGCCGTGCGCGCAGGATTGGTCTCGCGGGACGCTTATGCGCTTCGCGTCGGCGCATTGGTTTTGGCGCTCGCCGCGCTGGGTGTTACCGCACAGCCCCTCGAGCGCCTCTGGAACGCGCTCTCGCCTTTTGCGTTGGACGGAACCGCATCTGCGTCCAGCATCGAAATATGGGTTACGCCTCCCGCATACACCGGACGCGCACCCCTCTACCCCGCAATGTCCGCGGGAAAGACCGTAACGATGGAAGTTCCCGAAGGCAGCGAACTCGTTATCCGAATCGAGGGGGACGAGGACGCATCCCTGCATGTCCTGCGCGAGGAAGACGAAGATTTACCCGCAACCGGGAAGGCGCTTGCGGACGGGAAAGCGCTTGCGGACGGGAAGGTGACTGCAACCGGGAAAGCGGCTGCAACCGGGGAGGAGGTCGCAAACGAAGAAGCGGCTGCGGAGGAAGAAACGCTCACGGCTTTTGAGACTCTTTCAACGGGCAGTTTGGAGCACCGCTCCATCCTTGATGCCGAAAGCGAGGTCGAACTGCTCGCGACGGGAATGGAAGAGCCCGCGCGCTGGAACTTCACAATCCTGCACGACCAGCCCCCGAGCATCACGCTCGTATCTCCCATTGCATACACGCAACTCGGAAGCCTCCGCATCGAATACATCACGCAGGACGACTATGCGGTCGCATCCGCGCACGCGCGCGTTGAACTCGACCCCCGGCTCCCGTCCAACCAGGAAATCTCCCGGCTCGAAGGAAAACCTCCGAGCGTTCCGCCCGCACGCATACTGCTGCCGCTGAGCCCGTCCTTCGGGGAGGAGTCCGCGCGCGCTTATCACGACCTCACCGCGCATCCGTGGGCGGGACTGCCCGTGCGTCTCACCCTCGTTGCAAAAGACGAGGCCGGACAAACCGGCTACTCTCAGGCCGTCCACCTTACCCTCCCCGAAATCGGATTCGAATCGCTCCTTGCGCGCGCCTTCATGGAACTGCGGCGCAACCTGATACTGAGACCCGGCGAGATCGAATGGGTCGCCCAAATGCTGGACGCTTTTGCAATCGGTCCGGAGAAATACGAACTCAGCGCAACCGACTACCTGCATTTGCGCACCGCTTATTGGAAATTACGCCTCGGCGGGACGGAGCCGGAGTCGGTGGAAGAGGTTCGGGCGCTTCTCTGGCACATGGCGTTGCGGGCCGAAAGCGGCGAGCTTCCGGATCTCGAGGAGCAAATGAAACAGGCGCGCGAAGCCCTTGAAAAGGCCATTGCCGAAAAAGCCCCCGAAGGCGAAATCCGCGAACTCCTCGAGAAGTTCAGACAAGCCCTGGAACAATATCTCTCCCAGCAGGCGCGCGACAATATCGAAAAGGGAAATGCCACGCGGGAGGAAGCACTCGAAACCATCAACGCCGACCAACTCTCCAAAATGCTCCAGCAAATCGCGGAGTTTTCCTCCGTCGGCGCTTATGAAGAAGCGCAAGACATTCTTTCGAACCTGGAAGAAATCCTTGAAAACCTTCAGTTCGGATCTTCGTCGCAAGCGATGACGCCGGAAGACCAAGCCATCGGGGAGGCGCTTGGAGAGTTGCGCGGACTGGAACGCCAGCAGCAGCGTCTACTCGATCAAACCTTCCAGGAGCAATTGCGCGCTTGTCCCATCGGAGAGGTTTGCGGGGACAACACGGAACTTCCCGCGGACACCGCGCGCGAACTGCAGGAGTTGCAAGAGCAGCTGCGTTCGCAATTGAACGAGATCCTCGAGAATCTGACCCAGGGAGGCGTTGCACCTCCGGAATCGCTCCAGCAAGGCCAGGAATCCATGGGCGAAGCGGCCGAGGGGCTCGGACGCGGCGCATCGGGCGAAGGCCTGCGTGCGCAGGCCGATGCCCTGGAACGCCTGCAGGAGGCTCGCGACGAGCTTCGCAGGCGCGGCAGCGGCGGAATGGCATCGGGGCGCGACGGGCCGGGCAAGCGCGGCCGGGCGGGAAACAACCACGACCCGCTCGGACGCAACATGCCCGACAACCCGGGCAGAACCGATGACGACATCGTGCCCGAGGACTTTGACCCGCAGCGCGCCCGGGAACTGCGCGGCGAATTGCTGCGCCGGATGGGGGAATCGTGGCGTCCGTCCGAAGAGCTGAAATATTTCGAGCGGTTGTTGCGCTCCAGTGCACCCGCAATAACGCCCTGAACCGCGCATGCAAGAAAGGGACGTGCTACGCCTCGAAAATGTAAGCGTACGCTACGGCGGGGATGCGGATGTCTTGCACGGGGTTAACTTCGCCGTGCCGGAGGGATCCTTTCATTTTGTCGTGGGAGCGTCCGGCGCGGGCAAGAGCTCCCTGCTGAAGCTTTTGTTTCTCTCGCTTCGTCCTTCCGGCGGCGAGATGTTTTTGTTCGACAACCCCGTTCACAATGCCAAACGTTCCCGCCTGGTAACGCTGCGCAGGCGCATCGGGATGGTGTTTCAGGACTTTCGGCTGCTGGACCATCTCAGCGTTTACGAGAATGTCGCACTGCCGCGGGTGATTGCCGGCCAGCGTGAACAGGAGTATCGCGAAGATGTGCGCGCGCTTATCGACTGGATAGGACTCGGCGCAAAAACGGACAAATATCCGCCGATGCTTTCGGGCGGCGAACAGCAACGCGTTGCCATCGCACGCGCCGTGGTGACAAAACCCGACTTGCTGCTGGCCGACGAGCCGACCGGCAATGTGGACGAGGTCATCGGGGAACGGCTGCTGCATTTGTTTTCGGAATTAAACCGCCTGGGCACGACCGTTTTGATAGCGACGCATAATTCCGTCCTGAGAACCGGCATCCGGGCGCGCTCGGTTCGCCTGGAGGGCGGCAGATTGCTGGAAGGCGGCAGATTGACCGAACCGGGCAGACCATGAAGAGCGGCAGATTGATCGATCGGGCAAGCCGTGAAGGGCGGCGGA
>JAPOUU010000081.1 GCA_026708505.1 Hyphomicrobiales bacterium | reverse complement strand
GGAGATGGCGCCGCACTTCGCGAGGGTCTCAACGGAATTGGCGGAATCCTATCTGTCCCGCTTCGAGTGAGGCAAACCCCATGAAAACAGGTGACAGCGCATGAGAAATTGTCTAATATCAAATAACGCTAGGGGGGGGATGCAATAATGCAAAGGAGCAGTTGTGGCAACACAGCAGATGAGTGAAGCCAAGCGCGATTTCTTGGAGCGCTCGGAACTCTTTTGGAATCCGGGCAAGACCAAGGATTGGCGCGACATGGGCGTGGACTTGGTCATCGACCGGCGCGAAGGTTACTACCTCTACGACATGGATGGACGCCGCCTGATAGACGTGCATCTCAACGGCGGCACATACAATCTAGGACATCGGCATCCGGAATTGGTTGAGGCGTTGAAGTCGGGGACGGCACGCTTTGACATGGGAAACCATCATTTTCCCGCCTTGGCGCGCACCGCTCTAGCAGAAGCCATGGCGCTTTGCGCGCCCGGAGACTTGCGTTACACCATCTATGGATCCGGCGGCGGCGAAGCCATCGACATCGCTATCAAGACCGCACGTCATACTACGCAAAAACGCAAGATTGTATCGATTGTCAAAGCATATCACGGGCACACCGGTTTAGCGGTGCAGACCGGAGATGATCGCTTCTCCAAACTTTTTCTCTCGCAGGATACACACGGCGAGTTCGTTCAGGTTCCCTTCAACGATCTCAATGCCATGGAGGACGCCCTCAAAGCGCGGGACGTTGCCGCAGTGATTTTGGAAACCATTCCGGCGACCTACGGCTTCCCCATGCCGAAAGAAGGTTATCTGCCCGGCGTCAAATCCTTGTGTGAACGATACGACACCCTCTATATCGCCGATGAAGTGCAGACCGGACTCATGCGCACGGGCGAAATGTGGGGCATCACCCGCTACGGTGTCGAGCCGGACATTCTCGTCACCGGTAAAGGAATATCCGGCGGCATGTATCCCATCGCCTGCGTGGTGGTCTCGGAGCGTTGCGGCGGCTGGCTCAGCGAAGACGGTTTCGGACACATCTCCACCATGGGCGGTGCAGAATTAGGATGCGTCGTCGCTATGAAGACTCTGGAAATCGTCCAGCGCGAAGAAGTGCGCACAATGGTGCACTACATCGCAAACTACCTGCGAAAAGGGCTGGATAAAATTCAGGAAGCGTATGCCGATTTCTTCATCGGCATCCGGCAGCACGGAGTGATCATGGGGCTGGAGTTCGCACCCGACCAAGGCGCCAAACCGGTAATGAAGCATTTGTACGAAAACGGCGTCTGGGCAATTTTCTCCGCCCTGGATCCAAAAGTGCTGCAGTTCAAACCGGGCTTGCTGCTCACCCAGGCGGATTGCGAGGATTTGTTGCGCCGTGTGGAAATTGCCATCGGCCTCGCACGAAACGAGGTGATGGGCGGCAAAGGCGCGGGGCGTGCAGGCGCGCGCCGGGGAGGTAAATGAGAATGCTGAAGCCGGAAGTTCGCGAGTTGGTGGATATTTCCCAGAGCCAGGCGGCACGCGCCTCGCGTGCGGACATGATGCTGGAGCGTGCCCGCTGGGCGGCGGAAGTTTTTCACCGCTATGACCGCGAACTTACTTTGAAGATTGCCGATGCGGTCGCACGGGTGGCGCACGAGAAAGCGGGTTTTTACGCGGATTGGGCGGTGCGCGAGACCGGTTTTGGAGTTGCAGAGCATAAGAAGATTAAGAATGAAATGACCAGCATTCCCTTTGTCGACGGGTATCGAGAGCGGGATTTTGTTTCGCCGCGGATTTTGGAAAAAAAGAAAATCATCGAAATTCCGCGCCCGGCCGGTGTTGTTTTTGGATTAATCCCCTCAACCAATCCCATCGCCACGGTGAATTTCAAAACACTGCTTGCTCTGCTGACGCGCAACGCAATTATTCTTTCACCCCATCCGGCGGCGCGGGAGTGCTGCATTGACGCGGCGCGCACCCTTGCCGCCGCCGCAGAGGAAGCAGGTGCGCCGGAGGCCGCAATCCAGATTGTCGAAGAGCCTACCATTCCCCTGATTGAGGAATTCATGGGCTCGCCGAAGCTGGGAGTAATTCTGGCAACGGGGGGGACGGCAATGGTTCGTGCGGCTTATTCTTCCTCTTCTCCGGCGATAGGCGTGGGGCCGGGAAATGCGCCGGTGTTTGTGGATGAAAGCGCGGACATTCGTAAAGCCGCTTCGCGCATCGTTGATTCCAAATCTTTTGATAATTCGGTGTTATGCACCAGCGAGTCCGTACTTCTAACTACGGACGCCGTTGAGCCCAAACTCTCCCGGGAACTTTCCCGCGCGGGCGCCTACATCTGCAAGCCGGAAGAGGTCGTTGCATTGCGTCGTTATCTATTCCACGAGCGCGGCTTTAACGTTGAGGCCGTGGGACGTGATGCGTCTTGGATTTGTTCCCAGATTGGCATTCGCGCACCTGCCAAGACACGCATTCTGGTCGCGCCCATTGATGCCATCGGCGTTGAGGAGCCGCTCTCGCGCGAAAAACTTTGTCCGGTGCTGGCATATTATACCGCCGCCGGACGCGCCCAGGCGATCTCCCAGTCGCGCGCTGTTTTGCGCCTTGCCGGAGCCGGACACTCCGCCGCCATTCATGCCCGGGACGAAGCAACCATCCTTGCCTTCTCCGAGACCGTCGAAGCCTACCGTGTTGTTGTGAACGCGCCTACCAGTCAAGGAGCGGCAGGGTTCGCGACTCACTTGGCACCGACTTTCACGGTGGGCACGGGCTTCTTCGGACGCTCATCCATTGGCGAAAACATTAACCCCGAGCATCTGCTGCATTGGACGCGCATCGCCTACAACGCGGATGCGGACGAGCCTATGGGAAACTACGCCGGATTGTCTTTGTCTCAGGAAGGCCCCCTGCCGGAAGCGCCCGCCGACGGAGTCCCCGGTTCGACACGCGTTGAAAATACCTCGGAAATCGATGACGAACTGCGCAACGAATTACGCCGCTTGATTGTAGAAGAGCTGCGCGCGGCTTTGAGGAAATAACTTATGGCGGAATTACGATCTTTCATTTTTATTGATCAACTGCAAGCGCAGACCCTGGCTTACATGGCAACCTGGATGCGTGGTTTTTTACCGCGTACCAACATGGCCGCACAAATCATTGAAATAGCTCCGGGGTTGGATATTGAATCTCTGACGAATGTCGCCCTCAAAGGCGCGGATGTACGTGGAGGGATTCTCGTGGTTGAGCGTCAATATGGTTATCTGGAATTTCACTCTTTTTCCACGGCAGAAGTGCGCACAGCGGCACAGGCGGTTCTGGATGCTCTCGATGCACGAGTTGAGGATGCAACGAAGCCTTCGATTTTGGCCTCGCGCATTATTAGCAATGTTGATCCGCAACATGCTTTTTTGATTAACCGCAATCGTTTGGGATCAATGATCCTGGGCGGCGAGTCGCTTTATCTTCTCGAGTGCCAACCGGCATCCTACGCCATCATTGCCGCCAATGAAGCAGAGAAGGAAGCAAATATCAAAATTATCGACTACCGCATGATTGGAGCAAACGGTCGTTTGTATCTTTCCGGCGGCGAGGCGGATGTTCGCGCCGCCAGAGGTGCGGTGGAACGGGTTTTGCAAACTTCGAGAGGTGCACAATGAAAGACTCGCAAAAAGAAGCGTTGCGACTCGTGATTCGGGAATTATTGGCACAAGAGCTCGGAGGGTTGCGGGAGGGAAAGAAACAAACGCAACCAGAGAACTCTGCGGAAACCAAAGAAGAGAACGTTACGGTTGCATCAACGGAAGAATTGACGGCTTTTGCACGACGGATCTGCGCCTTGGCGCAAGACGAGCAAGCACGCGAAGATATTGAGGCAGGACGCTGGATTTTTCACCCGCACAGTGCCGATAAAACGAAGGGAAGCGAAGGAGGCGTTCGTTTTGAGGAAGGAGGCGTTCGCTTTGAGAAGGGCGTGGTGGGAGAAGGCCAAGTGACGTCTTTAGCGGAAGATTCGTGCATTTGGGCGGGAAAACAAGTATGTTTTACACCACTGGCGCTGGATGAAATCCGCCGCCGCCGGATTCGAATTGAGAGAGAAACCTAGCCGGAGAATAAGGAGCAAAACCATGATACGAGGACGAGTGCGCGGACGCGTATGGTCAAGCAAACACGTGGAAACAGTGCCGAATGGTGCACTTTTGGATGTGGAAATAGAGGACGGATCCCATGTCGTCGCTTTTGATCCGCTTGGATGCGGAGAAGGAGAAGCGGTTCTGGTTTCGACAGGGTCCGTTGCAGCAAGTTTTTTCGACAAGGCTAAGCCGCCGATCGATGCGCTAATCATAGCTTCCATCGATGAAGCCAAGGCTCCCGCTACCGCAAGTAAGCGACGAGCATCAGGTGGCAAAAAATAAACAACCAACAACAGAAAAAGGAGCAGATATTATGTCCAGCCAAGCTATCGGAATGATTGAAACAAAAGGGTATGTCGCAGCACTTGCTGCAACGGATGCCATGGTCAAAGCGGCAAACGTCACCATCACTTCGCGTGAAGATGTCGGCGACGGATTGGTCGCGGTCGTCATTAAAGGCGATGTCGGCGCAGTCAAAGCGGCAACTGAAGCAGGTGCCGAAATTGCCGGCCAAGTCGGCGAGTTGATTGCTGTGCACGTGATTCCACGTCCCCACGCAGACTTGGAGAAACACTTCAACCTCTCGGCGAAGTAACCTTTGGTTTCCGACAACCGTGACAGGCGCGCATGACCGAGTTGCGCGTTTATTTGCCCCTGCATGATTTGCAGCCGCAGTTCGCCGCCTATCTGGCGACGGCGCGGCGCACGCAGGGCTATCCCGTGTTCACCAAAGAGCACAGCCTGCTGATCGAGGTTGCACCGGCCTTATCAATTCACCGCATCGTCGACCTGGCCTTGAAAGCGGTCGAGGACATGGAGCCGGGAATTGTTTATACCGAGCGCAACTTTGGTTTGCTGGAATTGCACTCCGAACGCCTTGAGGATGTGGAAACCGCCGGACGGGCGGTTCTCAAGGGCATCGGCGCCAAAGCCGAAGACAGGCTGGCACCGAGCATTTTGTTCCATGACATCATTGAAGACGTTGCCGACCGGCATTCGACTATTCTCAATCGCAGCCGCGAAGCTTCAATGATTGTGCCCGGGCAATCGCTTCTGGTTTACGAAATGACTCCGGCCTTGTTTGCCTGTGCCGCAGCCAACGAGGCCGAACGTGCAGTGCCTACGCTGACAATCGTTGATGTACAGATGATAGGTGCATCGGGACGAGTGTTTCTAGCGGGCGAATCGGAGGCGTTGCATCAAGCGCGCGAGCGAATCACCGAGACTCTGGAGAGCATCAAAGGCAGAGCCAAATGAATTGGAAGAGCGCCTACCGTTCTTTTTATTACGCCAACGCTCCGGAACCGGAGGATATCTTGCTGCCGGTGAAGCGCACGGCGCTATTGGTGGTGGACATTCAAAACACGTACATGGAGATTCCCGTTGATGACAAAGAAGCGCGGCGCTGGGCGCCGTTTCATGAACGTATGAAGGAGATTGTAATTCCCAACACGGCGCGTTTGATAGAGACATGCAGGCAACGCGGCGTCGAAGTGATTTTTGCACGCATAGCCTGCCTGACGGAGAACGGGCGGGACCGTTCCCTAAGCCAGAAGAAAGAAGGGTTTAACAATCTGCTTCTGCCGAAAGACTCTCACGCCAGCGCGATTGTTCCGGAGTTGCCGGTGGACGAGGACGAGATTGTGGTTTTGAAAACCACGGACAGCGCATTAACGGGAACGAATTTGCGTCTGCTTTTGCGCAATCTGGAAGTGGAGAATGTCGTGGTTACAGGAATTTTTACGGACCAATGCATTTCTTCAACGGTGCGTTCCTTGGCAGACGAGAGCTTTAATGTGGTTGTTGTGGAAGACTGTTGCGCAGCGGGAACCATGGAACTGCATCTGCACGAACTGGAAGTGCTAAACATGATCTATTGCCATGTGGCATCATCGGAAGAGGTGTCGGGCTTTTTTGTTTGAATTATCACGACCCGGTTTTACGAAGATGTAGCGTTGGATTGCTCGTCGAGATAACTGAATTCTTTCCTCGCTTCGATTATTTTGGAAACATCAATGTCGGCGTCTAACAAGACTTCTTCCGTTTCCCCGAACTGCACCAGGGTGTCTCCATCGGGCGCAACGATGATGCTTTGACCCAAAAATTCAAGCGTGCCTTCCCGGCCAATTCTATTGGCATAAGCGACAAACACCTGGTTTTCCAAAGCCCGCGCCACGATAAGATGCCGGGCAATATTGTCGTAGGGTTTCATCAGTGCTGTCGGCACGACGATAAGTTCAGCTCCGAGCCGGGCAAGCTCGCGCACCTGTTCGGGAAACTCCACGTCAAAACAAATTAGAACGCCGATTTTAACATTGTTCAGACTGAAACATTGCGGCTCCGTTCCGCGTTGAAATTCCGCTTTTTCCCAAGACCCGAACAACATTCTTTTTCGGTAAGTCGTCGTGCGGCCTCTCTCGGGATCAATCACGAATGCCGAGTTGGCTACCCCGCCATCGATTTGTTCATAAGAACCAACCACCAGGGCAACATTGTAATGACGGGAGATCTGCTCGAGACGGGACAGGACGGCATCCGTGACAAGACCGGCAATTTCCGCAACGCGGCCGGACAGATAACCCGTAAGATAACACTCGGGAAAAACCAGAAGATTAATGCCTCGCCGCGCGGCTTCTTCCGTGCGCCGTTCGATATCGTCCAGATTGGCGTTTACGTCGCCGTTGGTGCCGCCTCCCTGCCAGAGGCCGATTTTCAAAGACGGTGCGTTCATTAATCCCTGCCTTGGTTGTCACGAAAAGCACGACAATCCATTTTATCATCGTTGCATGGCCTTGTCAGGAGCCGATGAAGAAGAAATTACCACCCGTGCGGGAATATCCGGATCGTTACTATCGGATGCGGAGTTTTGGAGAATCGGGTTATTTTTGAATTTTGCCGACTCTTTCATACAATTTCCGGCAGAAACGGGTTAAACTCCTTACAGCAAGTATAGAAACCGGGGAGAAATCCATGATACGAACAAGTGAGCAATACCGTGATTCCATCCGCGACAGTCGGGAGGTGTATATCAACGGCGAGCGCGTGCGCGATGTGGCCTCGCATCCGCAATTCAAGCCCTTGGTGGATATTCGTGCGCGCATTTACGACCTCCAGCACGAGGAAGCGACTCGTGACATCATGACTTACACCGAAAACGGCGAGACCAGCGCCACCGGCTGCAAGCTCCCTTACACCCGGGAGGATTGGCTCGCGAAGCGTCGCGCAACGGACACTGTTTTGGATCACGTCAAGGGTGTTGTCACGCGCGTAGGGGACGAGACCGTCGGCGAGATGTGGTCGCTCTATGACGGCACCGATGTTCTCAACGAGGTTGACCCGCGCTTTGCCGTGAACATTGAGCGGCACATCCACGATGCGGTTCATGGCGACCCTTTTCATGTTTCGGCCAACACCGATCCGAAGGGGGACCGCTCAAAAGCGCCGCAGGATCAGGACCCGGACATGTTGCTGCACGCGGTTAAGGAAACCGACGAAGGCATCGTCGTGCGCGGCGCAAAATATGAAACCGCCGCCGCATACGCCAACCAGGCATTTACGAAGCCGACGATTGCCAACTGGGGCTCGGAGGAGCTGAGCGACTATGCGCTGGGCTTCATTTGCGACTTGAATTCGCCGCGTTTGAAATTCATCTGCCGCACGGGCTTTGCCGGACGTGCTCCGGTGGAGGACTATCCTTTGGCGAACCGCTTCGATGAAGTTGATACGCTGGTGATTTTCGATGACGTGTTAATACCCTGGGAGAATGTTCTGTTCTACCGTCACACCAGGGCGGCGGCGTTCATTCGCTCGACGCTGCATCGCTACTCGGCTTTCGCATTTGTGCAGCGCAATCTTAAACTTGCAGACATGATGATTGGCGTTGCGCTTTTCAACGCGCGCCAAACCGGTCTCGATAAACAGCAGGCGGTGCAGGAAAAATTAAGCCAACTGGCCTGTTATCGCGAGAACATCAACGCGCATCTCACCGCGTCCATTGCGCTGGGCGAAAAATCCCCCAGCGGATTGATGATGCCGAACCAGTCGCTGCTCTTTACGGGACGTTATCTTGCATGCTCCCAATTGCATCACATGATGCATATCGCACGCGAATTGTGCGGCGGACAGATATGCGTCACGCCGGATGCGGCCGCGTTCCAGGCATCGGAGACCAAGCCGTGGATGGACAAATACTACTCCATCAACGAGGAGTGGGTTGCCGATGACCGCCGCAGGCTTCTGGCGCTGGCGCGCGACTTGCTGAATTCGGATTATGCGGGGCATCGTCTGACCTTTCAGTTGTTTGCACAATCGCCTCCATTTGCACACCTTGCGGCTGTCTATCGAAACTTCGACTGGGACGGTCCTCTTGCATTCGTTAAGGATGCCGCGGGCTTGTCGGAGAAAGTCACGGGGGGCAACACGAAACGGTAACCGATGATGATTGACCCGCAGTTGCGCGAGAAATTTCTTGGCGGCATGAGTCATGCGGCTTGCACGGTAAACATTGTCACAACGGATGGCCCCGCCGGACGCGCGGGCGTAACGGTTTCGGCGATGGCGTCGGTATCGGCGGAAACTCCGCGCCCGACGCTTTTGGTGTGCGTGCATCACGAAAGCCTGGCGGCGTCGAAAATGCACGACAACGGCGTTTTTTGCGTGAATGTTCTGCGGGACGACCAAGCGTATATTTCGGACACCTTCGCCGGCCGTTTCAAGGAGACGCTGCAGGATAAATTCGAATGCGCCGACTGGCTGCCGATGCCGTCGGGCTCGCCCCGCGTGGTGGATCCGCTGGTCGGCTTCGATTGCACCATTGCTTCGTCCAACCGGATTGGCGCGCATTATGTTTTCTTCGGGGAGGTCAATGATATTTTCATTGCCGAGAGAGGCTCGCCGCTGATTTATGCCAACCGCGCCTATGGTGCGACCTCGCGCATTGAAACCGCCGCTTCGATCGGCACGGCCAAGAACGCTTCGAAAAACACCTTGTCGGTGGGATGCTTTCACACATTTTCGCCTTATATCCTGCCCGAAATCATCGAACGCATGCATATGCGATCCCCCGAGGTTTTGATTGAGTTGGTGGAAGGCGATCAACGTCGCGTTCAGGAAAGCCTGCAGGCGGGCGAAACCGAACTGGCGCTGCTGTATGACATTGACCTGCATGGCGAGCTGGACAAAACGCCGCTGACCGAACTGGAGCCGTATGTGCTGCTTGCCGAAGGTCATCCTCTCGCGCAGAAAAACACGTTAACGCCGAAAGACTTGGCGGAATATCCGATGGTCTTGCTGGATGCGCCGCCGAGCCGCGATTACTTCACCGGTATTTTGGAAAGCGCGGGCGTGCGTCCGAACATCTCGTTGCGCTCGTCAAGCCTGGAGATGGTTCGCGGCATGGTAGCCCACGGTCTGGGATATAGTTTGCTGGCGACAAAACCCGCGTCTTCGATGAGTTACGACGGACGCGCTCTGGTGAGCCGCGTTTTGTGTGCGGATGCGAAGCCGTCCCAAGTGGTTCTGACAAAGCGCAAAGGTTTGCGTCTCTCGCAACCGGCGCAGCAGTTTCACGATTTCTGTTATGATTTCTTTCACACCAACTCGCAAGGAGAAAACAAATGACCCATCAACGCATTCGACCGTTCAACACGAAGGACACCTACCCGGAGCAGAATCTTGATAATGATGTCTGCCATGTGGTTGTAACCGAGGGAGGCAAAACGCTCTACCTGCGCGGCCAATGCCCGCAAAGCATTGAGGACGGCACCGATATCGACAGCCATGACCCCGCCGAACAGGCTCACAAGGTCATGAGCAACATGCGCCAATTGATCGAGGAAGCCGGCGGCGAGATGAAACACCTAGCAAAGTTGACGGTTTATCTTACCGATGCACGCCATCGCGAAGCGGTTTACCGGGTGATGGGCGAATATATTCGCGGCGTTCATCCGGTCTGCACCGGCCTGGTGGTGCAGGGGCTTGCGCGCCCGAACTGGCTGGTCGAGATCGATGCCATCGCGGTTATTCCGCACGGAGAAGAGAAGTGACTTTCTCGCTGGTTGCGCGATGCGACGAGAGCGGAATGTTCGGCGTGGTGATCTCGTCTTCGTCACCGGCGGTTGCGGCGCGTTGCTCGCATGCGCGTGCGGGAGTCGGCGCGGTTGCAAGCCAGAATGTTACCGATCCCCATCTTGGCGTCCTGGCGTTGGATCGCATGGCACAGGGCGAAACCGCCACGCGCGCCATTGAGGATATCCGGGCGCAAAACCAGTTCATGGAATACCGGCAGTTGCTGGCGGTGGACAAGAACGGCGAAAGCGCGATTCATTCCGGCGAAAAAGCGCTTGGAGTTTGGTCGCAAGCGCACGCGCGCAATGTTGCGGCGGGGGGCAACCTTCTTGCAAGCGAATCGGTGCCGCAGGCGTTGATAGACGGCTTTTTATCGGCGCGTGGAAGTTTCGGCGACCGCTTGATGACGGCATTGCGAAGCGGTCTTGCGGCGGGCGGTGAAGCGGGAGCGGTGCATTCGGCGGGCATGAAGATTGTCGACCGGCTGACGTGGCCCTGCGTGGACTTGCGTTGCGACTGGAGCAACGCTTGTCCGATTGAAGAACTTGAACGCACCTGGGAGGTTTACAAGCCGCAGGTTGATGCCTACGTCCAGCGCGCGCTGGATCCGAGAGAGGCGCCGTCTTATGGAGTGCCGGGAGATGAGTGAACGCGATTCCCGTTACGATGTTTTGTTCGAGCCGGTCTCCATCGGCGCGTTCCGGGCAAAGAACCGGTTTTATCAAGTGCCCCATTGCAACGGCGGAGGGTATCGCGACCCGTCCGCCGCCGCCGCTATGCGCGCGGTTAAGGCGGAAGGCGGCTGGGGCGTCGTATTCACCGAACAATGCGAGATTCATCCCACCTCCGAAATTACGCCGTTCATCGAACTGCGTTTATGGGAAGACCAGGACATTCCGGCCCTCGCCAAAATGGCGGAACAAATCAAAGCGCACGGTGCGCTCGCGGGCATACAACTGGCATATTCCGGGGTCAACGGCCCCAACTTTTACAGCAGGGAAGTTCCGCGCGCACCCAGCGCGATGCCCATTCGCACTTTCACCAACGACCCCGTGCAGGCGCGCGCCATGGATAAAGCCGAAATCCACGAGGTGCGGGGATGGTTCCTTGCTTCCGCGAAACGCGCAAAACAAGCGGGCTTCGATTTGATTTGCCTCTATGGCGCGCACGGCTTTGGAATCTTCCAGCATTTTCTCTCTCCCGCGACCAACCAGCGCAACGATGAATACGGCGGGTCGCTGGAAAACCGCTCGCGCTTTTTGCGCGAGGTGGTCGGCGACATTCGCGATGCTTTGGGCGAGAGCATTGCCATCACCGTGCGCGTGGCTTTGGAAGAAGGCGAAGACGGTGAAGGCTTTTCCAACGCCGAGGTGCGTGACTTCATCGAGATGCACCGCGATCTTCCCGACTTGTGGGATCTCGCGCATGGCAGTTGGGAAGAATGCTCGGCGACTTCGCGCTTCAAAGAGGAAGCCGCGCAAGAACCTCTCGTTACCGGCATTCGCGCCCTTACCGACAAGCCCGTGGTCGGTGTCGGACGTTTCACCAGTCCGGATGTCATGGCCAGGCAGATAAAATCGGGCGTGCTTGATTTCATCGGCTGCGCGCGCCCTTCGATTGCCGACCCGTTTCTGCCGCGCAAGATTGAAGAGGGCAGGGTCGAAGACATTCGCGAGTGCATCGGTTGCAACATCTGTATCTCCGGCGACATGACCATGTCCATCAGCCGCTGCACGCAAAACCCCGCTTTCATGGAAGAGTGGCGCAAAGGCTGGCATCCGGAAACAATGAATCCCAAAGGACCGAGCGACAAGGTGCTCGTGGTCGGCGCCGGCCCGGCGGGACTGGAGGCGGCACATGCGCTCGCCAAGCGCGGTTACGATGTCGCGCTCGCCGATTCGGCCGATGAACTCGGCGGCCGCGTGGCCAGGGAAAGCCGTCTGCCCGGGCTTGCCAACTGGGCGCGGGTGAAGGATTACCGCATCTATCAATTGAGCCAGCGCGCCAATGTGGAAACCTATGTATCCTCGCATCTAAGTTCCGAAGATATTTTGCAGTTCGGCTTTCCCCATGTCGCGATTGCGACGGGATCCGTCTGGCGGCGCGACGGAGTTGCCCGCCAGCATGTCGCGCCGATGCCCGTTGATGCGAACATGCCGCTTTACACGCCGGACGACTTGATGGACGGAAAGATTCCCGGCGGCAACGTTATCGTATACGACGATGACCATTATTACATGGGCGGCGTGTTGGCGGAGTTGCTGGTGCGCGAAGGTGCCCGCGTGACGTTACTGACGCCCGCGGCGTTCGTGTCCGAATGGAGCAATAACACGCTGGAGCAGCCCTTCATTCATAAACGCTTGCTGGAATTAGGCGTCGAAATTCATTTGAACAAGGGAGTCCTGTCGATAGGCAAGGATCATGTGGTTGCAAACTGCACCCACAGCGGCAAGACGGAATCCATTTCAACGCAGTCGGTGGTAATGGTTGCATCAAGGATTGCGTGCGACGATCTGTATATCGAATTGCACAAGCGTGCCGATGAATGGAAGGATGCGGGGATTCAATCGGTGACGCGCTTCGGCGACGCCGATGCGCCCGGACCAATCGCCTGGGCGGTTTATGCGGGACATCGTTATGCCCGCGAGTTGGACAGCGAGCCCAGTGCGGATGTGCTGTCGTTCCGCCGTGAAGTGACTCAATTAGCGGAAAACTAACATGACCCGCAGCGTGGAAATTCTCGAACGTCTGATCGGATTTGAATCGATAAGCGCCGAAAGCAATCTGCCCCTGATAGAATATGTTGAGGAGATTCTTCGTCCGGTCGGTTTTGAACTGCACCGAATCACGAGCCGAAACGGCAAAAAAGCGGGACTGTTCGCGGTTTTGGGAAGCGGTTCCGGCGGCGTGATGTTTTCCGGGCACACGGACGTGGTGCCGGTGGAAGGACAGGCTTGGTCGAGCGACCCGTTCAAATTGCGTAAAGAAGGCGAGCGCCTCTACGGACGCGGCACGGCGGACATGAAGGGTTACCTGGCGTCCATGCTTGCCGCCGCAGAGGGGGCTTCAAAGTCGTCGCTGCGCACGCCGTTCAAACTGGCGCTTTCCTACGACGAAGAGATTGGCTGCGTCGGTATTGCGGAGATGCTGCCGCATTTGGAAGGAACGATCGGCTTGCCGGATTTGTGTTTGGTGGGCGAGCCGACCTCGATGCGTCTCGCGCTCGGACATAAAGGCAAGATCGGCATGCGCGCGACATGCCGCGGTGAAGCGGGGCACTCGGCGTTTGCGCCGCGTTTGCGAAACGCCCTGCATCCGGCGGTCGAACTGATAATGCAGTTGCGTCGCATACAGGAAGAACTTGCAAACAACGGTTCGCAGGATTCCGCATATGGCGTCCCCTATTCGACTCTCCATGCGGGAAAACTCTCCGGCGGCGTGGCGTTGAATGTTGTTCCCGATGTTGCGGTAATGGATTTCGAGCTGCGTTATCTGGCGCAAGACGATGAAAAGGCGATTTGTGATTCCATTCGCGACGCCGCCGACAAGATTGGAAAAGGACACATCGAGCTGGAGGAGTTTTGCAGCTATCCCGGACTCGACACGGCGAGCGCGTCTCCCGCGGCCTCGTTTGTACGCGAGCTGCTTCCGAACGCGGAAACCACCAAGGTCGATTTCGGCAGCGAAGCGGGATATTTTGACAAATTGGGAATTTCAACGCTGGTCTGCGGCCCCGGTTCCATGGAACAAGGACACAAGCCCGATGAATTCGTCACCCTTGAGCAGATGTCTTTATGCGACTCGATGTTTGCGGCGGCGTTGCGAAAAATGTGCGAATAGCCCGCGCCTTGCGCGCAGGCAAAACGGACCGCCCTATTTACCCGTTAATCCGCAAAGAGGACCGTAAAGGTCCGTGCGACGGTCGCGGAACACTCCCCAGGACGAACGACGCAGGCGTATTGCATCCAGGTCAAAATCCGCACACACAATCCCCTCGCCGGAAGCATCGCTCTCCTTCAGCATCGCGCCGGTCTCGTCGGCAATAAAAGAATGCCCGTAGAAATTCATCTTGGCGGCGGAACTCTCTTCCACGCCAATCCGGTTGCTCGCCACCAAGCCGACCAGGTTGGCGCCGGCGTGCCCCTGCATCACGCGTTGCCAATGTTCGCGCGAATCCAGATTCGCATCTTGAGGCTCGCTGCCGATTGCCGTTGGATAAAACAAAATATCCGCTCCCTGCAATGCCATCGCGCGGGCGCATTCGGGAAACCACTGATCCCAGCAAATGCCGACCCCGATGCGTCCGAACGCCGTATCCCAAACGCGAAAACCCGTATCCCCCGGATTGAAATAAAACTTCTCCTCATAGCCCGGCCCCTGCGGCAGATGGCTCTTGCGGTATACGCCTAACGCGCTGCCGTCGGCATCCATCACCATCACCGAGTTAAAATACGCATTGTTCGAACGCTCGAAAAAACTCACCGGCAAAACGACGCCCAGTTCTTTCGCCAACGATGAAAAACGCGGCAGGAACGGATGTCCCTCAACCTCGTGCGCCAATAAAAAATGTTTCGAATCTTGCTCCGGGCAAAAATACGGCGTCGCAAACAACTCCTGCAACAACACAATGTTAGCGCCCTCCCCCGCGGCCTTGCGCACCAACGCCTCCGCGCGGTCGAGGTTGCCGTCCACATCCCAACTGCATGCCATCTGGCTTGCCGCGACCCTAACCATCAAGCACGCGCCTCAAATCCCGTCAGCACATTCACGGCATTCACGCCGATCTCGTCTATCGCGTAGCCGCCCTCAAACACGAACAAGCTCGGCAAGCCCATCCCCGCAATGCGCCCGCCCATGTCGCTGTAATCCTCGCTGCTCAAACGAAAGAAACTTATCGGGTCTTTCTCGAAAGTATCCACTCCCAGCGACACGACCAGCGCATCCGCACCGTAAGAAACAATGTGCTTCCGGGCATCTTCGAAAGCTTCGCACCATCGCTCGTATGGCGTTCCTTGCGGCAGCGGATAGTTGTGCGTGAAACCCTCGCCCCGGCCCTCTCCATGCTCGTCGGCATACCCGAGAAAATGCGGAAACGCCGCAAGAGGATCTCCATGGAGTGAAAGAAACATCACATCGTCGCGATGATAGAAAATCTGTTGCGTGCCGTTGCCGTGGTGAAAGTCCACGTCCAATACCACGACACGCTCGCATCCGCTCTTGCGTAAGTGCTGCGCCGCCAGCGCCGCATTGTTTAAAAAACAATATCCGCCGAACTGGTCGCGGGATGCATGGTGCCCCGGAGGACGGCACAGGGAAAAGACTCCCCGCGCTCCCTTGGCAAGCCGCTCGGCTCCGGTGAGCGCAACCTGCGCCGCCGCATATGCCGCCTCCGCCGTTCCCGCGCTAATGGAGGTCTCGCTCGCCAGACAGTAGTATCCCAACTTGCCTTCTATGAAATCCGGCACCTTTGTTGACGGCATTGAACGCGACGGCCACACCGTTGCTATTGCCTCGCCCTTGCAACCGGCGGCCTCCCATTCGCGCCATGCCGAGTCGAGAAAATCCAGGTAACCCGCGTCATGAATCTCGCGGATAATCCTGTCGCCCATGTCATCGGGAGGCGAAACCTCTCCCAAGCGTGCCGATTCTATTGCTTTCAGCACGTACGCAACGCGTTCGGGACACTCGAACGGCGTGACTAACTCGCCGCCGTGGAGTTCCGTCTTGGAAGCACGCAGTGCATGCTTGGGAGAGTGAATCGTCTCCATGCGCGGGACTACTGGCGCAGCTGAGTCCAGATCTCGTCGTAGACCTCTTGAACCTCCTGCGAACATACCTCCACGAACGAGCCCGTCGGACTCGCAGGCGGATTTGATTCCGGAGAATTCCGAACCGCGTCACTGTGATAGGAACCTGTGCCGCTCACACCATCGGTGTATTGCGCGAAGTTCGTCACGGCTGCGGCGTTTTCGGGCTCAAGCAAGAAGTTCATGAACTTGATTGCATTTTCCCGGTTGGGCGCATCCTTCAACAAGGCGACATTATCCATCCACACAATGTAACCCTCGCGCGGGAACGCGTATTGAATTGGCGCACCCTCCTCGCGGGCCTTTGCCGAAAAACCGCTCCAGATCATGCCGACGCTGACATCCCCGGAAACCAGGACGTCTTTGGCGACATCCGAGCCGAACGATGCCCAATGAGGCTTTGCCGCCTGCACCAATGCGTTCAGTCGGCGCAACTCTTCACGGTCGCTTGTGCACTGCGGAATCCCCAGATATATCGACGCCAGCGCCAGAAGTTCTGCTTGGGAATCCAGCACGTTGATTTTGCCGGACAATTCGGCGGGCGGATCGAATACCAATGAAAGTGTGTTGATGTCGCCGTCATAATGATCACGATTGACGGAGAAACTCGTCGAGCCCCACTGATAGGGTATCGAGTGTTTTCTGCCCGGATCGAAGGAAACATCCGCCCACTCGGGCGCGATGTTGTCGAAGTTGGACATTTCCGAACGTGTAAAGCTGTCCAGCATTCCTTCTTCGATCAAAATCTTCACCATGTAGTCGCCGGGAACGGCAACGTCATAGCTTCCCAATTTTCCCGCCTTCAAGCTCGCAAGCATCGCCTCGTTGGAATCATATGTGTCCATGGTGACCTCAACGTCATGCTCGGCGGCAAATTTGTCGAGTAACTCCTGAGGTATGTACTCAAACCAGTGATACACCGAAAGTTTGCCGGCGGCCTGGGCCTGTGCCGCACCAAATGCACACAAAACAGCCGCCGAAAGAAATATACGTCTTATATTTTTCATTCTCTCTTCTCCTTTATTCTCTCTTGTTATTGCTCTCCACCCGCCCGAACATATAAGATAACGAGACAAACACTATGGAAGTCAAGAGCAACAATGTCGATATTGCCATAATGTTCGGCTTGATTCCCTGCTTTGCCGCACCAAATATCGCTGTGGGAAGGGTTTCCACGCCTGCTCCTTTGACAAAATTCGTGATAATAAAGTCGTCCAGCGAAATGATAAAGGCGAGCAAAAAGCCCGAAATTATCCCCGGCATCAACAAAGGCAGCAATATAAGGCGAAAAGAATCCCATCTACTCGCGTATAAGTCTTGCGCCGCCTGCTCGTAAACACTTTCTATGCTTTGCATGCGGGCGGCTATCGGCAGATAGGCGAACGGGATGCAAAAAACAATATGCGCAACCAATATGGTTGCATGCCCGGCGGCAAACCCTATCGCCGAGAAGAATATCAATGTCGCGACCGCCGTGACAATCTCGGGAACCATCAACGGCAGACTCAACAAAGGAAAAGAGAGCAACTTGCCGCGAAACCTGCCGGCACGCAGCATCGCTATCGATGCGCACGTCGCTATAACCGTGGAGACCGTTGCCGCGCCTATCGCGATGGTTAGCGAGTTGAAGGTTGCCTGCCGAAACTTCCCCGCCTCCAAACCAAAGAAGACATCGCGATACCAGCGCAGCGACACGCTGTCAAAGCGGGTGACCGAAATGCTGTCGTTGAACGAATACACCATCACGATAATCAGCGGCGCATACAACAGAAACATGCACAGCAATCCCAGGGCCATAAAACCGGGAAAATGTCGGAAGTTCGTGCGCCGGGACATTCTCGTCACCTGCGTGCGCGCGATTGCGATAATGCGTAACAAGTCAGCATTACCAAAACCAGAGATAACAGTAACATGGACGCCGCCGCGCCAAAAGGCCAATTACCGATGTTGCCCTTGAATTGCTCCTCGATAAGGGAGCCGATCATGAACTTCTTCGCACCGCCGAGCAGGTCGGGCGCAAGAAACGCACCGAGGCTTGGAACAAACACCAGAATGCATCCCGCCACGACGCCGGGCTTTACCAGGGGAAATATCACACGGCGCAACGTATACCAGCGGGACGCGTAAAGATCGGCGGCGGCTTCCGAGAGCGCAAAATTATAACGCTCGATGCTCGCGTAAATCGGCAGCACCATGAACGGCAGATACGAATAAAACAATCCCAGTTGAATGGCAAAATCCGTATTAATTAAATGGAGAGGCTTGTCCAAAACTCCAATCGCCAAGAGCCATTCATTCAGGGGGCCGTTGTCACGGATTAAAAACTTCATCGATATGGTGCGTATCAACAAATTCACCCAATAGGGAATCGTTATCAAAAACAACCACACAAACTTCCAACGGCCCGAGCGCGTGGCTATCACGAAAGCCGTGGGAAACCCGAGCAACAAACACAAGAGCGTCGCCAATCCCGCCTGCCACAACGAGCGCCAAAAAATCCCGATATACGTCCATTCAATCCGGGCGGGCTCGTCGCCGAACAAGCCCCTGTCAAAAAAGAACTGGTCGTACGCGGCCAGCGAAAACTCCCAGATAACCCCGCCGCGAAACTCCTTCGTCAAGAAGGAATACACCAGCATGATTCCCAGCGGCACGACCAAAAACACAAACAGCGTCACCCACGCCGGCGCCATCAGATAATATGCCAGGCCCTCGTAAATCCCCCGCTCGCCCGAGGGCTCCCCGGAGGATTGTTCCTGTGTTTCTTGTTCGGCCATATTAATTACGCAACAAGCGCACCGCGCCCGCCTCCAGCATCACGCCGACACGCGCACCCAAATCCGGAATGCTCGCGGCGCCGTCATTTTGCACCCGCGCCGTCAAAGACAACGTTCCGGCAACGGCAATTACAACATGGACATCGGTGCCGAGATAGATGTGGTCGACAACCTCGCCGTTCAACAAACCTTCCTGCGGCGACGTTAAGGACAAACGTTCCGGACGTATCGATAACAATCCCTCGCCCGCGCTTGCGCCTCCCTCCGCCGGGAAAGAGAACTGCACGCCTCCCGGCAGCAAACAAGTTGCGCGCGCACCATCCACACGCAAGTCCCGAACCGGCAACAGATTGGTCTCGCCGATGAAACTCGCAACAAAACTATTGCTCGGCGATTCATAGATCTCGCGCGACTCCCCGACTTGTTGCAACACGCCCTCGTTCATCACCGCAATCCTGTCCGATATGGTCAGCGCCTCTTCTTGGTCGTGGGTGACAAACACGAAGGTTATCCCCGTCTCATGTTGAATCTGCTTCAACTCCAGCCGAACCGCCTGGCGCAACTTCAAATCCAGCGCCGAAAGGGGCTCGTCCAACAGCAGAACTTTCGGGCGCGGCGCAAGAGCCCTTGCCAGGGCAACGCGCTGCTGCTGGCCGCCGGAGAGCTGCGCCGGCAATCTGTCCTGCAGTCCGGACATTTGCACCAACTCAAGCGCCTCAAAGCCCTGCTTGCGCGCATTGTCCTCGGCAACGCCAAGCCGCCGCAATCCAAACAACACATTTTCCAAAACGGTCATGTGCGGGAAAAGCGCATATTGCTGAAACACGGTATTAACATGCCGCTTGTTGGGAGGAAGCGCGCCGATGTCTTCGCCATAAAGAAATATTGACCCCGCCGATATCTCCTCAAAGCCCGCTATCACGCGCAACAGAGTCGTCTTGCCGCAACCCGAGGGCCCGAGCAGCGTGAAAAACTCATTGTCGGAGATTTCCAAACTCAAATCACGCAACGCTACATAATCGCCGTATCGCTTGGTCACCCCGACTATGCCAACGGCTGTATGTGCGGACGGAGTCATCAGCCTCACACGCCCGGGGAACGCGTCCTCTTCCCTGACATGCAAACCAAGAGGCGGTCATAGACATGCGGCCGCGCCGCACCTTGCCCGGGGATGTAATCCCAAATGATGTTCATTTAGTTTCCTTTGATGGTGTAACCATTCTGGCTTCGAAGGCTAATGTCATTCCGCGCCTTTGTCGAGTCTCGTGCATGCAATCTCCGGGAGAATATCGAGCATTCGTATTCACGTTAAATTCCTTCTTACCGGCGCCCGCGAAACCAATCCGCATCGCAGCCGCGGCCGGTGTTGTTGCCGTTTCATCCCAAGAGTATATCGTTTTTTGGATCATAAACAGGATCGGCCACCACGACGGCCTTGTAGCATTTCAGAAGAATTTGTATCTCCAATTCATCCCCGTTATTGACGCCGTCACCATTAATCCATCCAACCGCCAGCATTTTATCCGTTCGCCAGCCCATCCCGCCGGAAGTGACATAACCAATAAGTTCGCCTTCCTTTAATACCGGCTCCGTGCCCCAACAAGGCGGTGCGGCAGCATCGACCGCCAGCGTGACAAAACGCTTCTTGGGAGGCGTCACCCTCTCGGCTTCCACAACGGAGCGTCCGATATAATCTTTGGTTTTTGAACAGAACCTTTCAAGTCCGGCAGCATGCGGCGTGACTTCGCTCGTTATCTCGGCTCCCCAGCTGCGATACCCCTTTTCGATTCTCAGCATCCCCATGGCACGGCTGCCCATCAATACAAGGCCGTGATTTGCTCCTTCTTCCATCAGCCCATCAAACAATGTTTTTTGGTCCGGCATCGGACAGTGAAGTTCCCATCCGAGTTCGCCGGAGAACGAGACTCGCATGGCCTTGCAGGAAACCCGGCCAATCTCCACCTCCTTTGACGTCATGAAAGGAAAATCATCAAAAGCATTGTTCGACAGCGCATTCAGCAGGGCGCGACTGTTCGGCCCGGCAATGCCGAGGGCGGCCGTCCGGTCGGTAATATTTTCGATCTGAACATCATAACGACCGACATGACTTTGCATCCAACGCTGGTAGAGTGCCACGCCCATCGTTGCACCGACACAATAGAAACTGCCGTCGCCTGCATTCTCAATGGTTATGTCACCGATAATGCCTCCGCGATCATTCAACATAAGCGACACCGCCACCCCGCCGGATTTGCCCGGCACTTTAGCGGAGCCAATGTGGTCAAGAAATGCATGGGCGTCCGACCCCGAAACGCAAAATTTGCCGTAAGTCGACATCTCGCTCAAACCGCAGCCCTCTTTCATTGCACGCGCTTCGTTCCCCACATGCTCCCACCAGTTCGGACGTTGAAAGCTGGGCTCGTCTTTAGGTTCCACACCTTTTGGTGCATACCAGAGCGGGCGCTCCCATCCGTAAACTTGACCCATCACCGCTCCGTTGGCCATCAAATCGTCATATATCGGGGTGCTCTTTAGCAACCGGCCGCTCTTGCGCTCTATTCCCGGGTAAATAAGTTCGTAACGAATTGGTAAAATTTCATGGGTGCGCTCACGGGCAAACTCACGGGTTGTCCAGTCACCAAATCTCGCGACATCAATGAAGTGAAGGTCTAATTCGCTTTCACCTTCCAATATCCACTGGCTCATGGCCAATCCGATGCCGCCGGCTTGCGCAATGCCGCCAAGAAATCCGCAAGCGACAAAGAAGTTGGGCACGCCGGGCATCGGACCAATGACCGGGCGGCCATCGGGAGCAAAACTGATTGCACCGTTTACCCCGCGTTTGATTCCCGCTGTTGCCAGTGCGGGAACTCGATGAAAAATTGCGTTGAGTTCGTTCTCCAGCCGTCCCCAATCATCTTCAAACAATTCCTGTTCAAACGACCACG
Source organism: Hyphomicrobiales bacterium (assembly GCA_026708505.1). Taxonomy (GTDB): domain Bacteria; phylum Pseudomonadota; class Alphaproteobacteria; order JAPOUT01; family JAPOUT01; genus JAPOUT01. Next base: position 6,941 of record JAPOUU010000081.1, on the reverse strand, counting down.
GTGCGCGCCCGTCGTTATTGGCCCAGGCGGTTCGACAGTCCTTTTCCCAAGGCCCGAGAAGCAATCCCCTGCCCTCTTGGCGCAGATAACATTGACTGTCGCAGTCTCGAATTATGGGCAATTCAAAATCAAGCGCTGCAATCTCGGGCAAAGTGTCGGTAACAAGGTATTGGTGTTCCATGTTGGTGATTGGCAGGCGTGCACCAACCATGTTGGCGATCTCGTCGGCCCAGAACCCGGCACAATTAACGATAATTTCGCATTCGAACACCTCTTCGCCTGCCGCCAACCGCCAATTGCCCGAGGGTAATCGGGTAATGCTTTCAATCTGCGTGTTCAATTTAATCTTGCCGCCGAATTTGCGGGCTCCTGCCGCCAGCCCCATTGTTACGGAATATGGGTCAACGTACCCTTCTTCGGGATCCCACGCACCGCCCTCAAGATCGGAGACATTCAATAATGGATACTTTGCTTTTATCTCATCGGGAGCAACCAGCTCGTATTCGAGGCCAAGGGCGCGAAACTTTCCGGCGAGATGCTTGAATTCCTCCATACGTTGTTTTGTCTGGGCTAGAAAAAAGCCGCCCACAACGTGACTTCCGACCTCTTGGCCGACCTCTTGCGCCAAGCCGTCATAGAGACGCAGGGAATATGCCTGCAAAGCCGACAGGTTGGCATAAGCGCTCTGGGTATGGACATTTCCGGCCGCATGCCATGTTGCGCCGGAAGTCAATTCGCGGCGCTCCAAAAGGAGTATGTCTTTCTCTCCCGCCTTGGCTAAATGATAAAGAATTGAAACACCGACGATTCCGCCGCCAATAACGATAATTCGCGCTTGTGTTGTCACAGCAACTCTCCCCGCATCATAGATATAAACGTTGCACACTATCTTTTATATGCTATAATTGTTAAATGCAAGTGTTCGTCTGCCATGGAAGGCAGCGAGCGTTACCGGCGAACCGGTATACAATCTAAAAACCAAAGAGAGAGGGATATTCTAATGATAAAATCCATAAAAAAAGTGGCCGCACGAGTTGCAATGAGTTTTGCGCTCTTGGGGCTGATAGTAGCTCCGGCAATGGCAGATGTTCTCGACGATATTGTTGAACGCGGCAAAATCGTGGTGGGCGTTAAAGCAGATTATGCTCCGTGGGGCATGCGGGATGCATCCGGCAACCTTGTTGGCATGGAGCACGACATGATTGATGATTTCGTTGCTCGATTGAGTAAAGAAGTCGGCAAACCAATTGAACTTGAAAAAGTCGTTGTTGTTTCATCAAACCGCATGCAGTTCCTTGAACAGGGCAAAGTGGACATGTTCATCGCGACCATGTCGAACAAACCGGACCGCCGCAAGGTGGTGGGCATCGTGCAACCCGACTATTATTCCTCGGGCGTGGCAATTTTTGCCCACAAAGATTCGGGGGTTGACGGCTGGAAAAGTATCGCGGGTAAAAAAATCTGCGGCATCCAGGGTGCTTGGTACAACAAGGACCACGGTCTGAAGAACGGCGCTGAAATGGTGGCGTTCAAAGGAACACCGGAGGTCGAAAAGGCGCTGCTGGACGGACGTTGCGTTGGATGGCTTTATGACGATAGCGCCTTCATTCCGCGCAAGGTCAACGAGCCGGAGAAGTGGGTGGATTACAGCATTGCAACTCCCACTGTTGATGACGTGCCTTGGGGTGCCGCCGTTACTCTGGACGAGCTTGGCGGCCGCCTTAGCACGTTGCTGTCGGAAGCCATCATCGACTGGCATAAATCCGGCAGGCTGATCGAACTGGAAGAGAAGTGGGGAATCCCGCAAACCGCATGGCTCCAGCAAATGCGCGAAAGGTGCAGAGCAGGCGACAAGGTTTGCAACGATGTCTATGACGAGGGTGAATAACTCCTCGTGAAGAATGACCGCCGCGCATTTCGCGGCGGTCAACATCGTTAGCGATAGTGACGGAGTTGCGGTTTGGATATCGTCTGGGATTGGTTTCAGTGGCTTTATGACGAACATGGCATAAAGCTCACGATATTCTATGACGAATGGGATCGGAACCGGTTCTTCAAGGGTATCTGGACAACAATTCACCTTTCCTTCGTTTGCATTGTTCTCAGCATTGTCATCGGCATTTGCGGAACCTGGCTGCAAATGTCCCCGCTTGTTTGGGTTAGGCGAATCATCCAGGCATACATACAGTTCTTCAGAAACACGCCTCCATTAATTCAACTGTATTTTTTCTACTTTGCGGTTGATACATCCGTTTCCGGCCTGTTGGGAGTTCACGGAGGCATATTAGACAGCTATGGCTGGGCCGTTGTTTCACTTTCATTTTTTGCCGGCGCATTCAATGTCGAAATTTTTCGGGCCGGCGTTGAAGCCGTGCCCCAATCAACCACGGAAGCCGCTACCGCGCTGGGCTATACCCGCAGACAGGTTTATCAATACATAACATTGCCGCTTGCATTTCGGGTTTGCCTTCCGGCACTCAACAACAATCTGATTAACTTGCTAAAAACCACAACGGTTGCCTATGCAATCGCGGTACCCGAAACACTGTATATTTCCAATCAAATCTGGTCCGACGAGTATAATGTTTTCGAGATGATGAACGTCGTTTGGGTGATTTATCTTGTTCTGGTCGGCTTCCTCGTCTGGCTGATGCACAATTGGGAAAAATCCGTCAAAATTCCCGGATACGGAAAATGAAAATGCAACTCTCGAATTCATCAAAAAAGATTTTGGACAAGACCGACTTGCCGGTTATGAAACCTTTTTCGCTTGCTCGCGCATCCACTTGGCAAGCAGGCGACGTGGTGGCTTTCTCTCTTTCTCCCCGCGTGGCTTGGGCGCTGGCTTTTATACTCGTGGCATGGATTAGCGTTGATGTTGCGCTGGCCCAGGTGCAAGGTGATCCAAATCAAACCGTTTTGGAAACGCTGATCAAATGGACTCCCTTGATGTTTTTCGGCGCGCCCGGGGAATTTGGCGGCTTTGTTTTAAATATCGCGGTAAGTTTCATTGCCATGGCGCTGGGAACGTTCTTAGGGCTTTGGCTCGGCATTGGCCAGATTGCTCTGAGCAAGTTTGTTCGTCGTTCTTCATGGCTCGTTACGCAAATTTTCCGCAATTCTCCATGGCTGGTGCTGTTGTTTTATTTCATGCTGCTGCTTCCTTTCTTTGTGGAAATCGGAGGAACGCGTTACGACATCCCTGGCTGGGCCAAAGCCACATTTGCATTGTCCTTGCCAATCATGGCGAACATGTCGGAAATTGTCCGAGGTGCCATTGCCTCGATTCCAACAGGTCAATGGGAATCGGCGGAAAGTTTGGCATTCACGCGCATCCAAACGCTTTGGCAAATCATTCTGCCGCAATGCATCAAACGCATGATACCGCCATGGATGAACTGGTATTGCATATTAACCATGTCAACGCCCCTTATTTCAATCCTGGGCGTCAATGACGGAATGACACTGACCCAAGATGCTTTGGCCGCCGAAAGCCGGAGCGAATTTTTAATTCCCATGTATCTCTGGCTTATGTCTTGGTTCTTTATTTACAGTTATCCTATAGCGCAATGGACCCGCCGCCTGGAACGCCGTTTTGCCGTCAAAAATTAAGAGGTTACGATTATGACTCAATCTTCATGGACTCCTGACCAACCCATTGTATCGCTGAAAAATGTTCGAAAATCCTTCGGCGAGCTGGAAGTTTTAAAAGACATCTCTATTGATGTGATGAAAGGCGAGGTTATTTGTATCATTGGCCCGTCCGGATCGGGCAAATCAACACTGATACGCTGCATTAATGCGCTTAACGACATTCAAGCCGGATCAATTACGGTTGAGGGGCATGAAGTTCACAATCCCGACCTAAATAAATTGGAGCTGCGTAAAAAGGTCGGCATGGTCTTTCAGCAATACAATCTCTTTCCGCACAAAACCGCATTGGAAAATGTGATGATGGCGCCAATCAAGGTGCTGAAGCAATCGAAGGAGGAAGTTGAAAAACGTGCACGCGCACTCATTAAAAAAGTTCGGCTGGAGGGCAAAGAAGACGCCTACCCCGGCGAATTATCCGGAGGGCAGCAACAGCGGGTCGCAATTGCAAGATCGCTTGCAATGACTCCGGCCGTAATGCTGTTTGACGAAGTGACAGCGGCACTCGACCCTGAAACCGTAAAAGAAGTGTTGGTCACCATCAAAGAACTGGCCGAGGAGGGCATGACATGCATTCTTGTCACCCACGAAATGGGTTTTGCCCGCGAGGTAGCCGACCATATTTATTTCACCGACCGGGGAGTTATCGTTGAACACGGTCCTCCCGACACTTTCTTCGATAATGCTCAAGATCCCAGGACAAAGGAATTTCTCAGCCAAATTCTGTGACAGTTGCATTTCAGAGAGAGAGTCATCAGCAAACGTTCCATCGCTTCGCAACGCGGATTATTCCGGCAGGTATTTTTCGGACCACTTCTCTCCCGCACTGCCGCTGGCAATCATGCGATCGATTTCATCCGCACCCAGTCCCAATCTTTGTAGGACTTCGCGCGTGTCAGCACCGTACTTGGGCATCGGGCCGGGTATGCGTATCTCGGCACAAGCGGGACGCACGGCATTAGGCGCAACCAAATCAACCCAGCGTCCCATCGGATGTTTGTCATGCCGGATCACCCGGTAAGTGGATTGCCGCAGGTCGATATCTCCAGCACTTTCGAATTGCAGTGCATCGTCCCGCGTGCCGTGAAGCGAGCCAAGCGCTATCGCCGCCGCCGAACTTCCCAGAAAGATTTCTTCCCAGTGCGCAACCGGTTTACGGCGGAAACGATCCTTCAAAGCTTCTTTCAGCCGGTCTTCGGGCAAATCGGCTAAATCAGCCAGCGCCGGAACAGCGCGCAAGATATCCCGGCCATGCATCGGTGCGGCAAAGAACATCCAGCCGTCCTGCGCTTCGTAACAATGATAAAACGGACCCCATCCTCGCGCTTCCCGTCCCGCGGGTTCATCAAACGGAGCGCGCCCGTCGTAGTCATACATAAAAGGCGCTTGGATCATGTTGCCCGCGGCAGCCAGAGACGCGCGCGCGATGCCTCCCTGTCCGGTCTCCCTGAGACGCAACAGTGCAGCCCCCAACGCCACACAGGCACAATATCCCGTAAGCGCATCAATCGTGCCGAAGTGCGCATGCTCTTCGGGGGTGTCGGGCCCGCCGCCAAACCGTGTCATAACGCCTGTGGCGGCCTGTGCGAGATCGTCATATCCCAGATGGTCGGATTTCGGACCCTGATGCGGCCCGCCGAAAGCATCAAGTTGGACAAGAATAATGCGCGGATTCAAAGCCTTGAGCCGGTCGGGAGAAAGACCCAGGATATCCCGCTGTTCATCCGTTCCGTTGAATGTCACCACATCACATTGTTCAAGCAACGATTGCAAAACCCGCCTGCCATCGTCTTCGCGCAGGTTAAGCAACACGCTGCGCTTGCCACGTTGCGCATGCAAACCGAACACCACGGCATTCCACGGATCAACCGAAGGTGCGACCGGCTGAACCAGTGTGACTTCGGCCCCGAACCGGGCAAGGGTCGAACCTATTGTCGGCCCCGCGATGACATTTGTCAGGTCGAGTACGCGCAACCCATCGAGCCATGCGCGCCCTTCATTCTCCACGTCATACATGCGGGGGGTTTCATCAAGTATCAGAGGCAAGTCTGCGCGGGCATCGTCAAGCAGCGGAGCCGGACGCTTGGCTGTCGCACCGGAATCATCGGCCAGCCAGGCCACGTTACCCATCTGGCGCATCCGGCCGTAGCGGGGGTCGTCCAATTCGAGAATCAAACCGGAAGCCAGCGCGTGCGGGTCCGACAACCATTCGCCGGTGTTGCGTTGCGCCGTCGCCGGCGCCTTGGCACGGCCGAACAACTCTTCCCATTCGTCCGATCTCTTTGTCAGGAATGCGGCCTGCATTGCGTCCGCGATCCGCTTGCGGTCCTTGTTGCCAACCGGATAATTCCTGAGGCTCCAATCATCGGGCCAGTCACAACTGTCAAGATAGGCGTCGAAATCGGGTAGTTCATCAGCCAAATCACCAAGCCCCAATGTTTCCAGCACCCGCCTCGGATGCGAGGCAACGCTGGCCGACACCACATAGAAGCCGCGCCCGTCTGCACAACGGTAGGTGCGATAAAACGGATCGAGTAAATCGGTCAGCTCTGCATAATCAAGGTTCATGGGCAAACCTTCAGCCTCACGCCGGTCCAACTCGTTCTCACGTGGTGACTTATAGCGCGCGGGATAAGCCTCAACTTGCTCGCAATTGTATACAAGACCCTCCATCAGAGCCGCGGCCAGCGGCACCTCAATATGTTCCCCGCCGTTTTTGCTCCGCGCACCAAGGGCGAACAAAACAGACAACGCGCCGAAAGCCGCGCCATAAGCCGATGCGAGAGTCAGAGGAGAAAAAGACGGATTGATTCCCATAAGGCGGCGATTCAATCCCATGTCCGTAAATTGTCCGGTACGCGCGGCGATGATTGCTTCCCATGCGGCAAGGTCGGCTAAGTCGGGATCCGTTGAGGCAAACCCCGGCAGTGACAAAGAAATGATACCGGGGTTGATTTTCCGCAGATGTTCCGGTCCCAAACCGAGGCGGGCCATCACACCGGGGCGAAAATTCTCAATTACTACATCCGAGCGCTTCACCAACGCACTGACCGTTCTTAACCCGTCTTCGGATTTGAGATCAATTACCAATGAGCGTTTGCCACGCGAAAGCACATCCATCGAAGGATTAGACCAGCGCGGACCGCCGGGGCGATCGATGCGAATCACGTCCGCTCCCAAATCGGCCAGCATCATACCGACAAGAGGCCCGGCTATGTAATCGCCGAAATCAAGAACCCGAATGTGAGTGAGTGGTCGGACGGTCATGCAATTTCAAATTTTCTGAAAAC
>JAPOUU010000058.1 GCA_026708505.1 Hyphomicrobiales bacterium | reverse complement strand
TCGCAGGCTCGTCCGCCGTCGAGGTCGGTTCATCGAATTCAACCGTTCCGCTGACAACTACGGGGGGTTCGGTAATGGAGAGGGGGAGAGTTTCGTTGGAGGGAACACTGCCCCATCCGGTCGGGAAAGTCGTGGGGTGTTGCGTTAGAGTAAAAGTGACATTGTCGTCTTCGCCGTCAACGCCGTCCTGGATGTAAACGGGGACCGAATAAGGCATGGACGGGTCGTGGTTTGCAGGAATCTTGAAATTATAACTCTTGGGAGCGGAGAAATCGCCCTGGACGAAGGAAACGGCGGAGGTTACACCGCTTGTTGCCGCGATTACGAGATCAAGTCCGTTGGGACTTGGTGCAGGATTGGTAATCGCGATATTAAGATTCACGCTGCCTGCGGTCTCGCGAACGGAACTCGGATTGACGGTTGCGAAATCAGCGATGTTTTCGTTGGCGGCAATGCTGATGGTATGGGTTGTCTTCGTTCCTAAAACCCATCCTGTCTGCCCGGGGTCTTGAAGAGTAAGTTCAATGGTCTCCACGTCTTCGGGGGTGCTGTCAGCCAGGATGCTGAAGGTCAGTGGCAACATGTTACTGGTAACTTCATCGCTCGAGAACGGAACAGCATTGAGCGATGGTGAAACGGTGTAATCGCCATCGGATACTGTCGCATTACCCGCAGCATCAACGGTTAGATTGAATGCGCTACCGGGCGCGGGAGGAGTTCCATCCACCATGATGTTAACCACGTAGTCCATGCTCGCCGTCCCGGGCTCAACGGCACTCGTGTCAGGAACGGCAGCAAATTGCAACACACCCGGGCGCGGGTCGTTGACCGTCAGTGCAAAACTCGTGCTGTCCGCACGAATTCCCCATCCTTCGGTTGAGGGGAAACCACTGGACGGCTCGGCAAAATTCAGGGTGTAAACATCCTGAATGAAATCCGAATCAGCACTGAAAGCGATGCGCAGAGTGGCCGTTCTTGAAGCCGCATTTACGGTGAAGGTGTTGCCGGAAGTCAGGGTTGCGTTGCTTGTCGCCGAGAGCGTAACTTCACTGTCCGGATCGCCGGAGACGGTGATTTCCAAAGGCAGACCGGCTGCGGGAGCGTCATCGTTCAGCGTCAAGATCAGGTCGTAGTGCCCCGCGGCTTCGGTAGTCGTATGAGAGCCGGATGAAAAGCCAACAAACCTGTCATTGGCGGGAATTGTGATGGTGTGCGTTGTGTTCGCGCCGAGGATAAAGCCCGACCCGGAGAGTGTGGTACCGTCGATTTCCAAGGCGATAGTCTCGTCGGATTCGGGAGCATCGTCCTGAAGGATTACAACGGCAAGTTCAGCTGATCCCGAGGTTGGAATTGTGAGAGTTCCAACGGTGAAGTCCGTGTCTCGCGTTGCAGCGTTGCTTGCTGTGCTGTCTACATCAATGGTGAGAGTAAGCTCGCTTGCCGGCGTCCCCACAACCGTGACAGGGATGCTGTATGTCATGTTACTGGCGACCTCGGGGGCGTTAGAAACCCTGTCTGTAAAGCCAATGGTCTGCGTCTCGTCGTCATCCGTGATGGTTATGGTGTGCGTTACATCGGTAACATCCCATCCGTCTAGCAGGTTGCCTTCTTCAAATTCGAGCGTGAAACTCTTATCGGCTTCATCATCATCGTTGTCCACAGCCGTGACGGTGAGTTGCGCTTCCCGCATGGTTCCGCTGTCTGCCCCCTCCGGCAGCGTCCACGTCCATGTATTTCCGTTGTTGGCAAGGGTTCCTTGCGAAGAATTTGATGGAACGGAAAGCCTGTAATCGGTGCCTATCACCGCATCTCCGCTCGGTGTGATGGTGATGGTTCTATCCGCCGCAGACGTGCTTGCGGGAATTTCCCTGTTGATGGTCGCGGCAATGGTTGCGGTTCCTCCATCCTCCGAGATGCTCGCGGAAGACGGATTGGCGAAGGTAATTGTATTGTCATTCGCCCGTATGGTGCCGGTGAAGGTCCTATTGCTGTTGTCTATTACCCATCCGCTCGGCAGGTCGGGTTGCGTCTCGGCAAAAGTGATAGTGAAAGTCTCTTGGTGTTCGTGTTCTTCGTCAGCCAGGATGGATAAGCGATAATTCGCCTTCATGTTGCCATCGACATCTGCAGCCTCAATGGTGTGACGTTCCATCGAGGAATAATCCTCGGTTATAGCTCCTGTGTCTCTGTCTGCATCACCTGTGAATGCAAAAACGACAGGTAGGTCTACTGTCGGTGTTGCAGACAATTGGATTTCCACATTATGGGCGCTGCCGGTCGAACCACTCGAGTCGGTGGCGGGCTCATTGAAAGTTTCGGATGCCACCGCGAAACCGATGGTTTCATCCGGATCGTTGTCCGTAATGGTCACAGTGCGCGTTGTCTGCGAGCCGAAATCCCATCCCTCGGGCAGGCTTGTACTCGTATCCAGCGTCAAGGTGAAGGTTTCGCTCTCTTCTCCTCCTATCGAATCGTCAATTATGGAAACCGGAATGTTGGCAGTGCCGCTGTTTGCGCTGACCATTACGCTTGTGCCGGTGACGGTGTAATCGCTTCCATTTAGGGCTGTTCCGTCGGACGCCGTAAAGTTGAGCGTGATGACTTCGCTGGGATGCGGCATGTTGACTTCAACCGCAACGTTATGCGACCCGACACCCTCGGCAGCGGTTGAAGAGGCGCTTGCGAATTGCACCAGATTGTCATCGGCGAGGATGGTGATGCTTTCGGAGATGTTTTCCGATGGGTCCACACTCCATCCGCCCGGAAAACGCGTATCGGCATGCGTTCCGTTGAGCGTGAAAGTCGCAACCTCGTTAATCTCGGGATCGTTGTCGTTACCCGCGGTAACCGTAAGGGTCACGGGCGATGTTGCACCGTTCGGGATGGTAAGAATTCCCCCGCCGGTGCCGGGAGCAAAACTTACACCGGCATCCGAACTCGTGATGGTAAAGTCATCGCCGTCAATTCCGGTTCCGGTGATGTCAATGCGCAGTTCCGCCTCGGCAGTCAGAGTGTTGCCCAAATTCAGAGCGAGGGTTGTATTACCGCCTTCGCTGATTTGGTTATCCGCGGGAGCAGAGAAGGTAAAGTTGCTTGTTCCCGAAATGCCGCCGCTGTCATTCACCGCGACAAGAATTTGCTGCCTCTGCGGGTCGGCAACATTACCCGTGAGGATATCGATGATCCTAATCCCCGCAACGCCTGCCACCTCCAATAAACCTTCCGCGTCGGAGGCGATATCCGCGATGTCCGCGACGACTTCCATCCTGGTTGCGCCCCTGGGGAAAACGACCTTTGTCCCTCCTGCATTTGCCTCCCCTCGCAGTTGAAAGCCTTCGATATTGGTGGCCTCGAAGAAAGTCAACTCAATGTCTTCCGTGACGGGACGAACGGCGACCAATTCGAAACTCGCCGTGCCGGCATCATCGTCAATCTCCCACCTGGGACGTGATGAATTTGCGGGGTCTGCTGAAAGCGCCGGATTGAACACGAAACGCACCTCCCGTGGATCCAGGATGCGAAGGGCAACCTCGTGGTTGCGCAACTTCCATCCCTCCGGCAGGGGATTGGCGGGGTTTTCTTTCAAACGGAAGAGAATGGTCTCATCCCCTTCGTCATCGTCATCGGCTTTGGCCTGTATCGGATAACCCCTTACAGTCCGCGGGAGTGTGGCTTTCGTTAGCACAGCGCCTTGGGTATGCACAATTTCATCGGAAGCATCCGTGCCGTCGGCGTGCAAATACTCAAATAAAAGTTCGGCGCCACTTTCGATGGGAAATTCAGAGCCATGGAAATCGATTATTCCATAACCAAATGCCTGATGGCCCTGGCCGCTACCCTCTAGGATGGTACGAACGCCGGGAGTCTCGAAACCAACGTATTTGGTGCCGGGACGGTTGTCGCTGGGATGGATGCGCACGTAATGGGTCGAACGCCCGGCGTTCCAGTCGGCCGGGGAAGACACCGTAAAGCTTACGGCGACCGACTCGTTGTCCTCGTAAACATTGTCGTTCACAATCTGGAAGAAAGGAACGGTCGCTACCAGGGTCGTCGAATCCACGTCGGAGGGGCTGATTGTCACGCTCGAGGCAACGGTGACGTTTTCGGGGTCCGCGCTCGTCAGCGCAAGCATGATGTCGCTCGTTGGACGCTCCGTGAAGCGCAAACGCACATTGCCGGTGCCGTCACGCTCGCGCCAAGCGCTCGTCCTGTCGGCGAAGTAAACCACCTTCGTGTTGTCCGGAGAGATCGTCAGC
>JAPOUU010000021.1 GCA_026708505.1 Hyphomicrobiales bacterium | reverse complement strand
TGGTCGGAGCGGCGGGATTTGAACCCACGACCCCTTGTCCCCCAGACAAGTGCGCTACCGGGCTGCGCTACGCTCCGACCGTTGAGTTACTTTTTTGCCTGCATCGAATTTGCGATTTCATCGAGCTCGTCCAGGGCATCGAGGACTTTGCGTCGAACATCTTCGCTGATGTTGGCAAGCTGCTCGGGTGAAGGAGCCGGTATTGGAGCTGCTCGCGCGGCTTCTCCAAGAGATTCCCGAGGAGTTGAATTCGAAACGATGCTGAGATTCTTGTTTGTGCCGGCATTCCCCTTCGAGTCCTCCAGGGCTCTTTTGCCGATATTCACGACGAAGTACGTGCCCTGCTGGGCGAAAACCTTCTGCACCCCCTCGATGGTATAGCGGTCGGTATAGAGGAGCTTGTGGATGCCGAAAAGGAGCTCGATGTCCGAGAGCCGGTAATATCTGCGCCCTCCCCTGCGTTTGAGCGGCCTGAGCTGGGTGAATTTGCTCTCCCAGAACCGCAAAACATGCTGGGGCACCCCTAAAAGGCCCGAAGCTTCGGAGATGGAGCGGAAGGCTTCCGGCGACTTCAACGTTGCGTAGGAAACGCCGGAGGTCCTTGGGCGTGGTTTCAGCGCCATGACGGATTAGGCTTTGTTGTCGTCGGCATAAATGTCGACGCGGCTCTTGAGGATGTGGGATGGTTTGAAACTGATGACATATCGAGGCGGGATGGTCGTTTCCTTTCCTGTTTGGGGGTTTCGTCCCAGGCTTTCGTGCCGGTATCGAAGCGCGAAGGATCCGAAGGACGAAAGCTTCACGTTCTCCTTGCGCAACAGCGCCTGAATGATTTCTTCGAGTACAGCCTCGACGAGTTCGCTGGATTCGCGGTGTGATAATCCGATTTCCCTGTAGACCGCCTTGCTCAATTTGAGTCGGGTCAAAGTGTCTTTGTCATTCATTTACATACGCTCAACATACAGAACTCGATTATGCCGACGGAATCGGCGACTCATTGAAAGTAAAAAATCGATTATGACGGATATAGTTTTGAATTACAAGGAAAAAATATAAGCCCGTTTTTACCACCTGGCAAGCAAAGTTCCCCACGACAGCCCCCCGCCGAGCGCCTCGAGAACGACGAGGTCTCCGCGTTTGAGTATTCCTTCCCGGTGCGCGTGCCGCATCGCAAGGGGAACCGATGCCGCGGAAGTGTTGCCTTGTTCGGAAACCGTAAGAACGGCTTTTTCGAAAGGCGCGTTAAGTTTTTCCATCGCGGCTTTAAGAATTCTCTCGTTGGCCTGGTGCAAAATAAAATGATCAATGTCGGTGACCGCGAGTTGGTTTTCCTGGAGGATCGTCTCGATGCTTTCAACGGTTCGTGCAACGGCTTGGCGAAACACTTCGCGTCCGGCCATTCGAACAAATCCGCTTGTTCCGGTTGTTGAAGGACCTCCGTCGACATAAAGTTTGTCGTAATGGTTGCCGTCGGTGTGGAGTCGCGCGGAAAGTATTCCATGATCTCCAAGACCCCCCTCGCCTTCACGGGCTTCAAGAACGACGGCGCCGGCTCCGTCGCCGAACAGGACGCACGTGGTCCGGTCTTTCCAGTCCAGGATGCGCGAAAAGGTCTCCGCTCCGATAACGAGGGCGTGGCGGGCCCGATGGGTCCGCAGAAAGGCGTCCGCGGTGGTCAATCCGAAGATAAATCCGGCGCAAACCGCCTGAATATCAAAGGCGGCGCTGCGGAAGGCTCCGAGCCGCTTTTGCACGAGGGAGGCGGTTGCGGGGAAGGTGTTATCGGGCGTCGTGGTCGCAAGAATGATGAGGTCGATTTGCTCCGCGGAGATTCCGCTGTCTTCGAGGGCTTCGCTTGCGGCTTTGACCGCAAGGTCGGATGTGAACTCCCCTTCCGCCGCAAAATGCCGCGCGCGGATGCCCGTGCGCTCCCGAATCCATTCATCGCTTGTGTCGACCCACTCGGCGAGGTCGTTATTGGTGACAACCCGTTCGGGAAGATATCCTCCGACTCCGAGGAAGGTGCTGCGGGTGATGGTGCTCATTCGTCCGTTGAGTTTGTCGTATTCGCTTGCGTCTCAAGGGCTTGGAGGTCGACGTTTTGCAAATCGTTTTTGACATGGTCGACGAGTCCGAGGCGGGACATTTCGAGGGCGACTCCCATGGCCGATGAAAATCCCGTGCTTGTGGCGTGACCATGGCTTTTGACAACCAGTTGGTTAAGTCCGAGCATCACCCCGCCGTTAAATTCTTGCGGCTCCATTTTCCGCCAGAGCATATCGAAGGCGTCGCGCATGAAGAGATAGCCGAAGCGTGCAAGCACGGAGCGCTTGATAATGGAGCGCATGAGGTAGGCGATGAAGTCGGCGGCGCCTTCCGCGGTTTTGAGAGCAACGTTCCCGGTGAACCCGCCGGTGACAATAACGTCGCACAATCCGCTTGTGAGGTCGTTGCCTTCGACGAAGCCGTGGAATTCCATCGGGAGGTTTGCGTTTTGCAGCCACTGCGCCGCGTCGCGTATGGCTTTCGTGCCTTTGACCTCTTCGATGCCGATGTTCAGGAGGGCAACCCGCGGAGTTTCAATTCCAAGGATCATGCGGGCGTAGGCCGCTCCCATGATGGCGAATTGGGCAAGTTGCAGGCTGCTGGGTCTCAGGTTGGCGCCCACATCCAGAAAGACGACGTCGCTGCGCACGGAGGGGAACAGCACGGCGAGGGCCGGACGTTCGATTCCCTCCATGGTTCCAAGAACGAGATTGGACATTGCCAGCAGCGCGCCGGTGTTTCCCGCGGATACGGCCATTTGCGCGTTTCCCTCCTTGATGTCGTTGATGGCGTTCCACATGCTTGAGGTTTTCCGCCCGCGCCTGAGCGCCTGCGAAGGCGTTTCCTCCATCGTGATGGCAATATCGGCGTGTTTGACGGTGGAAGCCTCGCGTACGAGGGGATATGCATCCAGGAAGGGCTCAAGCTGCTGTTCGTCTCCGTGCAGGAGGATTTTAAAAGGCTGTTCTTCCTTCAGGCACTGGTTAACGCCCGCGATGATTGCACCGGGTGCGTCGTCGCCTCCCATGGCGTCGACAGCGACGGTCGGGATGTTTTGTCGGGTTGCCATTATTGTTTTTGGAGGACGGCGAAGGGGGACTTTCGCGATGTTGTCGTGTCGGCGGAATCCGGCAGTGCGGCTCCGGGAATGTGCGGATAAGGATCGAGAACGAGGGAAAGCTGTTGGGCGACAAGTTCTCCGAGATCAATGCCTTCGGGCGTGATGTCTTCCGGATCTTCGATATCAACGGGCGTGTCGATATTGATGTCCCCCTGCAGGGCTTCTTGCTGCCCTCCCTGCTGCCCCCCTTGTTGGGCGCCCGGTTGTTTGAAGAACGAGACGAAGCTCTCGCGCACTTTTTGCTCAATGGGTTTGAGCGAAATAACGCATCTCTGGACGACATCGGCATTAATCGTTCCATGAACGCGAACGCCCGAGCCCTCCCACGGATGGATGGTCACTTCCGCGTTGAGGGCGCGCACGGCTTCAAGGCTGAAGCGTTTTGCGAGCTCGCCGCATTCGTCCGGCCGGGCGGAGATATTGCGGCGAATCTCCTGTTTGGACTGCAGCGTGAGAATATCGCTGATTTTGAGTTGTCTTACGAATTCGGACATATTCTTTACATAACGGACGGAAAAGTGTATGGTTACCAAGTCTATTTCATACCCTATCGGGTATGTTTTTACAACTCACATTTTAGAACGGAGATGGACAGATGGCCGAATATTTGGGATTTCGCGGGATTATGGTCGCAGTCGGCATGCTGGCTGTATCGGCGTGTTCGGCGAATGTCGACCAGCGTGGTTACATTTTTGACAACGAAAAGGTTGCGAGTATCCAAGTCGGCGAGGTTCTGCGCCAGGATGTCGCCCGCGTGATGGGTTCGCCGACGATTTTGCCGGTATCGGGCGGGAATGTTTGGTACTATGTCGGCGGGGAAACCGAGCGCTTTGCGTTTTTCGAACCGACAATCCTTGAGCGTAAAATTGTTGCATTCCGTTTCGGCGAGGACGGATTTGTCGAGAGCATTGAAACTTATGGATTGGAAGACGGGGTCGAGGTTAGTTTTGCCGAGGATGTGACCCCTTCGCGCGGACGGGATTTGGGCATCTTTGAAGAAATATTCGGAAACATCGGACGCTTCACGCCGGCAGGAGTTCAACCTTAGCGAAATACATTCGTAAAGATCGGCAGGCAAAATGTCGGCAAGTCATCGCTGGCACTTTATCAGGCTTGGGAAGAGCCTTGCGGAAGAAGGTTGGAAGATATTGTCTTGGCGTGGAAAGCTATGGAAATGCGCG
>JAPOUU010000051.1 GCA_026708505.1 Hyphomicrobiales bacterium | reverse complement strand
AACAAAGACAAAGAAGTCGCGGACCCGCAAGGATACGGGCGTATTGAATATGCTTATTATCTTATGGCGAAAGCGGCAGGAATCGAAATGAACGAATGCCGCCTTCATGAAGAGGGCGGGCGTGCGCATTTCATGACGAAGCGTTTTGACCGGACGCAGGACGGCGACAAGATACATATGCAGTCATTAGGGGCCATGATGCACTATGATTTTAATATGAATGGTGCTTATGCTTACGAACAAGCGCTCCAAACCATTCGTCGCCTGGGGCTGCCAAGAAGCGACATGGAGCAGCAAATTCGAAGAACGTATTTGAATATCCTTGCCCGAAACCAGGATGACCACGTCAAGAATATTGCTTTCTTGATGAATCGCAAAGGCGAATGGCGCCTCTCTCCGGCCTTCGATGTAGCGTATTCGTATAATCCGACCGGCAGTTGGACGAGTCAGCACCAAATGAGTTTGTCCGGGAAATGCGACCGGTTCTCTGTTGACGACCTCATCAAGTACGCAGGTATCGGAGACGTAAAAAAGACGAAAGCGAGGAATATATTGTCCGAGGTCTCTCATGCGGTCGCCGACTGGAAGAAATTCGCAAGCGAAGCCGGTGTCTCTCGGAGCGACGCCGACCGTATCATGAAAACTCATCGAAGAGAGTTGTTCGTTTAGCTTGTTGATGGTCAAACGGACTTAAGCGGGATGGTTTGTTCGTTTTGTATGCTGTTTCCGGTTGAATTACCAAAATCCCCGCTAATCGTTAGAAGGGCATGGCAAATTATCCGGGTTTCGTAGTTGGGTAACCATCGGCTATCGCAGGGTTTCCGGGTGATTCGTTCCATAGTTGAGAATTGAGAATTGGTTGTATTTTTGGGGTATTTGACCTATCACGAATCTGTGATAATCTATAAATGCCCAATGAATTCAATCGAATCACCATAAGGAGTAAAACGATGAAAACGATACTGACAACAATCTTCGCAATCGCCCTGACGGTTTTTGCGTTCAACACAAACCCCGTTATGGCAAAAGGATCAGCTCCCGAAGGAACGGAAGAATGCAAAAGTGCCGGTTACGAGGGAAGTCACGGAAAAAATCATGAACTCAATACGATACATTGCTACACGGGTGATGTGAGCAAATGGGTTTCTGTGGACATAGACGAGTTAGAAAGTCCGGACCAACCCGGCAATGAAGGTGCTGTTGCCGATTCAGGCGAGGAAGGTTCTACATCAGCAGCAGGTGCAACCGAACAATAATCTGTAAACCATTTTGGTCAGGCGGGAAGGTTCTTTACTTTGCTTCCTTCCCGCTTGTTCCCTTTGGTGGCGGGGCAAGTAAAAACGGGTTAAAAATCTTTCGATCGAACTCGTATGACCCTTTTCTTGTTTGCAAGATAGTCTTTTATTCTGTTCGGCGTTGAAACGTCCAGCTGCTCCGCCGACAACCACCGCGGCCCGAACAGCATCGTTCCGATGATTGTTGAGGGTGGCAACCGGGTGCCGATCTCCCGATAACCGACGGCAGACGACAGGTTTCAAAAAGAAAACCATCCCGTTCGGGAGTATTTCGCCGAATTCCCGCTTAAAACGGCCAAATAAACCCGAGCGGGATGATTCGCTTGCTTTTGACCCTTGATGTGCCATAATCATCCCGAAAGGGTTGATTTATGACTGATGATAAAATCAAAAAACTGGGCGCGATGGTAAGACGAGCCCGCAAAGAGCAAGGCCTGACGCAAGAGCAGTTGGCGGCAACAACAGGCGTCGGCCTGCGTTTTATACGCGAGTTGGAACAAGGCAAGGAGTCCTGCCACATCGGCAAGGCTCTAAGGGTGGTGTCCATGCTTGGAATCGACGTGGTCGCGGGCGGTGAAACGCTGTGAGCAGGATTTTAGACGTTTATTTGCAAGAACATCTGGCCGGGAGTCTTGAACAGACGGACAGCGGCGAATTGGCGTTTACCTATGATGCGGATTATTTGAATACGGCGCCGCGCGGCATATCGCTCTCGTTACCGTTGCAGGCCGAGACTTTCGAAGGTGCGCGGGTTGGAGCGTTCTTTTCAGGTCTTTTACCCGATGAAAGCGTGCGCGAGCGTTTGGCAAAATATTTGGGATTGTCCGAGAAAAACTCTTTTGCCTTGCTGGAAGTCGTTGGCGGTGATTGCGCGGGGGCGTTGGCGCTGCATCCTCACGGGGAAAGGCCCGCCGAAGTTACGGACAATGTTGAAACCCTGGACAATGCGCGGCTGAAAGAGATTCTGGATCTGATCAAGCGCCGTCCCATGCTGGCGGAAGAGGACGGATGCCGTTTGTCTTTGGCCGGAGCGCAGGACAAGTTGGCGGTGGGGTTTGATAACGGGCGCGTCTTGTTAATTAAGGGCGGTGCGCCGACCACGCATATCCTAAAGCCGGTGATTGGGCGCGTGAAAGACAGCGCCCATAACGAATTGTTTTGCATGAAGCTGGCCGGAATGGCGGGCATTGATGTGCCGGTTGCGTCACTGCATTTTGTTGAGGATGCGGCCTACTATCTTGTTGAGCGTTATGACCGCCATATTGATCAAAACGGAACCGTAACGCGCATCCATCAGGAAGACTTTTGTCAGGCACTGGGCATTGCGCCCGAAATTAAATATGAACGTGAAGGAGGCCCCGCTGTCGCCGGTTGCCGGGATGTGCTTGCCGGGCATGCGGCGCGCCCTGCGGCAGACCAGATTAAACTTCTGAACATCATTTTGTTCAATTACCTGGTCGGCAATGCCGATGCCCACGGCAAAAACTTCTCGTTGCTCTATAAGGACAACAAGCCCGAGCTGGCGCCCGCCTATGATTTGTTAAGCACGTCGATTTATCCCGATTTGTCCAAAGACATGGCGATGAAAATCGGCGGGAAGTATAAACCGGACGAGGTCCGTGCACGCCATTTCCATAAGTTGGTGGCCGATACCAAGGCCGCGCAATCGGCTATGAACCGGCAGATTAAAACGATGAGGGATAAAATGATGGATGCGGCTTCGGACTTAAAAGCGAGCTTGGCGGCAGACGGATTGGCTTCCGGCGTGTTTGATGAAATTATCGCCATCATCGAAAGCCGCTCCAAACATCTTTGACTCCGCATCCATGAAATCATCATACACGTCTTCGGGAACGTCCTCATACCGGCAGAGCCCGATGCGGAATTGGATTTCCAGGATTTAAGACACCTCATCGCACCCTATACGGTATATCAATGGTCGTTAGGGGGTTGCCGCTATTGTCCGGCGTCTTCGATTTCAATCGTCCAAGTGCTGTTCGTGCCGAGCCGGTAGTTCGGCGGCAAGGCGCCTATGGTGACCGTAACCGTCTCGGAGGTGGTATCACTGTCCGACACTGCCGAGGCAATGAGAGTAACAGTGTCACTACTCCCGCTGGTCCCGTCGTAATCAAAGGTGACCATGCCGTTCTGGTATGTCGCACCCATCGGATGTTGCGCCGTGATTGTGTAACCGTCCGCGTCCGTTGCCTGAACGGTCAGCGGAATCATGACATCTGCTTTTAATTCCGGCACAATTTCGAGCTGCACGCCTTCGTTGGCATGGACCATCACGCCTCCGATCTCACGGGTCCCGCCTTCTGCTATTCTCGAACTCGGCTTCGAAAAAGAGACGGTTCGCATAACGGGACTTGAGTCTTCGTCGTCAATGATGGTAATTGCCAGAGTCGAATTATCGGCGAGGGCATAGCCGTCGGGAAAATTACTGCGCGCGCCATTAATGGAGAAGGTAATCTCCTCTTGTCGGTCATCCGTATCCGACACCGGTGTGATTGTAACGGTCTCGGAAGTCTTCCCTTGCCTGTAGGTTAGAACGAGGCCCGTTTGGGCGTTGTTTGAGAGCGTTGAGGAAGCCGACGGGGCGTAGGAATTGTTACCAGCACCATCCGTAATACTGAGGGGAATGATAATATCTACCGCGGGCGGGGGTTGGACGACGATTGTTACCATGGTCGCGCTTCCTTCCTCCAGCAGCACCAAGGGCGCGCTGCTTGCAAAGCCGATGGTCCTGTCGCTCGGATTGATGGTGATGGCGCGACTTCCCCCTACAGCTCCCCAACTATGCGGAAAATCATCACCGAGACCGAGGAAGATATTATACGTCTCGGCATCTTCAGCGGTGGAATCATCAATGACTTCAACGGTGAAACTGTGGCTACTCTGTCCGGCAGGAATCGTAAATGTGGTTTGAAAATTGATATCTTCAGCAGCAGCATTGCCCTCATTAAACCCGATAATCATAGGAATTCCCGTGCTCGGTGTGGCAAAGGTGCTCGTCACTTCGAATGTGAGTGTTTCACCCTCATCCGCCATAACGGGGTCTCTCGAAGCAAACCCTAAAAAAGCGTCACTGGTTTCGATGGTGAAAGTATATTCCTGCACGCCGAAGTTCCATCCCGTCGGCAAGCTCGTAGGCGTGGAGAGCCGCACCGTGACGGGAGTCTCCGCTTCCGGGGTGCTCTCATTCTTAATCATGAGGGTGAATTCCTTGTGCGAATCTCCGGACGAGAAGTTAACGGCGCCGCTCGTTGAATCTACTTGGTCATCACCTTCCATGCTCCTCACTTCC
>JAPOUU010000026.1 GCA_026708505.1 Hyphomicrobiales bacterium | reverse complement strand
TGCAATACGGTTTCGATTGTCCCGATGATTCCGGCAACGATAAATATTTCCTGCGTCGTTCCGACGGCGAGATTCGCCTGCTGCCGGGCTTGTACGACCACTGCCAAAACGTCCTGGAACGCTTCATCCCCTGCCAGCGTGTCACCATAGGCAACAACGAGCCCAAAGCCCCCGAATTCGGGGCATCCCACGGCACCGGCGTTGCGAGCGCAGCGGCGGCGGATGACGACGACCAAGTTGTTCTCACCGTTGACGGGCGTTCGCTTTCTCTCCGGGGCGTTGCCTACGATTCGGACATTCTTGTCTATGCGCGGCCTTTGCCGATTGCCGGACTCGCTTCATCCTTCCAGGCCCATGTTGATTATTTTCTAAATTCTCCCGCCGCGGCCGATGTTTATAATTTCTCGCACACTTTCGGCACGGCGGTCCTCAACGTGGACACGGCCTTCGGCGACCAGATTCGCAGCAGCGGCTTTGCCGAAATCGCCCGCGCCATCAGAGAGATGGGCAAGCCGTTCATCGCCGCGGCCGGCAATGAAGGCGGCCAGGGTGAAATCCTGCCGCGCTTTCCCGCGGCATTGCCGGCGTTCTTTCCGGATTTGCGCGGACAGATTCTCGCGGTCACGGCGATTGGCTCCAACGGCAGAATTACCTCATACGCGAATCCTTGCGGCGAACTGCCTTCGGATTGGGATGCCGCACAGCACGGGCGGCACTATTGTCTCGCGGCTCCCGGCGGTGACAGCACCGACCTGTTCTGGGTGGCGGGCCCCGAAAACAACCACTATTCGAGAACGGCCGGAACCTCCTTTGCCGCGCCGGTGGTTGCGGGAGCCTTTGCGGTTTTGAAGGAGCAATTTCGCAACAATCTGAATGACAAGCAAATTATAGATCGCATGATGGATACGGCGTCCCGCGCCGAGATATACGGGGACGAGACCATTTACGGCGCCGGCTTGCTCGATCTTGAAGCCGCGACCGATACGGTCGGGACCCCTGTCGTCTCCGTCGCGGGCGATATCAAGGGCGGCATTACCCATGATTTCGACGCGACGTTGCTGTCGTCCTCGGCGGCTTTCGGCGATGCGCTCCAACGGGCGTGGCAAACCCGCGAGATTGCCGTCTTCGATGAACTCGGCGCGCCGTTTTGGTATCCGCTCGCCTCGCTCACGGCAACGACATCGAACCGCGAAACCCTTCGCGAGCGCCAGGCACGCTTGTTCGAGCGCGCTGAAGCACCGGTCGAAACGGAAATCGGCGGCCGGCTCGCGTTGACATCATCACGCGCCGGCTCGTCCGAACAAATCGATATGTCCCTGCGGCAGCCCGTGGATATTTCCGTCGCGCAAGTGGAACTCCTGCTCACGGCGGGAGACCTCTCCACCGCACCGCTCGGGCTTCACGACGACAAATCCTTCGCGCATCCCTATCTCCACTTTGCCGGGGAGGGCGTCGGCCTGGGCGGCTCGCTGCAACTCGGCACGGGACGACTCACGGCAATGGGCTTCACGAGCGGCAGCGCGAGCGTCTCCAAAGACATACCCGTTCACGCCCATGGCGGCTTGCTTGAATACGCCCTTGAAGCATTCCCGGGCGTTGAGCTCGGCCTGCAGGCAGGTGCGATGGCGGAGGAATCGCGCGCGTTGGGATTGCTCTCGGAGGGCGGTTTCGGCAGGACGGGCGAATCTTCCACGGCGTTTGCGGGAGTTTCGCTGGACGGTGCATTGGAGGAGGGCTGGCATTTTCGCGCAAGCATGCTCTTCGGACGCACAAACCTTGATACGCCGTCCATCGGTTTGCTTGCGACAAGTTCCAGCCTCGCAAGCTCGGCATTTCGTTTCGCCCTTGAGGGAAGCGGCGTCCTGTCGGACGCCGACAGGATAGACATCTTCGTCGCGCAGCCTCTGCGCATCGAAAACGGTGAAGCGAGCTTCATCGTTCCCGTTGCACGCACGCCTTCGGGCTCAATCACGCGCGAGCGCATCAACGGCATCTCGCTTGAGCCGGGCGGACGGGAGTTGGAATTCGGCACTCGCTATGAAATGCAGGTGCGCGAAGACATTGTCGCGACCGGGGGCGTCGGCATTGTTCACGAGGGAGGACATTCGAAGCAACAGGCGGCCGAGTTTTACGGCTTGGCGAACCTGCGCTTCCATTTTTGAGGAAATAACGACAAGTCCGTTGCACCTATTGTGTATTTCGTAGGTCTTGTCGTAAGGCGCTTTTCGTTTCGGAAGGCGCCTTTCCCGTCGTTTCTTCAGAGAAACATCAAATAGAAAAAGACGTTTATTGCAGACGAGGGTCGGATCGTTGCTTGTCGCGAAATGCGAGTGAATGCAAGCGCGTAAAGCCAATGCGAGCAAGTAAAAACGATGCGAGAACGCAAAGACGTTGTTGCGCTCGGGCATCGGCACCGTTCATAAGCGGGCATTCGAAGCACCGGGCAAGTTACTTGTCGCGAAATGCGAGCACGTAAAGCCAATGCGAGAACGCAAAGACGTTGTCGCAACCGGGCCTCGGCACCGTTCACGAGCGGATATTCGAAGCGCCGGGCAAGTTGCTTGTCGTGAAATGCGAGCACGTAAAGCCAATGCAAGCGCGTAAGGACAATGCGAGCACGTAAAGACGTTGTTGCAACCGGGCATCGATACCGTTCGCGATCGGGCATCGGAAGCACCGGGCAACCGGGCTTTGCGGTTTGGCGAATCTGCGCGTCCGTTTTTTAGGAAATAACGACATGTCCGTTGTGCCTGTTTTGTTTTTTACAGGTCACGCCGTAGGGCGCTTTTCATTTCAGAAAGCGCTCTTTTTTGTCGCTTCTCCACCGAAGAACCGGACGAAAAGAGAGACTGCCAATGACGGAAAAGAGAATTTCCCCATCAATTGTTTCGGTTGCCGCAGGTTTGGCGCTTTGTTTGCTAGCCGGCTGCGACATAGCAGAAGAAGTGGATGAATCGCAGAACGGCACCGGGTGTTTCCCCGATGCCAATACCGGTTGCGGATTTTCCGATATCCCCGAAGGAATTTTTTTAGGGTCTCCCAACACCAGCGTGATGTTCGCTACGAAGCCGTCGACGCAGAGCTCGGGCATCTTGAATGACTTCAAGCTCGCGCTGGTTAAAGCATCGTCCGCGTGGGAGCAAGGATCGCAACAAGGCTATACCGGCAAAGGGACCGTCATCGGCATCATGGAAGAGGTGAACTCTTTCCATCCCGACCTGGCCAACAAGATTCACGAAGCAAGCGTTTTAACTTCTCCCTATCCGGGGAACGCCCCCAGGCCGGAAGAGAAATTCATTGTGGACGAGGAGGGTTTCACGAAATACCCCTCCGTGCCCTGCCTGTTGCAATACGGTTTTTCCTGCCCCAATAAGACCGGCAACGATAAATATTTTTTGCGTCTTTCCAACGGCGAACTTCGCTTGTTGCCGGGCTTGTATGATCCCTGCCAACGCATCCAAGGACGCAGTTTCCCCTGCCAGCGCGTCACCGTTAAGGGCAACAGCCCCAAAGCTCCGGAATTCGGCGCATCCCACGGCACCGCCGTTGCAAGCGTAGCAGCGGCGGGCAAGGACGATGAAATTGCCCTGGATATCAACGGGCGCACCCGTTCCCTCCAGGGTGTTGCTTTTAATGCGGAAATTCTCGTCTATGCGCGCCCCGTATCGCTTGCCGGACTTTCTTCGTCCTTTTCGGCTCATGCCAATTATTTTAGCAACGCTCCCGCCGCGGCCGATGTTTATAATTTCTCGCACACTTTCGACACGGTGGTCACCGGCGTTGACGGATCCTTCAGTAATAAAATACGCAGAGGCGGTTTTAGCACCATTGCCCGGGGCATCAGGGCGATGGGCAAGCCGTTCATTGCCGCATCCGGTAATGAACGCAAGAAAGGTGAAAAATTCCCGCGCCTTCCCGCGGCTTTTCCGGCGTTCTTTCCGGATTTGCGCGGGCAGGTCGTCGCGGTGACGGCGGTTGGGTCTGATGGCCGAATCACCTCATACGCGAACCCTTGCGGTGCACTGCCCTCAAATTGGAACCGGCAACGCGACGGACGGCACTATTGTCTCGCAGCTCCCGGCGGCGACAGCCTGGATCCGTTCTGGGTGGCGGGTCCCGCTAACGGTTTCTATACGAAAGAGACCGGAACCTCCTTTGCCGCGCCGATGGTCGCGGGAGCCTTTGCAATTTTGAAGGAGCAGTTTGCCGGCAACCTGAATGACAAACAGATTATCCATCGCCTGATGGATACGGCATCGCGTGACGGCGAATATAACCAGGAATCCGTCTATGGCGCCGGCTTGCTGGACCTTTTCTCCGCAACCAGTCCGGTAGGAGTGCGGGGTATTTCCGGCGCAGGCGATATCAACAACGGCATCGTCTATGATTTCGATGCAACGTTGTTGTCGTCCTCGGCGGCTTTCGGCGATGCGCTCCAACAGGCGTTGCAAACCCGTGAAATTGCCGCCTTCGATGAACTCGGTGCGCCGTTCTGGTATCCGCTCGCCTCGCTTACGGCAACGGCATCGAACCGAGAAACCCTTCGCGAGCGCCAAGCGCGCTTGCTTGAGAAAGACGATGCGCCGGTCGGGACGGCGTTCGGCGGCCGGCTTGC
>JAPOUU010000048.1 GCA_026708505.1 Hyphomicrobiales bacterium | reverse complement strand
CTATCGTTCCTACATTGCAGTGCGGCTTGTTCCGCTCAAACTTTTCTTTTGCCATAAGTTCGTCTCCGTTTTGCTGGTTTGTTACGCTAGTTTGGCCAGGATTTCCTCGGATACCGCCCGAGGCACCGGTCCGTAGTGGTCAAAGTGCATGGTGTATTGCGCGCGTCCCTGCGTCATCGATCGCAACGTGTTTACATAACCGAACATGTTGGCGAGCGGCGCCTGGGCATGGATGATCGAAACGATGCCGCGCGCCTCCGTGCCGCTGACCTGTCCGCGCCTTGAATTCAAGTCGCCGATGACATCGCCCATGTATTCCTCCGGCGTGACCACCTCGACCGACATGATCGGCTCGAGGAGCTTCGGCTCCGCCTGCCTGGCGAGATCGCGGAAGGCCGCGCGCGCGGCGATCTCGAAAGCAAGCGGCGAAGAGTCGACATCGTGGTAGGAGCCTCCGGTGAGGGTGATCTGCAAATCGGTCATGGGAAAACCCGCAAGCACGCCGGTCGCCATGACGGACTCGATGCCCTTCTGGACGCTGGGAATGTATTCCTTGGGAACGCTTCCGCCGACGACCTTGTCGATGAACTCAAAGCCCGCGCCGGGCTCCGCGGGATCAATGTTCAGGAACAATTCGGCGAACTGTCCGCTGCCGCCGGTTTGTTTCTTGTGGCGGTATTTAATGTTGGATTTTTGCGTGATGGTTTCCCGATAGGCGACCTGGGGGGCGCCCACGTTGGCATCAACCTTGAACTCGCGGCGCATTCTGTCGACGAGAATGTCGAGATGAAGCTCGCCCATTCCCTTGATGATGGTCTGCCCGGACTCGACATCGGAAGACACGCGGAAGGACGGATCCTCCTGCGCGAGCCGCCCGAGCGCGAGACTCATTTTCTCCTGGTCGTTTTTGGTTTTCGGCTCGACGGCGACCTCGATGACCGGATCGGGGAACTCCATGCGCTCAAGCACGACGGGGTTGTTGGGATCGCACAGCGTGTCGCCGGTGGTGGTGTTTTTCAATCCGGCGATGGCAACAATGTCGCCGGCATAGGCTTCCTTGATGTCCTCGCGCGAGTTCGCGTGCATCTGCAGCATCCGCCCGATGCGCTCGCGATTGTCCTTGACCGAGTTCATCAGGCTTGAGCCCGCCGACAGCATTCCCGAATAAATCCGGCAAAAAGTCAGCGAACCGACAAAGGGGTCGTACATGATTTTGAAGGCGAGCAGGGACGCGGGCTCGTCGTCGGCCGCCCGGCGCTCAATGGGAGTCTCGCCGTCCACGCCGACGCCCTTGACCGGGGGCACTTCGTTCGGCGCGGGCAGATAATCAATGACCGCATCGAGCAGGGGCTGCACGCCCTTGTTCTTAAACGCCGAGCCGCACAGCACCGGCACGAACAAATGCTGCAGCGTTGCATTGCGAATGGCGCGGCGCAGCGCGTCGGGTTCGGGAGCCTTGCCTTCGAGGTAGGCTTCCATCAACTCGTCATCGGTTTCGACAACGCTCTCGACGAGACGCTCGTGGTATGTCTGCGCCTGTTCCTTGAGGTCGTCGCGAATCTCCTTGTAGTCGAACTTGGCGCCGAGGTCTTCGTTCTGCCAGATGATCTCGCGCATTTCGACCAGGTCGACCACGCCCTCGAAATCGCTTTCGGCCCCGACCGGCAATTGCACGACGAGGGGCTGGCGCAAAACCTGCTGCTTGCCCGGCTCCTTGGAGGTGAGACGCTCCTGCATCATGTCGACGGCGCGGAAGAAGTCCGCGCCGATGCGGTCCATTTTGTTGACGAAGCAAATGCGCGGCACGGCGTATTTGTCGGCCTGGCGCCAGACGGTTTCGGACTGCGGCTCGACTCCGGCAACCGCATCAAAAACGGCAACCGCGCCATCCAGCACGCGCAGGGAACGCTCGACCTCGATGGTGAAGTCAACGTGTCCGGGAGTATCGATGATGTTGATGCGCTTGTCGCGCCAAAAGCAGGTGGTCGCCGCCGAAGTGATGGTGATGCCGCGTTCCTGTTCCTGTTCCATCCAGTCCATGACGGCGGCGCCGTCGTGAACCTCGCCGATTTTGTGGGAGATGCCTGTGTAGTAGAGGACGCGCTCGGTGGTGGTGGTCTTGCCGGCGTCAATGTGCGCCATGATGCCGATGTTTCGATAGTCCTGCAGAGATGCCTTGCGCGCCATGGTGAACCTTCCCTTACCAGCGATAGTGGGAGAAGGCGCGGTTGGCCTCCGCCATTCGATGGATTTCTTCGCGCTTCTTCACCGCGGCGCCGCGGTTGTTGGTCGCATCAATGAACTCGGCGGCGAGTGACTCGACCATCGCTTTTTCGCCGCGCTTGCGCGCGGCCGCTATCAGCCATCGAATGGCAAGCGCCTGCCGGCGGTCGGGACGCACTTCCATCGGCACCTGGTAGGTCGCACCGCCAACGCGCCGCGCGCGCACTTCAATGGCAGGCATGACATTCTCAAGGGCTTCGTGAAAGACGGCCACCGGATCGTTTCCGACTTTGGATTCGACGCGCTCGAGCGCGCCGTACAAAATGCGCTCCGCGATCGACTTCTTGCCGTCGAGCATGAGCGAGTTCATGAATTTGGTGATGACCTCGTCGCCGTATTTGGGATCGGGAATGAGAGAACGTTTTTCTGCGCGGCGACGACGTGACATGGGGTTTCTCCTTCTCCTCGATTACTTCGGACGTTTCGCGCCGTACTTCGAGCGTCGTTGCTTGCGATCCTTTACGCCCTGGGTATCGAGAGTGCCGCGTATGATGTGGTAGCGAACACCGGGAAGGTCCTTGACCCGTCCGCCGCGTATCAACACGACCGAGTGTTCCTGCAGATTGTGCCCTTCACCGGGAATGTAGCTGGTGACTTCGTAGCCGTTGGTAAGTCGAACGCGCGCAACTTTGCGCAGCGCCGAGTTCGGCTTCTTCGGCGTGGTCGTATAGACGCGGGTGCAGACGCCGCGCTTTTGCGGACATCCTTCGAGAGCCGGCACACCGGAACGCTTGACGACCTTCTCGCGCGGCTTGCGCACAAGCTGGTTGATAGTTGGCATCGTTACCAATCCCTATAAAACAAGATGACACCGTTGTTTCCGCGCAAGCGGACATAACGGAAGACTCGCGAAGCCCGCGAGTCGGGGTATCGCGCGATTATGGTAGAGTTACGAACCTCCCCCGTCAAGGGGAAATCCGCGAATTCGGCGATATTTTCGAGTTTTAAGCCCTCAATACCGCCGATTCGCCCGCCGGTCAGTTCGCCGGGAGTTTCGAAGTCTCGGATTCCCCGACCGATTCGCCCGGAGAAGCCCCTTCGGGCAGCTGTTTTTTGAGTTTCTGAACGACATGCCCGGTCCCCACGGGAATCAGCCTGCCGACGATGACATTCTCCTTCAACCCGCTGAGATGGTCGATTTTTCCGGACACCGCCGCGGCCGTTAGCACCCTTGTGGTCTCCTGGAAGGACGCCGCCGAGACGAAGGAACGCGTCTGCAGGGAGGCTTTGGTGATGCCGAGCAGCACGGGGCTTCCCGAGGCGGGCTGCTTGCCCTCCTCTTCCAGGCCGCGGTTCACCTCCTCGAACTCGATGCGGTCGATATGCTCGCCGGCGAGGAAGCCGGTGTCGCCGCTCTTCTCGATTTCAACCTTTTGGAGCATCTGGCGAATGATGACCTCGATGTGCTTGTCGTTGATCGTAACCCCCTGGAGGCGGTAGACGTCCTGGATTTCGCGAATCAGGTACTCGGCGAGTTTCTCAATGCCCGAGATGGCGAGGATGTCGTGCGGGGCGGGGTGTCCGTCCAAGAGATATTCGCCCTTTTCGATGAAGTCGCCCTCGCGCACGAGCAGGTGGCGTCCGCGCGGAATGAAATACTCCACCGGATTGCCCTCGCCTTCGGGGTGAATCAGAAGATGACGCTTGTTCTTGCGGTCGCGTCCGAAAGCGATCGTTCCGGAGATCTCCGCAAGAACGGCGTGGTCTTTCGGGCGGCGCGCTTCGAATAATTCGGTCACGCGCGGAAGTCCGCCGGTGATGTCGCGGGTGCGCGCTTCGCGCGGCGTGCGCGCAAGCACGTCGCCCGCGGCAACCGCGTCGCCGTCGACGACCGAAAGCACTGCTCCCACCGGCATGGTGTAGCGCATGCCGCCCACCACCAGCGCGGGGTTGCGCCAGTCGGGAACCGCCTGCCTGCCGTTGCTTACGGACAGGGAGAAACCCTCTTCCATATCCTCGAAGACAATGCGTCCGTTGGCGCGCGCCGAGATGGTGCGCGCGGCGCTGGCCTCGCCTTCGGGAACCTCGGCGAGCACGTCGCCTTTCTTAACCTCGGCGCCGTTCCTGACCATCAGCCTTGTTCCCACCGGAAGCGGGTAGCGGAGGTCGGTTTGCTTGGTTTTGGCCTTGGCCTTTTTCTTCGGCTTGTCTTCGGAGTCGCCGGTTTCACTTTCAACGACTTTCTCGACATGGGGACGAAGCACCAGCGTCGGCTGGAAGTTCGATTTGTAGTTGCGCCAGTCGATGACGACGCGCTGCGTAATCGCGGTCGTCTCGTTGATATCCTCTTTGAGCGAGATCTTGTCGACCAAGCCCTCGAAGGAAACTTCTCCCTCGACCTCGGTGAGGATGGGCGCGG
>JAPOUU010000036.1 GCA_026708505.1 Hyphomicrobiales bacterium | reverse complement strand
GCGCGGGTAAAATCCACCGCCTCGGCGATGCCGTCCTGCCACTCGCCCAGCACCGCCTTGACGACATGTCTGTCCGATGCCTCCTGTTCATTGCGAATACTTCCGACCAGCGTGGCAATGTCCGCACTTCCATCCCGTACGAGCACATCAACAACCTGCGACAATCCCTCGGGAGGAAAGTCGGGCATGTCACCTTGCAGATTGACGATGATGCCGTAGCGGCGGCTGGAATCAATACGCTCGAGGGCTTCAAAAATCCTGTCCGTACCCGAGGCGTGACCCTCGCGCGTCAACACCCCGACACCCCCGGCATCCTCGATGACCCTGATAATCTCGGCATCGTCTCCGGCGACCACAACCATGCAGCCGCCCGCTTCCCCGCTCATACGCTCGGCCGCGACCGCCCCCGCACGCCACACATGCACGATCATCGCCTCGCCGCAAATCTCCGCGAGGGGCTTGCCGGGCAACCGGTGCGAGCCCAGCCGGGAAGGAATAATCACCGCTACCCTTCCATCTTGCCGAATGGATTTAGATGGCATAAACTCAACCCTCAACATAAACGAGACAAACCTGATTATAATGGATTCTTTCGAACTCAACAAAATTGCCGGTGCCGCGCTGTTTGCGCTACTGGTCCTCCTCGGGGTGCAAAACCTGGCTTCCGCCGTCTACACCACCGACACGGCCAATCCCAACGCATACATCGTTGAGGGTGTTGAGACCGCATCCTTGGACGCTTCCGCCGCCGATGCCGGGGCAGTTGAAGATGTCCCGTCCCTCGCGATGCTGCTCGCGATCGCGGATGTCGCCGCCGGCGAAAAGGTCGCCAAGAAATGCGTCGCCTGTCATACCTTCGACAGCGGCGGCGCCAACAAGGTCGGCCCCAACCTGTGGAACATTCTCGGACAGGCCGTTGCCGCCAAGGACGGTTTTGCATACTCCCCCGCAATGTCGCTGTTCGGCGGCGAATGGGATTACGAACGACTCAACGATTTTCTCGAATCGCCGAAAAAATCCATCCCCGGCACGAAAATGAGTTTTGCAGGCTTGCGCAAACCGAAAGACCGAGCGAACATGATCGAATACCTGCGCTCGCTTTCCAACTCACCACTGCCTTTGCCGCCGGCTGAAGAGACGCAGTAGCAAATGGGAATGATGCATCCGAATCTGCACAGGTCCGTTCACGCCTTTGCTTTCGCGGGCGCCGCCGCATTCGCCTTTCTTGTTTTTCTCTCCGTCGCCGCATCGTCCGCGCATGCACAAGATGCCTGGAAGCATGGAGACTCCCTTATCGGAACGCCCAAATATGAAGAAGGTTTCGAGCATTTTGATTACGTCAATCCCGATGCGCCAAAAACCGGCTCCGTGACATTCTCCGCCGTCGGAAGCTTCGATAGCCTCAACCCCTTCATCCTCAAAGGCAATCCGGCAGCGGGACTGGGATTCATTTACGACACGCTCATGACCAGCGCCTACGATGAACCCTCGTCACAATACGGACTTATCGCCGAGGCAATGTCGTTCCCCTCGGACTATTCTTCCGTGAGCTTCCGGTTGCGTGAAGACGCCCGCTTCCCCGACGGCGAAAGCATCCAAGCGGAAGATATCGCGTGGAGCTTCGATACATTGCGGGACAACGTCCCCCTTTATCACGACTATTACGCCGATGTCGAAGGTTACGAAATCCTGTCTCCGCAGGAAATCCGCTTCAACTTCTCCCAGGAAAACAACAGGGAACTCCCCTATATCATGGGACAACTGGTTGTTCTTCCGAAACATTACTGGGAATCGGACGGACGCGTTTTCGACCAGACGAGTTTGGACCCGCCTATGGGATCGGGAGCGTATCGGGTCGGAGAGGTTCAACCCGGACGCTTTATCACTTACGAGCGGATAGACGATTACTGGGGCAAGGACCTTCCCGTCAACCGGGGGAAAAATAATTTCAAAACCATCCGCATCGAATATTTCCTCGATCGCGAAGTCGCCCTGCAGGCGTTCCTGTCGGGCACCTACGACTGGCGTATTGAGAACACGGCAAAATCGTGGGCGACCGGATACGAATCGCCCGCTCTTGAGAACGGCGACATCATCAAGAGGAAGTTTTCCCAGGGCAACGTCGCACGAATGCAGGGATTCGTCTTTAACACCAGGCGCGGGAAATTCTCCGATCCCCGGGTGCGCCATGCCTTCGATCTCGCCTTCGATTTCGAGTGGACCAACCGCACTCTGTTTTACGGGCAATACGAGCGCCTGCACAGTTATTTCGATAACTCCGAACTCGCTTCGAGGGGAATCCCCGAAGGGTTGGAACTGGAGATTCTCGAACGCTTTCGGGAAGATTTGCCCGAACAGCTCTTCACCACCCCTTATGAAACGCCCGTCACCGACGGCTCGGGAAACATCCGGAACAATCTGCGCAAAGCAAGGGCGCTGCTCTCGGATGCGGGATGGGAAATCAAGGACGGCAGCCTCACCCACACGCAAAGCGGCGAAATCATGGAGGTCGAAATCCTGCTCATCCAGCCGAACTTCGAACGCATCCTGCTTCCGTATAAAAAGAATCTCGAGCGTTTGGGAATCTCCTTGTCGCTGCGCATCGTTGACTCGTCGCAATATCTAAACCGCCGGCAGGCTTTCGATTTCGATATGATTGTCAGCGGATTTGCGCAATCGCTCTCGCCCGGAAACGAACAGCGCGACTTCTGGAGTTCCGAAGCCGCGGACAGGGAAGGATCGCGCAACTTCATCGGCATCAAAAATCCAACCGTGGACGCGCTCGTCGAAGAAATCATCTTTGCAAAAGACCGCGAACATCTCGTCGCGGCAACACGGGCTCTCGACCGCACGCTACTGTGGCAACACTACATCGTCCCGAACTGGCACTCTCCGAAAGAACGCGTCGCCTACTGGAAGCATCTCGGACATCCGGAACAACTGCCTGCTTTTTCGCTGGGATTCCCGAATATCTGGTGGCATCGAGGTGAATAGGAAGCCGAAGGGGATGAAAATGCGCATCGCCGCGTTTGCCGTTCTCGCACTTGTTGCATTGGACGCGCACGCCGAGCCCTCCCATGGCATTGCGGCTTTCGACCAACTCAAATATCCGCCGGACTTCTCCCACTTCGAATACACGAACCCCGACGCTCCGAAAGGCGGAACCCTTTCCCTCGTCGGATCCGTCGCTGCTTACAACGCATCCTTTCTGACTTTCGACACGCTCAACGGATACATATTGAAAGGCAACGCGGCGCAAGGTTTGCACCTTGTCTTCGATACATTAATGACGCGCGCCACGGACGAAGAAGACAGCCTCTACGGACTCGTCGCCCGCAGCGTTGAATTTTCCGACGGGCACGCAACGGCAACCTTCAAATTGCGTGAAGCCGCACGCTTCCACGACAACACGCCTCTTACAAGCGAGGATGCCGCCTTCTCCCTTGAAATTCTCCAGCAACACGGGCATCCGCTCATCCGGCAAAACCTTCGCAATATCTCCATCATCGAGACGCCCGACGCGCACACCCTGACACTGCGACTCGAAGGCCCCAATCCCAAAGACCTCGCAACCTTTGCGGCGACAACGCCGATATTCTCAAAAGCCTTCTACGAAAACCGCGACTTCACCGAGGCGACCCTTGAGCCGCCGCTTGGCTCGGGTCCTTACCGCATTGACGACTTTGCTCCCGGACGCTACATCACCTACAAGCGCGTTCCCGAATATTGGGGCGCCGATATTCCCGTCAATCGCGGCCGCTGGAACTTCGATGCCGTTCGTTACGAATATTTCCGCGATAGAACCGCCCAGTTTGAAGCCTTCAAAGCCGGCGCATACCGCTTCCGCGAGGAGTTCACTTCGAAAGTCTGGGCAACCGAATACAACTTCCCCGCAATCGAGGATGGACGTGTCGTAAAACTCGCTTTGCCAAACCGTCTTCCTTCCGGCGCGCAAGGATGGTTCCTCAACACAAGGCGCGAAAAGTTCTCCGACCCGCGCGTGCGTGAAGCCCTCATCAATGCCTTCGACTTTGAATGGTCCAATCGAACCTTGTTTTACGAGATCTACATACGCACCGAAAGTTTCTTCGAAAACTCCCCGATGAAAGCGGAAGGCTTGCCCTCGGCAGACGAGATCGCATTGCTGGAACCTTGGCGCGAACAACTTCCCGAAGAAGTTTTCGGAGAACCTTACCGTCCGCCGGTATCCGACGGCTCCGGAAAGGACAGAAAACTCCTCCGCACGGCCGCGCGCCTTCTCGATGAGGCCGGCTGGAGCATCCAAGACGGCGAGCGGAAAAATTCCGACGGCACAAGATTGAGCATCGAGTTCCTTATCGATCAGCCTACCTTCGAACGCGTGCTTGCTCCCTACATCAAAAACCTCGAGGCGCTCGGCATTGAAGCTTCAATTCGACTGGTCGACTCGGCGCAATACCAGGAACGCCGCAAATCATTTGACTATGATGTCGTAGCGCAACGTTTTGCCTTTGCACCCATCCCCGGCGTTGAAATCCGGGACTTCTGGACATCCCCGAGCGCAAACACCCCGGGAAGTTACAATCTCTCGGGCATCGCAGATCCCGCTGCCGACGCGCTCACAGAGGCAGTTCTCTCCGCGCAGACGCGCGAAGAACAAATCACCGCCGCTCGCGCGCTTGATAGAGTCCTTCGCGCCGGACGCTATTGGGTGCCGCACTGGTATAAAGCCGAATACACGCTCGCCTTTTGGGACGAGTTCGAACGTCCCAAAATACAACCGCGCTACGGGCGCGGCGTCATCGATACCTGGTGGCACAAATCGGGGAACGGCGAAAAATCCGCACAGTGATTCGGTAAAGAAATCAGCCCGTCTCGGCCGCAAAGAGACGGGGCTGCACCGGCAAATTCGCGAATCTCCGAATCGGGAACCATGCGGCTTTTCCGTCAAAATCCGGCATGATTCGAAAAATTCCGCCTTTCTCCGCGGTTTTTTCGACCTCCAAAAATTGCCTAAATATCGCCGAAAATATGCTTCGAATCTCGTAAGTATCCGGACTGGCTGCAAAAAAG
>JAPOUU010000044.1 GCA_026708505.1 Hyphomicrobiales bacterium | reverse complement strand
AAACCGTGACCGTGGATATCGGCTTTGCCGGTGCGACCGAAGGCACGGACTTCAGGATCATCGACGGCACGGCAACGTATTCGAATGGAACCCTGACCCTGCCGACGGAGGCAAGCGAAGCCACTTTCACTTTGCAGGCTGTGAATAACCCCGCCGATAACAACGATAAAACTCTCACCCTTACGCTCTCCAATTTTGGGGGATCGGAGAATTGGGGAGCGCCGGGAGCCCAGGACACCCATACCGTCAACATCGTGAGTAACACCAGAAACACCATCGGCTTCTCGACCGATACACTTACCGTTGCCGAGAATGTCGGCACGGACACCTCCGTGATGCTGCAACTCTCCAACGCCGACGGAACGCCTTACACGGGCGCCACTCCGGCGAATTTATCCCTGGAATACACATCCACGGGCACCAACAACAACGACTTCTCCATCCAACTCAACGACACAGCCCAGGGAAGCGCTTTGGGCGCGAGCGGGACCGTGCAAATCGCGTCGGGACAAAGCTACACCAACGGTCAAATTCCAATCACCATCACCATCACCAACGACAATGTCGTCGAAGACCTGGAGGAGTTCGTCTACACCATCAGTCCTGATTCCTCATCCTCGTTCCCGACAGGCACTTGGAATGTTGATCATCTCGCCAGTAGTTTCACCCTCGCTATTGAGGCTTCGGACAGCAATACGAACGGCAACACTGTCAGTTTTGCGGCACCGACACCTCAGAGCATCCCGGAGGACGGAGGCGTCGCAACCATTACCGCGACCATCAGCCGTCCGATACCCACAGACGCAGCCGCAGCAACTGTCACCATTACACCCGGCGGAACGGGTATAGGTCGACACTTCCCCTTCGGTGCCGCCTTGCCGGCCGACTACACCCTTTCGGTTGCGGAAGGCAACGGCACCCTGAGTAACGACGGCAGGACGGCATGGACCTGGGCATTGCCGAAGGGAGAGAGCAGCGCAACCCTTACCGTCACGGCTGCAGACAATATCTACGACACGGGCGATGGAACACTCACGCTCGATTTCACCGCCGCTTCTTTGCCGACGGGCTGGAGCGTTCCCCCCGGCACATCGCATGATATCACTCTCGTTGAGGACGCACCGCCTTCCGCGAGTAAAAACACTATCGGTCTCGTCCTGCCGTCCCGGACGATTACCGTTGCCGAGAACTCCGGCACTACCCCCGGCCCGATGCTGAAACTCTCCAAGCCCGACGGAACGCCTTATACAGGCAGCCTCCCGATTGACGCTATCATCAGATACACTCGCACCGAACGCGAGCTTAGAGGAATCGGACTCCTCTTCGACAGTCCGGAGCACGGTTTTTGGGGGGCTGTAGGATTCAGAACCGGCAAGGGAACTATTCGAATCGCCCCGGATCAAAGCCATAGTGACGGACTCATCCCCGTCAACATCATCATCTTTGAAGACGAGACAACCGAAGAAACACAAACTTTCGACTTCGTTATCACTGAACTTATACCCACATCAGCTCCGTCGGAACTTTGGAGGGTCGATACCGATGCCAATCGCTTCACCGTCGTCATCCTTGCTTCGGATAACAGCCTTGAATTCGCGCGAGCTTCCTCCGCCTCCGACATTGCGGAAGCCGGAGGCAGGGCGCCCGTAACCCTCAATATCGTCGACCCGATAGGGGCGGGCGAAACCGTGACCGTGGATATCGGCTTTACCGGTGCCGGCGTGACCGAAGGCACGGACTTCAGGATTATCGACGGCACGGCTACGTATTCGAATGGAACCCTGACCCTGCCGACGGAAGCAAGCGAAGCCACTTTCATCGTAGAAGCCATAGATAATCCCGCCGACAACACCGACAAAACTCTCACCATTACGCTCTCCAATCTTGCAGGACAGGAGAATTGGGGAACGCTGGGAGACCAGGTTACCCATACCGTCGACATCACGAGTAACAACAGAAACACCATCGGCTTCTCGACCGATAAGCTTACCGTTGCCGAGAACGCCGGCACGGACACCTCCGTGATGCTGCAACTCTCCAAGCCCGACAAAACGGCTTTCACGGACGCCACTCCGGCGAATTTATCCTTGAACTACACGTCCACAGGCACCAACAACAACGATTTCACCATCCAGGTCAATGACGCAGGCCAGGGAACCACTTTGAGCGCGAACGGGAACGTGCAAATCATGTCGGGACAAAGCTACACCAGCGGCCAAATTCCAATCACCATCACTATCATGGACGACGGTGTCCCCGAAGGCGTGGAAGAGTTCGTCTACACCATCACAAGACCTGCTTCCTCGTCCTCGTTCCCGACGAACGATTGGAATGTTGATCCTCTCGCCAGTAGTTTCACCCTCGTCCTCCTTGCTTCGGATAACAGCATTGAATTCGCGCAAGCCTCCTCCGGGGGCATTGCGGAAGCCGGAGGCAGCGCACTCATAACCCTCAATATCGTTACTCCGATAGGGGCGGAAGAAACCGTGACCGTGGATATCGGCTTTGCCGGTGCGACCGAAGGCACGGACTTCAGGATTGTCGACGGCACGGCTACGTACTCGAATGGAACTTTGACCCTGCCGACGGAAGCAAGCGAAGCCACTTTCACCTTGCAGGCCGTGGATAATCCCGCCGATAGCAGCGACAACAATCTCACCCTTACGCTCTCCAATCTTACGGGACCGGACAACTGGGGGGCGCTGGGAGGCCGGATCACCCATACCGTCAACATTATAGAACCGGGGACGGTCGGCTTTGCTCCCCAGGGTGAAGTGCGCTTGGTTGAAGCGGTTGGCGATAACTCGGGCGTAAGCGCTACTTTCCATGACTACACGATTAATCTTACAAGCCCTGCGCCGTCGGGCGGTTTGGACCTGTCGCTGGCTTCCTCGCTGGACGGAGAGGTCTCGTTCTCCGCTCCCGTAAACACGGAAGCCACTTACGACGTCTCGAACAATGTCTTTACCGTTCTTCAAGGACAGAGCAGTGCGACCGTTCGTGTCACGGCGGTCAACGATACGGATATCGAAGGCAGAGAAGCTACAGATGTGACCTTGAGCAAGGCGGCGAGCTTTAATGATAATTGGGGAGACATTGATACCGGGAACACCCAACGCCGTATTAGAATTGAACCGAATGATAGAATAGTTCAGTTTAATACGACGCAATCGGTAACACAGATTACTCAAAATACGGACGTTGAGTTGTTGTTGCATATAAACGACAATACCGCGGATCATGCATTGCCGGTGCGGATAAAAGCCAATGGCGCGGTGGTTTATCATGACCTTATTCCCAATACGGCTACTCCCGGGTCTCATGCAGTGACCTTTACGTATCCAAGTTCGACGGCAACCTCGGCGACCTTTATACTGGAGGGCGCCACGCTTACAAAGAATGACCAAACAACACACTTCCCGCGAAATCGGGGCTGGCGTGCAATTGGCAATGTCGAGCTTGTTATCCCGATTCTGGGCGACGTTCGCTTTGCGTCAAATAGTTCGTCCGCGCCCGAGGGGCACCCGGTTAACGTGGACATTCTGATAAACCCGCCGTTCGCAAGCAATTCGAGTGTGTTCTTGAGAAGCTCGGGCGATGCGGTGACCATCACGGGGGACCAATACGACGCAAATTCAGACATCCTGATGCTTCCCGCGGGGGCAAACAAGGTGACCGTGACGGTTGGGACGAATGCGGATAGTGACGAAATGGATGGTTCTGCGACCCTTAGGCTTGAATTCCGCTTCTTTGCGAACACGCACAAGATATCTTCTACGCTCAACATGCATGAGATTAAAATCCTGGAGACGCGCCATATAGGATTCGCCGCACCGACTATTGATACCACATACAAGGTAATAGTAGGATCAGGCGGGTTGACTTCCGTCGGGCATCAGCCGCGCACGGTTCATGTGCAATTGAACGAGCCGAGCACGGGCATAGATTCGAGCGCCGACGTTATGGTTTCCGTGAGCGACACGGATGCTTGGGCCGAGTTGAATTTGACGCAGGATGTCGAGCTGACGCTGACGGCTTCTGCGCAGGGCGATCCGGCTCTCGGAAACCGGCCCAATCCGCGAAACCCGGACTCCACTCCCGATTATTCCGTTCCCGCGACGGTGACGATTGACAAAACAACAGGAATCGGAACGTTCACTTTCAGGGTTCTCGAGGATACCGTTCCCGAAGCGAGAGAGGCTGTTGAAATCAGGCTTGCCGACGGGAACAACCGTCTGCCGACGGGCTGGGAGATTGGCAGCCAGTCCTCCTACTGGGTAATGATCAAGCCGAATGATAACGCAATACGCTTTGCGGAGTGGCCCCGCGGCAATCCGGGCAATTATGCCGGGCTTGATGTGAATATTAGAGAAGGCGAAACGAAGGCTTTGCTTGTTCTGCTGACAAACTACGCCTATAACGAAAACCCCTTCGGACGCAACGACAACAACGACTATCGACTCTATGTGCGCAGCACGACGACAAATTTCAGGGATGAACTCACGTTCGCAAACGGCAACGATGGGGAATCGTCTTGGGACAATGCAAACGGTGTTCTCCGGATTAAGGCGATCCCCTTCCGTGGCGTTGCAGGCCAGAATAACATTACTATTCCAGGAGCAACCGGCGGCGGACCGGTTATAGCAGCGTCTCTACGAATCACCGCGACGCAAGACAACATGGCGGAAGGGAGCGAAGTGATTGAACTCACCTTGGAGGAGGAGGGAAACATTCCCTCGTATTGGGGTTCAATTACGAACCTGCCGGACACGGGATCGCCACGACTGATGACTTCAACGACCTTCCGCATCACGATTACGGACAATTAAGAGCGAAATCACTATCTCCGAAATTCCGGCCTCGCCCGAAACCTCAACGGAATTTTGTAAAG
The DNA here is from genome assembly GCA_026708505.1 of Hyphomicrobiales bacterium. Classification (GTDB taxonomy): domain Bacteria; phylum Pseudomonadota; class Alphaproteobacteria; order JAPOUT01; family JAPOUT01; genus JAPOUT01. The sequence goes on along the minus strand of JAPOUU010000044.1, from coordinate 259 downwards.
TCGATGCTAATGCCAATCGTTTCTCCCTTGCTGTTCAGGCTTTGGATAATAGCGTTTTTGAATTCGCGCAAGCTTTCTCCGAGAACATTGCGGAAGCCGCATCTTCGGAACGCGTGCGTTTCATCGTCCCTTCTTCAACTGCGGGAATGAGTGGAAACCGGAGCGCTTGACTATCGTTTTGGAATGGGATAGAATCCGGTTCATGACCTTTTTCTACAGACCGCAAGGGAGTTCTCCGGTGAGCCCGCATTTGAATTTC
>JAPOUU010000005.1 GCA_026708505.1 Hyphomicrobiales bacterium | reverse complement strand
GGATTGACAATCCGGTTCCGGATAGTTTGACGGCTCATTCCTAATTTTTTTGATGCTACAAAGGTATTTCGATAGGTGATGCCGTTGATTGTGCAGAATTTACCTGGCGGAATCTTTTCAATCTTCGGTGAATGATAGTTGGAAAAATTGATGCTTCGCAGTCGGAACATAATGGTGTCATAATGAATTCCCAGCGCTGCCGAGGCGCCCGCAACTGTTTCGTAACTAATTCCGTCAATGGTGCAGGGAACATTTTTCCCTGCTGCCTTGAGCCTTTCTATCATCCGCTTGCGTCGTTCCGGGCTCCATTTCTTTCCTTTGCGTGCCTTTGACATTTTCAGGCGGGTTTCCAGTGTTCTTTTCGCTACTTTGCGTCCCAAATTTGTGTTACCACCGCCAACCGCTTCATTGTAAACATCGTCTCTTGCTAAAAATTTGATATCGACGATTTTTTTCTCCATCTTTCGGACGGCTTCATAATCGGGATGCCTGTAAACAATCCGCATTGTAAAGCGGTCCATTCCCAGTTCTTTTTGTGCCCGTTTCAACCTTTTCCCCGAGCCCATGTAATTCGGGTTGTTGCCTTTATGAATTCCCACGTAAAACATCCGGCGGTTCTTTCCGAACGTGTCGCCCTTCTTCATAATGACGTAGAGGAATGGTTTTGGTTTCACGCCGGTATTTAGTGAGTCGGCGTATTCTCATCGGGGCGCCCCGTAAATCAGTCTGTGTTGGGCATAATTGTGGCGCGCGGCTATGGAGAAAAACCTGCCGTATTGGGCGGAATTCTTCCAAAATTACATGAATTTTTAATAAAAATTCTTATATTTTGGATTGAAATAAGTTATCTTCCAAGTATGAGCGTATTGAGCAAATTGAGGGAAAGCCTTCGCCGGGGGCAAGTCTATCGGCGCGCAGATTTTCTGCCGTTGTCGAATAACGTGGATAGGCATCTAAAGCAGCTTGTGGAAGAGGGAACGCTCACCAAACTAGCGGGAGGGCTTTATTATTACCCAACACAAACAAGTTTTGGTGCGGCGCCTGCTGAAGATAAGGTGCTAATCAAAGCGTTTTTAAAAGACCACCGCTTCTTATTGACATCCCCCAATGTCTACAACACGCTCGGGGTAGGTTTAACGCAACTTTACAACACGACATGGGTCTATAATCACAAACGCCACGGGCACTTTCGGCTTGGTAAACTCAGATATGATTTTCGGATGAAGCGGCATTTTCCTAAAACGCTCTCCGAGGAGTTCTTGCTCGTTGATCTTGTGGATAATTTTCATTACCTGGTTGATGAAAATTATGAAGCCACGCTTGAAAGCATAAAAAGGCGCGCATCACGTATGAATACAAAGGTGCTTGCCAAAAATATCCGTGAGTATGGCGGAGCAAAAGCAAAGAAATTCTTTCAACCGCTTTTGGCTGGCGCCGCATGACCAAAATGAACAAAGGCCCGGCCATGAGCGCATTAGACAAATTGAGGAAACATTTCTGCCGTGGACAAGTTTATCGGCGCGCCGATCTTTTATCATTATCAAATTCCATAGACCGGCATCTAAAACATCTTGTAGAAGAGGGAACGCTTACCAAACTGGCGGGAGGGCTTTATTATCATCCAAAACAATCAGTCTTTGGGGCGGTGCCTGCCGGAGATAAAGAACTAGTTGCGGCTTTCCTAAAAGACCATCGTTTCTTATTGACGTCCCCCAATATCTACAACACGCTTGGAGTAGGTTTAACGCAACTTTACAACACGACATGGGTCTACAATCATAAACGCCACGGATGCTTCTGGCTTGGTAGGCGTAAACTTGATTTTCGGATGAAGCGGCATTTTCCTAAAATGCTCTCCGAGGAGTTCTTGCTCGTTGATCTTGTGGATAATTTTCATTACCTGGTCGATGAAAATTATGAAGCCACATTTGAAAGCATAAAGAGGCGTGCATTACGTATGAATACAAAAGTGCTTGCCAAAAATATCCGTGAATACGGTGGGGCAAAAGCAAAGAAATTCTTTAGGGAAATTCTCCCAGGCTAAGAAAGGTTCATCTCCGTCTTCCAGGCTGAGTGACGTTGTGGGGCACCAAAGCATTGTGAAACACGGACTCGACGAGCCGGAATGGTTTCTGAAGAAAATGAAAAGCATGCAATTAAATAGTAACTATAGAAGTTCAATACTATCCAAAATTGCTTGCCAGATTGCATTGAAGCATCTCATTATGGCTCGTGTGGAGTCGGGGCTGTCTCTTTGTTATATTAAATGAGTCCGCAAGCAACATGTGGCGGCTTTCAATATTCTGGCGTATAATGTTCACGATTTTGAGGTGCAATTGATGGAATCATCACAACTGGATTTTTGCCGCCATTTTCTCGGTTGGCAGTGTCGTGTGCGCCAGATTGCGATGCGCGAGGGAGGGGGACGTCCCTCGTCCGGTATGCGCCCGGCGGTGGTGAGCCTCGGCGGTGAGAAGGTATCCTCGGCGGTGACATTGCTGTTGATTCCGCGAGACCACTCCGACAGCACGGCGTTTTTTCGGTTTCAGGCACAGCGCACGCATGATCCTAGGGAGGCTTTCGAGAAGGGCCTGGCTTATTTGCAGGAGTCTTACTATCAAAAGTCCGATCGGTTTTCCGAGCGTATGCTGGGGATGTTTGCGGAGAACTCCGCCGTGGCGCGTCGTTGTCTGGAGGACGGCGGATGCGTTCTTGTTTTCGAGCAGTTTTCACAGTCCTACCGCCTTACCTGCGAAGTCGCCGAAGTCTCCCGTGAGGACGATGATTGGGATGCGGTTTTTTGGCACAACCGCCTGTTCAATCCTGCGCTGACGGATGCAGTGCTTGTGCTGGGTTTCACGCCGGACTGGGGGCGTTCGCTGGCCGAGCCTCCCGTATAGGTCGCCGTTATGCCTGCGCCCACCATCCAGCATGAATCCTTGCGAGCCGGATATTCGTGGCTGTGCGAGGGTCGCGGTGTGGTGCTTGCAACGGTTGTAAGGATATGGGGTTCTGCGCCTTGCGGAGTGGGGAGTCATTTGGCGGTTCGCGACGACGGGCATTTCGTCGGATCGGTTTCGGGAGGGTGCGTCGAGGGCGAGGTCATTGCCGAGGCTTTGGACCTGATGGAGCGGGGAGGCGTTCGCCTGCTTGAGTATGGCGTGGAGGACGCAAAGGCTTGGGAAGTTGGATTAGCTTGTGGCGGCAAGCTGTCGGTTTATCTGGAAAAAATGCCATCAGATACCGGCGATCTGCTCCAAGATTTTGATGCCCGCAAACCTGTCGTTCGGGGCGTCTGTTTGGAGGATGGCGCCGCTCGTCTTTTCCCGCCCGACAAGACGCAGAACAGCCGCATTGAGGAGATGGACGGGAAGCAGTGGTTCTTGCGGGCCTATTTGCCGCCGATACGGCTGATGATTGTAGGGGCGGTTCACATAGCGCAGTCGCTGAGTTTGATGGCAACGGAATCCGGATACGACGTGGTGATTATTGACCCGCGCGAGGGCTTTGCCTCGCCCGAGCGCTTTGCCGAGGCGGATGTCCGGATTGAGTGGCCCGAGGATGCTCTTGATGCCTTGAAATTAGACTCTCGCTGCGGGCTGGTTGTGCTGACGCACGACCCGAAGATTGACGATCCCGCTTTGGTAAAGGCGTTGTCGTGCGATTGTTTCTATGTTGCCGCGCTGGGAAGCATTCGCACCCATGCGGCGAGACTGGAGCGTCTTCGCGGGATGGGGGTAGGGGAGGAAAAATTGGAACGTATAAACGGGCCGGCAGGCCTGCCGATAGGTTCGGCAACGCCTGCGGAGATTGCCGTCTCGATTTTGGCGCAGATGGTCGAGCATTCCCATCGATGAAAATAGCGGCGATATTACTGGCGGCGGGAAGCTCGCGTCGCTTCGGAGAAGAAAACAAACTGCTCTTAAACGTTGAGGGGATGCCGATGGTTGCGCGTTCTGCCGGCGCATTGTTGAAGGCAATGCCGCCTTTGCGCCCGATTGTCGTGGTGACGGGTTACGAGCAGGAACGCATGCGTGATGCCCTCGACGGGATGTTTGGAGAGGAGGGCAATATAACCTTTACGCACAACCCTGATTATGCAAGCGGCATAGCATCGTCGGTGCATGCGGGTTTGCGCGCGCTGCCCGGTGACATGGACGGCGTTGTTATTGCGCTTGCGGATATGCCCTGGGTGGAGTCCCGCCACATCGAGAAGTTGCTCGAAGCCTTCGAGGATAAGGCATCGATATGTATTCCAATGGTTGACGGACGCCGGGGCAATCCGACGTTGTGGGGCGCGAGTTATTTTGAGCGGATGTATGCGTGCGAGGGCGATGTCGGCGCGAGGGCTTTGCTTCTCGAATATGCAGCCCGTGTACGCGAGGTTGCCTTTGAGGATGCCGCGACTCTTACGGACATTGATACGCCGGAGGGGATGGCTCACCCCTTCTGATTCCAATCCGATTAACAACTTTGTCAAACATGGGCCCCTTAATCTTTGTTTGAATTAATTCTCTATAGCAGCCGTTTAAACGCTTATTGCTTTTAAAAGATGATATCTTTGAGGTGATTTGAGCGTTCTCTTAAGACATCCTGACAATATCAACCCCGAGCCGATACAGAGTTATTAATGCGAAACCAACAAGTATCGACCCGGATATCAAATCAACCAATACTTTATACTTTTGGTACAAAGAAGTAACTCTGTTTGTAGAAAATACCATTGCGTATGCGCCAAATACAACAGCAGCTTGCAGGGTGCAAAGCAAAAGAACAATCAAAAGGATATTGCCGGTAGATTCATCTACGCGTCCGACAGAAACAATGGCAAGCCAGCCAAAAAAAGCTTTCGGATTTGTAGCGTGAAGCAAAAAACCTTGTAGATATGCTTTTATCCCCAAATAAGCCTCAACTGCACCGGTATCATTGGCAACGCGGTTACTTCGGTTTTTAATGATTTTGAATCCTAAGTATGCCAGATAGGTTGCACCCAAAAGCCCGAGCAGCTTCGTTCCCCATGCTGAAAGAGAATAGCTGAACGTGATAGCCAAAAAGACAAGCGAAGCCCACATGGCTGATCCTGTGACAACGCCTATAGCTGTTAACAGGCCCGCCCCCCGTCCAATTGAAGCCGACCTTTGCATTATCAGAATATTAGCCGGACCAGGCGTAATCACGACGAGAAGATGTACTAAAACCGGGGCAAGCAAGACAACTAAGTTCATTTTTTACCTTTTGGGGTTATTTCCGGATACAATTCGTTTCCATCAAACAATTTGCGGGTTTTAGGAGGCGCCGGCTTGGCATCACGCACGGCAATATCAGTTAATTTCATTATGAACACCTATACTTTCATCGGATTTGGGGGTAACAAATTTACCTTCTTTTTTGTTACCCCAAATAGCTTCGGCGTCAATGGACTTTTATGACCGGAATGGATGCTATTTTTCCAAAAACCGCGATATACGAAGAGTTTCCGGACATCCCTGTTCGTTGCCGGAAGGGTGGCTGGCACGCCCTAGGGGAATCGAACCCCTCTTTCCAGGTTGAAAACCTGGCGTCCTAACCGATAGACGAAGGGCGCAGTGCGGCCACGGGTATAGAGTATCGCTATTTTTTTGAGTCGAGCAAGAGTCTTTGTGCGTTTTCAAGTTCGGCGCTTGTTCCGGTATGCAGCCATCGTCCCGCGGATGTGTTTGCTTCCAGCCCGTAAAGACGCCCCCGTTCGATGGCGTTATTCCAAAGCGGCTGAATGGGGAAGGCGTTGCCGGTGATATGTCCGGGAGCATTGTCAAAGAATGCCGTCGATATGATCTGCACGCCGACATAGCGAAAACTCTTGCTGCCGGTTGGCGGATGAAGGGCGCCGCTTTCATCCATGGAGAAGTCCGCAGTTGCATCGCCCGCCTGGAGCAACAAGAGCGCATCCATGGTTTCGGGGTTCCACGCTCCGGCCAACCGGGTGAAATCCTCGCATTCATCGGGGCTATTCCCCAGCCGGAAAGCATCGCAGTTATGCACGAGCGCAACACTCCCTTTGAGCAATCCCATCGCTTGCAGGATTCCGCCGCCGGTATCGAGCAGGTGCTCGCGCTCGTCGGATAGAAGAATCTCTGCACGCGATTTTCTTGTTTCAATGTAGCTTTCGATATCGTCGGCGCGATGGTGGATGTTGATGGCGATGCGTTTGACGCCGAAGCCTTCCAATTTCTCCAATGTATGTTCGAGAAGGGGTTTTTCTCCCAACGGAAGAAGCGGCTTGGGAATCGTTTTTCCGATCTCGCCCATGCGCGTGCCGAATCCGGCGGCAAGCAAAACGGCATCGGTGATATGTGTGTGCGACGACATGTTTCGAAAAATGGTTTTTGCGGATGGATACTGAATGATGCGCCTTGTGCCGAACCCCGAATCCGGGACGGTATCGAACGACTTCCGATGCCCGGGCATTGAGAACTGAACTGGTTGCTCTCAAACAATAGCAGAATTCCTGAATTTATGCATTCCGCATGGAACTTTTGCCCAAGCCCCGGCAAAGATTGTTTTGTGATATACCTTTGAAAGGCGGACGGGGCCAAAGTCTGCGGGGCCCGTGCATCCGCAAAGAGGGGCGGGCAATCAACGTCCGGGGCGAGGCTGTCCTGCCGCCCGCCTCTTTATTTCCGTAAAGGACGGGAGCAGGAAACCGGAAACAGCAAGATGCATCTTAAAATTAAGACAAAGACTCTTTTACCGATTTATCTTTCGACTTTCTTTATCATGCTTTCCAACAGCATGATGGCTCTGGCTTTGCCGTGGATGGTATTGCAGACAACGGATAGCGTTCTAACAACCGGAACGGTTGGATCAATCGCCTTAAGCGCGGTGTTCCTCGGCTCTGCGTTCAGCCGCATTCTTATTGCAAGGATTGGTGCAAACGCCCTGATTGCCTTTGCTTTTGCGTTCAATCTGGTCGGCATTGGCGGGGTTATCTATTGTTTTTCCCAAGAGATGCTTTTTCTGCCGTTGCTTGTCGTTTTTGTGGTTACCTACTGTCTTCTGGACGCGGCCGCCAACACCGCGATGGAATCCCGCTTTCCTGAAATCGCGCGATACAGCAAAGCGTCCCTGTCGGAGATTAATGCCGTCAAAGAAGGATTGTTCAACGGCAGTCTCATTTTAGGTTCGGCATCCGCAGGATTGCTTTTGGCGACGATTGACCCGCTGTTTGTTTTCGGGATTGCGGGCTTGATGACGGTTTTCGCCCTGATTTCTTTTCTGCCTTTGACAGGATTGTACAAACGCGGCTCCGCGCAACAAGACACGCTTTCGGTTTTGTCCTCAACAAGGTGGCTGTGGAGCCAGCCGCATCTTCGCTCTTTCCTGATTTTACTTATGATGTTCATGGTAAGCGTTGCCAGCCTGGATGATGTCCTTCTGCCCGCCTTCATTCACCAAACCACAGGCAATCCCGCGGATATAGGCTTTATTCTGGCCTCTTACAGCGTTACCGGAATCATGAGCGCCTTGTTCTATGCCAAATACCATGAAACCCTGCCCGAGATATGGATTGTCCGCGCGGGTGTTGTCGGCATAGCGATTTTCTTTTTGGGGCTGGTTTTGTTTACCAGTCCGGTTTTCTTAATCATCAACACCTGTGTCACGGGGCTGCTTTCCGGCCCGTTTTGGCCGACGATTAGCGCGCGTTTTATGAAGGACACGCCGAAATCCATGCGTCTGGGAATGCTCACGGCCATCAGCACGCTCTCGATCGGTATTGCGCCCGTTGTAGTCATCATTCATGCCTGGGTGATCAAGGTGTCCTCGATCAAGATTCTATGTTTAGGAACGGTAATCCTCATCTTGACGACGTTGTTTTTAAAAACGGAAAAAACAAATTATGATGCTTGAATTACAACTCCCCGCGTTTTCGATACCACATTCTGTCCAGCAGTCCGTCCCGCTGGACGAAGTGGTGATAAAGCGCCGCGCCGGCATGTACTACAAACAATGCAATAATAAGCTTTCCACCAATTTCATGCGGTATGCGGGGAGGGTAGTCCCAAAAGTCGGGAAGCGTCCCCGTTGAAATGCCAAAGATGACGGGGGCTGCGCCGGAAAGAACCATCATGCCGATGCCGCTTGCCGCCATGACGAGAAGGACAATGTAAAGAAGAACGTGAACGGTGCGCGCCGCGCGGTCTTGCCAGCGTGCCATCGGGACCGGTTCGGGCTTGCTGTCGAAAAACTTCCACCAGGCAATGCGTGCCAGAGTCAGAAGCAATACGAGGACGCCGAGGGAAACATGCACCTTCAGAATATCCGCCTTGGTTGCCAAATCTTCCGTTTCATGGACCAGCCAGCCGGAGCCGATAAGCACCAATATGAATAAGGCGCTAAGCCAGTGAATGGTAACGGCAACCGTGCCGTATTGATTCGATGAACTTTTGAGCGACATGATGTTCTCCTTGATTTATGGACTTGACCGGTTTCGCGGATTTTCGATTTCCCCGATTAGCCGGGGGAAGGGATGTTTGAATGATTGGCCTTCCGGCAAAACATTCTCGCAGACTTTGCCGTTTCCTGAAAGGGCGGGGGCTTTGGCCGTTAATTCTCCAATCCGCCTTGTCATGCGGCCGCCCCTTTATACTCCCAGTAACCGTAGACGCAACGATATGCAAAATGCTTGGTTCCATCGTCATTGATTAATATATTCTCACGTTGAGGATCTCCGGTGTCGTTGATAACCCCGTCGATAACGGCCGTGAGATGTTTGGACAGCAAGACGACAAGCCGCCCCGCGGGAAGTTCTCCTTGGACGAGATGAACCTTGCATCCGGTTCCGATGCCCATGCAAGCCGTCCATTCAAAGCCCCACTCCTTCATCTGGTCTTTGAACCATTTGCGCGTGGTGTTAATTCCGTGCGAGGCGGTCTCCTTTCCCGTCTGCCGGTCCACCAGCGTTCTTTTGGTTACGCGCTCGTTCGCGTTGCCTTTGGCGAGAACGCCATACACTTCCTCGTAAGGTTTTCCCGAAGCAATGGCAATGGAACGAGCAACGCAGTCTCCCGTATGCCCTTTGCGGGTTTCTTTGCGTCCGCCGTCATTGTATTGGAATTCCATCCGCTTTTTTCTATTCGCTGACATGCTTCATCCGGTTTGATTGTGGAGGCAGTAAGTCTTTTATAGACAATTTGGGGGATTTTTGCGAGTATTTTCGGGAAGGGGGCATGCGTATTCACTTTCAGCAACGAATTGATGGTGACCGGAGTGTTTATGTCACCGTATTCGTGCAAACACGGTAATTGAAGTTGGACATGGAACCTGCCGAGCGCAAATCGATACGTGAACTCGCCGCCCGATATATTGAAAACGGGCAGCCTCTGTCATGGTTCGATTTGGCATACAAGCTTTACGCCGAAGACAGGATTGGCATTCCATGGGTCGAGCGAACCGTGAATCCGGTTTTTCTAAAATGGTTCGAGGAGCATGGTCCGGCGCCTTGCAGGGCGCTTGTTGTCGGTTGCGGCCTTGGCGATGATGCCGCGTATCTCGCAAAACAAGGATTTCAGGTCACGGCCTTTGATATTTCGAAACGAGCCATTCAGGAGTGCAAAAAGCGTTTCCCCGATCTTGCTGTTGATTGGTGGGTTTTTGATCTTTTTGAGCCTTCCGGAGAGTTTTATGAAAAATTCGAATTTGTATTGGAAATCTATACGCTTCAGGTTCTGCCCGTTTCCATACGCAGGGATGCGTTTTCGCGCATATGCCAATTTATTTCTCCGAGGGGAAGGATGCTGCTGCTCAGCCGGGCGCGCGATGCGGAAGATGATCCCGGAAAAATGCCCTGGCCGTTGACGATCGATGAACTTGAACCTCTCCTGAATTCTGTTAAGTTGGTCGGGGAGATTCAAGATTTTTACGATGACGAGTCTCCGCCCGTTCGGCGTTTTTTAGCTCTTTATGAAAATGCGCCCGTTTCTGCAGAGCGGCACAGCACATAAACCCGTTTTCATGTTCCGGTTATGAATTCTTACCTTGGCATCTTAATTCTTCCGCTGTTTGCGTATTTCCTGGCAATGGTGAGTCCCGGGCAGAATTTCGTTATTGTCGTCCATACGACAATGAACCGCAGCCTCAATCTCGGGGTCGCTTGCGCCTTGGGAGTTGCAACCGGTTCGTTTCTATATGCGACTTTTTCAATTTTCGGATACGGCCTGCTTGTAAGCTTTTATCCCGACATTCTGTTGTATCTGCAAATCCTGGGTTCCGCATACATCATCTATATCGGCTATAAAATAGCCGTATCAAAACCTCACGATCTGGACGAAAGCAGATCGGAACAAAAATTCGAAATTAATACTTATTTCAAGGCTTATGCGAGAGGGTTGATGACAAATTTATCAAATCCCAAAAGCATTGTATTTTTTACGAGTATTTTTGGAGCCTATATTCCGGAACATTCCGGCCTGACGGTGTTTTTCTTATTAATCGCGCTTGTACTGTTGATGTCGGTGCTTTGGCATAGTTCGTTGGCGTTGTTCTTTTCTTCCAATTCCGTTCTGATGATGTATCAGGCAAAAATTAATTTAATAAATTTACTCATTGGAATTTTGCTAATCCTAATAGGATTCTCAGTCATAATTAATGTTGCAATAACATGATTAATGTTGCGGCAATTCGAGAATTCTCCGTCTTTTTGTAAAACTTTTTCTCCAACGGCTTATGGCCGGAGACGTTCTCCTCGCTCGTTGCTCTAATGGGGCATCGGGAGATCCGTTTCGGCAGTCATAGCCCCTGCGCCTTCACGAAAGATGCCTCCGTATATCCGAGTTGTAAATCAACGATAGCCGCGCCGGGCGGGAGGCCCGTCAAGGCCGGATTTCGCCATCAGACAAGCGCCGCGGACGGGATAGACAAGGGCGGGGAAAGTGCTACAATGGCCATCCTCGACATTTCCCCCGAACCCCGTCCACAGCGGCCAATATCCCGGAATTATTAAGTTGCGTTTTTAGAGGGTTTTTAGGATACTTGCCGTTGAGTGTCTTCAAAGGGGGCATTAATGTCGTTTGATTATTTGTACAAGGAGATTCGCCCGATGAATCTGTTCCGCACTGTTGCTTTCGTAATATCCATGGCCCTGATGGTTCCGCTTGTGTCTTCTGCGACGGCAACCACGGATTATTCCCATCCCCAATTCTCGGTAACCGAAGATAGCCGGTTGAATTTGCGGGAAACAGGGTCGCAAATCGTCATGGAAACAATTGAAGATGCCTTGCGGCAGGGCGGGGTCGCGCTGCTTGGAAAAGGATTTAAGCTTGATTCATCGTTGAATTATATATTCGGGGGAGGGGAAAATAGCATTACGGGAGAGGCGGACATTGTAATCCCCTTGTTTGGGGGAGAGAGGCAGGCTGTTTTCTTGCAGCCCGGTGTTGTTTTTTGGACCGGACTGGAAGACGAGGAGCGCACCGACGGGAATATCGGACTGGTTTATCGGGCCGCAAACCTGACCGGAGATCTCACTACCGGTATTTCGGTTTTTTACGACCACAACCTTCAGGTTGGACATTCCCGCGTTAGCGGAGGAATGGATTTGCAGAGCGGATGGTTTCGAGCCTCTTTGAACTATTACCATCCGCTTAGCGATACGGAAAACGGAAGGGAAGGATACATCGAAGACGCCCTGCAGGGTGCGAATGCCCGTCTTGCCGTTGAGAGTGAAACGGCGCGCATCGGCGGGAACGTCGGCTATTGGAAATTTCAGGGAGAGGATGACGTTGAGGATGTTTGGAAAATTTCCTACGGCGCCGATGTGGGAGTTCGAATTCTCCCGGGCGTTTTTATCGAAGGCGGCTGGGAGCAACATGATGCAGAAGTGTCGCTTGAGGAACGCTGGAATGTGGGATTCGCGTTTCGCTTCTCTCTGCCCGACTTTGGGGGGGCGAGTTACGGAAGAAGAAGGATGTCGACGGACTTGTATAAAATTGTCAATCGGGAAAAGAGGATTCTTTACGAAGAGCGCGAAGCGGTGCCGAAGGTCCGTCTGTCCGCCGGCACAAGTGAAACAGATGGCAATGTGAGAAACATAACGATTCGACTGGATGAAGTCTTTACACAGAACGTTGTTTTGAACTTTATCGGAAGCGGCTCGGCCACATACGGAACAGGCGGTGACTGGACGATATCTGTCGGCGGCGAGGTTTGCGACACCGTTACGGGAACGGATTGCCAGGTCACCGTGCCAGCGGGCGAGGAACTCGCGGCCGACGAGGTGGTCATCACCCTTGAAGAGCCCGAAAGAGGCGAGCGTTCGAAAGATATAATTCTTTCCGTGGTAATTGCTTCAACAGGCGTGGAGTTGGCGCCCGGCAACCCCCTGGTCGTGCAAATTCCCGCAGGGCCTCCGTTGCCGACCGTTTCATTGAGAGCTTCAAGCGTGGAAATCGAGGAGGGAAGCACGGCAACGTTGACGCTTACCCTGAATGAGGAACTTGAAAGCGATGCCACATTTAATCTCATCGGCCTTGGGAATGCGACATACGGCACTTCTGCCGACGACGATTGGAATCTAAATGTCGACGGGACCGATTGTGACATGGCAACCCGGAGCAGCCCTTGTCAGGTGACTATTTCGCAGGGCGTTACCAGCGCCGAAGTAACCGTTGAAGTCCATGCGGACGCGACCGTCGAACCCCGTGAACTCTTTACCGTCTCCGTTGAAGTTGATTCGGGAAGCGCGAGCATCGTGCAAGCCGGAGATCTTTCAAGCCTGAATTTCGCCATTCCAACAGGTGCGGCATTGACATTGCCAACCGTTACATTGAGCAGAACGAATCCGGGCATGGACACCGCAGAGGGAGGCACGGAGACTATAACACTCACACTGAGCGAGTCTCTTACAGGCAATGCAACATTTAATCTTATTGCCGGCGGGACGGAAGCGACATACGGCACTTCTACCGGTGACGATTGGAATCTAAGCGTCGGCGGGACTGATTGTGACATGGCAAGCGAGAGCAACCCTTGTCAGGTAACGATTATGGGGGGCGATACCAGTGCTGAAGTAACCGTTGAAGTCCATGCGGATACGACTACCGAGACAACCCCTGAAACTTTTACCGTTTCCGTCGAGGTTGATTCGGGAAGCACGGGCATTGTGCAGCAGGGAAGTCCGTCCAGTTTGGAGTTCACCATTCCCGAGGATCCGTCTCTGCCTACGGTTACATTGACCAGAACGAATCCGGGCATGGACACCGCGGAGGGAGGCACGGAGACTATAACACTCACACTGAGCGAGTCTCTTGGAGGCAATGCAACATTTAATCTTATTGCCGGCGGGACGGAAGCGACATACGGCACTTCTACCGGTGACGATTGGAATCTAAGCGTCGGCGGGACTGATTGTGACATGGCAAGCGAGAGCAACCCTTGTCAGGTAACGATTATGGGGGGCGATACCAGTGCTGAAGTAACCGTTGAAGTCCATGCGGATACGACTACCGAGACAACCCCTGAAACTTTTACCGTTTCCGTCGAGGTTGATTCGGGAAGCACGGGCATCGTGCAAACAGGAAGTTCATCAATGTTGAATTTCACCATTCCCGCAGATTCGACATTGCCGACCGTATCTTTGATGGCCGACAAAACGACCATAGCAGAAGGAGAAACCGCGACCATAACGCTTACATTGAGTGAGGCTCTTGGAACAACATCTTTATTTGTTCTTACCGGTAGTAATAATGATGCAGAATACAGTTCTTTCGACGATTATCATTTTACTATAAATCAAAACATGGCTATTTGTACTCGCATGTGCCAAGTAGACATTCCCGCAAACCAAACTAGTGTCGAAGTAACCGTTAATGTCAACGCAGATTCGTTTAACGAGACGACTGCTGAAACCTTTACTGCTTCTCTTGCGGTTCAATCACTAAGCGCAGGTATTGTAGCACTTGGAAGTCCGTCCAGTTTGGATTTCACCATTCCTGCAGAGGACCCATTGCCTACGGTTACATTGAGCAGAACGAATGCAGGCATGGACACCGCGGAGGGAGGCACGGAGACTATAACACTCACACTGAGCGAGTCTCTTGCAGACGATGCAAAATTTAATCTTATTGCCGGCGGGACGGGAGCGACATACGGCACTTCTACCGGTGACGATTGGAATCTAAGCGTCAACGGGACTGATTGTGACATGGCGGGCCGAAGCGCCCCCCTTTGTCAGGTAACGATTACGGACGGCGCTACCAGCGCCGAGGTAATCGTTGAGGTCAGTGGAGACACGACCGATGAACCTCGTGAAGCTTTTAGCGTTTCTGTCGAAGTTGATTCGGGAAGCGCAGGCATTGTGCAAGCCGGAAGCCCGTCCAGTTTGAGTTTCCACATTGCAGGCACGCCGACCGTTTCCCTGAGCGCCCCGGACTTGAGCATTGGAACGGGAGAAAGCACCACCCTGACGGTTACCCTGAGCGAGGCTCTTACAAGCAATGCGACATTTAATCTAATCGGCACCGGTTCCGGAACCGCGGCATATGGAACCGCCGCCGGTTGGGATTTAACCGTTGGCAGCAATGCGCCTTGTGAAACCGCTACGCAGCTGGGTCCTTGTGCGGTAGAGATTACGGCAGGCGCAACAAGTGCAGAAGTGACAGTTGAAGTTAACAGCCTCCTCTCTCGCAGGGCGAATTCCAATACCTTTACCGTTGAGGTTCAGGCTGATTCGAACAACATGAATTCCGTGCTTCTCGGAAGTCCGTCAACGTTGACGTTCACCATCCCTGCCGATCCGCCGCTGCCTACGGTTTCATTGACCAGAGCGAATCCGGGCATGGAGATCGCAGAGGGAGGCATGGAGACTTTAACGCTCACACTGAGCCAGGCTCTTACAGAAGCTGCGACATTTACTCTTATTGGCGTAAGGGAAAACGATACTGCTACGGCGACGTATGGCACCGGTGACGATTGGAATTTAAGCGTCGGCGGCACTGATTGTACTGCGGCAAGAAATACAACGGATTGCCAGGTAACGATTATGGGGGGTGTTACCAGTGCCGAAGTAATCGTTAAAGTCCATGCGGATATGACTACTAACGAGACAACCCCTGAAACCTTTACCGTTTCCCTTGAGGTTGATCCGGGAAGCAGCAGGCGCATCGTGCAGGTCGCAAGCGCTTCTTCAAGCCTGGATTTCACCATTACAGCGGATCCGGCACCGGCACTGCCGACAGTCTCGTTAAATTACAGCGGGAGTGGGACTATTAGCTCTGTCGGCAATGAGCGATTGTCCATAAATTTGGACAGGGCTCTTTCTACCCAGGATATTATGGTGAATCTTGTGGCTGTCGGGATGGGAACTTACGACACTAATATACAGGCAGCCGACAGTTGGGGGGTGATATATAATAACATTCCGGCGGGAATGTCGCTGCCTAGTTCGTTTGCCGATCCGTTAAATCCTGACGGTACTTGTGCCAGTGTTGCTGCCCCGGGTTGTGTAATTACCATTCAGGCAGGGCAGACTATTGTCGATGTAGCAGTAGCACACCACGATCTCGTTGCCGGACGGACGATTGCCCTCACTCTCAGTGTTAATTCGGCAAGCACAAGTTTTGTGACAGAGGGAACTTCTTTGACCCATACCCTGACTGCGCAATAAACTTCAAGCATGCGGAAAATTCATGAAACAGAAACGAATGTGTTGAGAAAGGAAACGACAATGAAAACCATATTAGTTGCGCTGTCTTTAATCTTCGCGGCATCAACAATCGCGCATGCGGATTGGGGATATGAAAAAGATACAGGTGGTTCGGACAGGGTTGTGGATCATTACGTCACATCCGACCCGTTAAAATCCGACGATTCTTTTATTGTCCGGATTAGCTGTTTTGAAGACAGGGTTTATGATCGCAAGCTTTCGTTTAACATTAGTGAAGTTATAGACCATGCGAGCGAAGACAAAATACAAATAAAATTCGATTCCGAAATCCCGGAATGGTTCGAATTTTCTTATCTTGATGATGCGGACATAGACACGCTTTTCACACACTCGATAAAGGATTTTAAGAACTTGACCGATAAAATGCAGGAACATTCAACAATGGAACTGATGATTTATCTTTTTCGTGAAGGGATGCACGTTGAAACCGTTGATTTGAGAGGGTTCGCCGAAGAATTCAGCAGGCTGCCCGCATATTGCCAATAACCTCAACGAAGTTACGAGCGGGGAAGAAATCCCCAATTTGGAAAACCGGAAGAGGAAAGCGAATTCAAACCGGGTTGCCGGGTTATGACCGGAGTTGGTGGCGGGATGCGTCACCGGTTCATATCCCCGCGGCCTTCGCATTCCATATCTCTCCGTAACGACATCGGCAAGGGCCCTTCCCGGCCTTTCCGCGGCATCCCGCCGTTTCCCGCCATTGCGTGGAAGAGTGCCCCTTGGTCCGCCAAATCCGTCCGCCGAATCGGTTAGATCGACCGGACGCAGATGGATAAATTGCCGGGAAAACGGGGGAAAATTCGGAATTATTTTCGAATCGATTGCCTTATCGGCGGGAAATTTGGTAGCGTGGGTGCACCGGTAACATTTCTGTGAATGGAGTAAAAACAATGGAAACGACACTGACAAAAACTTTGATGACAACTTTCGCATTTGCCTTGATGGTTTTTGCGTTCAATGCAAATTCTGCCTTTGGTTGGGAGAATGCCCCGGAGGGACAATTTACCGAAGGGCAGTTCGATGAGTTAAGAGACCAGGACGAGGACGATGCAACCAAAACTGCTTGGGGCGGTTGGCAAGCGGTCCTTGATGCATGTAAAGACAAAAACGGCAATTGGAACAGAGTAAAGTGTCCCTTTGCCTATTTTGAAAAAGGGGACGTTGAAAGGCTAATCGCCGGAGCGGATGACGAGAAAGCGGATCAGTACAAGGGGCAGTGGTTTAATGAAACGGGTGATGAAAGCGAAGTTGCCATGGCCCGTTGCACAACGGATTGGAAAACAGGCAAATCGGTCTGTTGCGTTCCTGCTTCCGCGGGCGGAGTATTCTGTTACTATCCCAGCGTTGAAGGCAAAGAAAGCCAGGTTGCCGGACTGACAAGAAGGCAGAAGCAGCAGCAGGACGAGGACGATTGGAACGCTTGGATTCTGCAGCAATTTGCCGGGTATATGGACTCTTGTGTCAAAAGCGGCAATTGCATGATGCTGGATGAAGGCAATGAGAGTGAAATTGCATATGACAGGGGTGCCGAATTGAAAGCACTCTGCAGGGAACTAAATCTCGATCCTTGCGTTGAGATTTGGTGGAACGAAGATTCTGAATCCAGAGACGGATTTGGCGGAAGGGACGTTGCCGATTCAGGTAATGAAAACCCCGACACATCGGCGGCATCGGTAGACGGCCAGTAATGGCGTAATCTGATTCCGGTTTCCAAACCGGGAGATAACCCCCATCGAGTGTAATTCGATGGGGGTTATTTTTGTCTATCGTCCAACCCCGGGGCTTGGATGCACAGGCAGGCAATTCTCCCATACCTCCCGCAGTTCTCTTTCCAAGCCCGGTAAAGTGCTCGCGATTCTTCACCGGCACTTTGAAGAATATCCCGGGGTATCGGCCTCTCTGCCCAATTTGGCGGGAATTTCGAATCAGACGGAACCGGATGCAGACGGATAAATTTCTCGGAAAACGGGGGAAAATTCGAGATTGATTTCGAATCAATTGCCGAATCACCCGGAAATTTGCTAGCGTGGATATATTGGTAACATTTCTGTGAATGGAGTACAACGATGAAAACAACACTGATAACGACTTTCGCGATCGCCGTGATGGTTTTCGCGTTTAACACAAATCCTGCAATGGCGGGAGGCAACAGCGATACTCAACACACTCTCTGGTCTTCCAACCAGCAAGAGGTCGATGAATTGAAAGATTTGGATGAGACCGATGTTGCTCGATACCAACCTGATTTCGAGTGGAAATGGCGGCAAGATCCCGGCACGGGTAATTATGGCTGGGTTAAGGAGTACATGAACGAAAGCAACGAAACAGCTCAGCAGGTTGCCATAGATTCAACTTCCGGAGACGACGACTCTTGGCTCCGATGGATACCCCCAAGCTGGTTTCTTAACGAGGACGAAATCGGTGAAGTCGGTGAAAGTGAACTTGCCGGGCTGACAAGAAGGCAGAAGCAGCAGCAGGACGAGGACGATTGGAACGCCTGGATTCTGAAGCAATTCGCCGGATTGAGGCCGGAGCAACGACAACATTTTAAAGACGAGAACGATTGGAGCGCCTGGGTAAAGATGCAGTTTGCCGGAATGACAAGAAGGCAGAAGCAACAACAGGACGAGGATGACTGGAACGCTTGGATTCTGCAGCAATTCGCCGGACTGACAAGAAGGCAGAAGCAGCAGCAGGACGAGGACGACTGGAACGCCTGGATTCTGAAGCAATTCGCTCTTCCTTATACGCCGGCAGACGAGTGTGATCCATACACGGCAGGCGCATATTGTCCTGCCGGCAATGAGGACGAAGGAGCTGCGGAACAGCGTGAATTTGCCGCCGGCGCTCAAGGAGGGTCTTTCTCGGCGGCAGGTTTGACGCTTGGAGGTTTGCCGACCGAGGCAGACGGTACCGCGGCGGCAACGGAGGATTCTCTGAATGACCGCGTTTTGAGGAGCGGCCACTACTAATAACTTCGGCAGCAGACGCAACCGAACAATAACTTGGTTTCCGTCATCGCCCGATAGGGAAGTGGTGGGCCCGGCAGGACTCGAACCTGCGACCAAACCGTTATGAGCGGTTCGCTCTAACCAACTGAGCTACAGGCCCCTGTTTGAGGATATTCATAGCAGAAAATCATCAATATCGGAACGAATACTGTCAGAAATCTCACCGTCGGTGTGGATTTCGGCGGTGCGTGCGCGGGGACGCTCGCTTTCGCCGGGCGGAAAGGAGAGGGTGATGTCCATGCGTGTTGCAGGAGAGAGCCCCTCAAGGAAGCGCGGCCACTCCACCAGCAACGCACCGATATCAAGGGCGCCCTGCAGATCGAGTTCGCGCGTGGCCCCGGCGTCGTCAATGCGGTAGAGATCGGCGTGGGTAAGAGTGATGCCGGCGGTGTCGTAAGTCTGGATGAGTGAGAAGGTCGGGCTGGGTACGGGCTCAATGCGTCCGTCCCGTTCAAGCAAGGCCGTGATGATTGCGCGGGCGAGGGTGGTTTTGCCCGCGCCGAGACCGCCTTGGAGCGTCAGCAGGCATCCACGGGCGAGATGCCCGGCGAGGACGCTGCCGAGACGTTCGGTGGCGCTGGGATCGGGAAGGGAGAGGCGGAAGGTCATGAGGCAGGCTCGGCGGGGTGGTGGGCGCGGCTGGGATTGAACCAGCGACCCCTACGATGTCAACGTAGTGCTCTCCCACTGAGCTACGCGCCCGAAACCACAACCATAGCGCAAAGAAATTTTGGAAGCCACAAAAAAATGGGCTACACTGGTTCTCAAACATGAAACCTGCTTTTGAGATTCCCGCCGAAGAATCCTTCGAGGCGATTATTTGCGCCGGGATCACCACTCCTTTCGATATAGACGCGCCCGCCCGCTTGGATGTTCCGCTGGTGGTGTCGTCGCCCCATAGCGGGCGGGATTATCCCGCGGCTTTTCTCGCCGCATCAAAGCTTGATCTTTGCGAACTGCGCCGCTCCGAAGATAGTTTTATCGATATGTTGTTTGCGGATGCTCCCGAGACCGGAGCGCATTTGTTGTCGGCGCGTTTCCCCAGGGCCTACGTTGATGTAAACCGGGAGCCCTTCGAGCTTGATCCCGATATGTTCGATGCGCCGCTGCCCGGCTATGTCGACAGCAATTCCAGGCGCGCCGCCGCGGGGCTGGGAACCATTGCACGCATCGTCACCGCCGACATGGAGATTTATCGCGACCGGCTCTCCTTCGCGGAGGTCAAACATCGTATTGAGACCCTCTATATGCCGTTTCGCGAGGCGCTCGATCGGCTGCTCGAAACGACGCGGAGGCATTTTGGGTGCGCCGTCTTGCTCGACTGCCATTCGATGCCGTCAAGCGCCTTGGACAGGCGCGTCGATATCGTCCTCGGCGACCGGCACGGCACCTCCGCCCACGCCGGCCTTGTCCGTGCCGCGCGCGAGAGCCTTGAGGCGATGGGATATAATGTCGTTTGCAACAAGCCCTACGCCGGCGGCGCCATCACCCGCCGCTACGGACGGCCCGCCGCCGCGACCCATGCCATCCAAATCGAAATCAACCGCGCACTCTACATGAACGAGGATACATTCCAGCCCCTTGACGGCTTTGAAAAATTGAGGCAGGATATGTCCAACTTCATTTTCAAATTGGGTTATTTTTCCTTGCAAAGTGTTTCAACTCTAACTAGGGCGTCCGCATGGGCTTTGCCGAACTAGGCCTGAGCAGCGAAATTGTCGCAGCCGTTGAGGCGGGCGGTTATACGGAACCGACGCCGATACAGGAGCGTGCCATCCCCGTTGCGCTGGAGGGACGCGACATCTTCGGCATCGCGCAAACCGGAACCGGCAAAACCGCTTCCTTCGTGCTCCCCATCATTCAAAAACTTTCCGTCGGGAGGGCGCGCGCCCGGATGCCGCGCTCGTTGATACTCGAGCCCACGCGCGAACTTGCCGCGCAAGTCGCTACGAGCTTCGAGGCCTACGGCCGCAATCACAAACTGACGATGGCGCTGCTGATAGGCGGAGTGTCGTTTGCCGACCAGGACAAAAAACTCGACCGCGGGGTTGATGTCTTAATAGCCACGCCCGGGCGCCTTCTTGACCACTGCGAGCGCGGCAAGGTCATGCTGAACGGCGTGCAGTTTTTGGTCATTGACGAGGCCGACAGAATGCTGGACATGGGCTTCATCCCCGATGTCGAGGACATTTGCCGGAGAATTTCCTTCTCAAGGCAAACAATGCTGTTTTCGGCGACGATGCCCCAGGAGATTCAGGAACTCGCCGACCGTTTCATGCAGCCCCCGGTCAAGATAGAGGTTGCGCCGCCTTCAAGCCCGGCGGAGACGGTTCAGCAATGGCAAGTTTCAAGCGGGGGCGGTCGGGACAAGCGCGCCACCCTTCGGCAGCTCCTGCAGGACGAAAACGTCAAAAACGGAATCGTATTTTGCAATCGCAAGAGCGAAGTCGCGATTTTGTGCAAGTCGCTGCAACGGCACGGATTCAACGCGGAGGCTTTGCACGGCGATATGGAACAACGCCACCGCATGAAAACCCTCGATGCTTTTCGCAACGGCGAAATCTCCCTTCTCATCGCCTCCGATGTTGCCGCGCGCGGACTGGACATCCCCGAAGTCGGTCATGTGTTCAACTTCGATGTTCCCATCCATGCCGAGGATTACGTCCACCGGATTGGCCGGACGGGCAGGGCGGGCCGGAGCGGCTGCGCCTTTATGCTGGTGACGTCTCCCGAGAAAAAATACGTCGAAATCATTGAGGAACTCATAGGCCGCAAGATCGAGCGACACGCCATGACGCAGCCGTCAGCCGAAACACGCGGATCCGGGAAATCATCCGGAGCGCGCGAGGCGCGCGCATCGAAAAAGCCGTCGGGCAAGCGCAAACGCGGCGACAAACTCGAATCCAAACAGCAAGAAAGAGAGCCGCATTCAAAAAAAGAACCTCGCACGCGCGAGGAATCCGATGTTGTCGGCATGGGCGAGCATGTTCCGGCGTTCTTGCAGGTGAAGTAGATGCCCAAGTCGCGTACGATGTATGATAAAATCTGGGACGCCCACTTGGTCGCCGACTTGGACAATGGCGTAAGCCTCATTTACATCGATAAGCATTTGGTTCACGAGGTGACAAGCCCGCAGGCGTTTGCGGGAATGCGGGCCGCCGGACGGCGCCTGCGCGCCCCCGAACGCATCCTCGCCGTTGCCGACCACAACGTTCCGACCGAAAACCACGCCGGCGGCATCGACTCCATGGAAGATCCCCAGGCGCGTTTGCAGGTCTCCACGCTCGAGAAAAACTGCGAGGAGTTCGGCATTGAATATGTTCCCCTCAACGACGTGCGCCAGGGCATTGTGCATATCATCGGACCCGAGCAGGGATTCACGCTTCCCGGCAACACCATCGTATGCGGCGATAGCCATACATCCACGCACGGAGCCTTTGGCGCTCTCGCGCACGGCATCGGAACCTCCGAAGTCGAGCATGTATTGGCAACGCAGACGCTGGCGCAATCGAAAGCGCGCTCAATGCGCATTAACGTGGAAGGGAAACTGCCCCGGGGATCAACCGCCAAGGACATTGCACTTGCGATTATCGGAGAGGTCGGCACCGCGGGCGGAACGGGTTTTGTCATGGAGTATGCCGGCGAGGCGATACGGGCGCTGTCGATGGAAGGACGGATGACCCTGTGCAACATGTCGATAGAGGCCGGTGCGCGCGCAGGTCTGGTTGCGCCCGACGAGAAGACCTTCGGTTACCTTGAAGGTCGCGAGCGAGCGCCCAAGGGGGCGGATTGGGATGCGGCATTGTCGTGGTGGCGGGAACTGCCGAGCGATTCGGATGCGCGCTTCGATAAAGAGGTTCGTCTGGATGCAAGCGCGCTGCCGCCCCTGGTGACTTGGGGAACATCGCCGCAGGATGTTGTCTCGATAAAAGGGAAGGTTCCCGATCCAAGCGAGGTGACGGACGAGAACAAGCGTCGTGCGATGGAGCGCTCGCTTGAGTATATGGGCCTGCATGCGGGAACGCCGATGGAGGAAATCCGCATTGACAGGGTCTTCATCGGTTCGTGCACGAACGCCCGCATCGAGGATTTGCGCGCGGCAGCCCGCATCGCCAAGGATAAAAGGGTCGCCGACGGTGTTAAGGCGATGATTGTTCCCGGATCGGGATTGGTGAAGCGCCAGGCGGAAGAGGAGGGTTTGGACGCCGTATTCACCGCCGCGGGTTTCGAATGGCGCGAGCCCGGCTGCTCCATGTGCCTGGGAATGAACCCCGACAAGCTCGCTCCGGGCGAGCGGTGCGCTTCGACCTCCAACCGCAACTTTGAGGGGCGGCAGGGACGCGGCGGCCGGACGCATCTGGTTTCGCCGGTGATGGCGACGGCGGCGGCGATTGCCGGACGTTTTGTTGATGTGCGCGAGTTGATCAGGGAATAATCCAACTTCACGCAACCGGAAGATTTATCGATAAAACAACCGCCGCAAGGCGAATCGCGGCTAAATGATTTCGACTTCGCTTGCCAGTCCGAACTCTGCGGCCGACTCTTCCAGCCACTCCCAGAAGTATTGCGCGAAGCCGGAGTAAACCAGTAAATCGTAGACGGGGGCGTCGTCCACTTGATGCAGGAGGACGCCGACATGGGCGATAGTCGTCGAAGCGCATGCACCCGCGCTCATTACCCTCGGATGAAGGTCGAGGCGGCATCCTTTTGAGAGGAGTTCCCGTGCGTGCGTGCCGCCGATCCGCAGGACCGCCCGGGAGTGGCTTTGCTCCGAAACATACCCGAACTCGCCGATGTATTCCCGGATGGTTTGGGAGAAGGAGCCGTCCTTGCCGCCTTCGGAGACGAGCATCCATTGTTTCGGGGCAAGGGGCAGGGCGAGATAATCGGCGGGGGAGCCGCTGTGTGCGCGCGAGCGTCCCGGCTGCATCGGCAGATCAAGCCGCCGGACAAGCGATTCCTCTTTTCCGGGACGGGCAAAGATCTGTACGAGTGCGAGGCCGCGCCTGTCGGTTATGTGCACGCCGGGTGCATCGCTCCTGGCGGTGCCGGAGAAGTTCGAGCGCATCAGCGGCGAGATAATCTTCAATTGCTCAGCCATGCAGACGTTCTCCTTTCGGGTCAACGAAGACGGGATCGCAGATTTCAACTTCGATCATCTCGTTTTTCATCGGATACCAGGCGGTCACCTTTTCGCCGATGCGGGTGTGTCCGCCTTGTATGTATCCCAGGCCGATCCAGCAGCCAACGGCGGGGCTGTCGGCAACGGAAGAAATCCACCCGAGACTTTCGATCTTGCCTTTCTTTGCGATATCCGTGACAAAATGCGCACCGCCCCGAAGACGCTGTTTGGGCTTGACGGGTTTGACTCCGACCAGGGACGGGCGTTTCGGACTGGTCATGCCTTCGCGTCTCGACAGGGGCAAACCGATGAACTGCTTCTTGCTCGACAGCATTGAGCCGAGGCCCATATCCGTAGCGGTCGTCCGGCCGTCCAATTCGCTGCCGGCGACATGCCCCTTCTCGATGCGGAGAACGCCAAGCGCCTCGGTTCCGTAAGGGATGATGTTGAACGCCCGGCCGGCATCCATGATGCGCTCCCACATCGCTTCGCCGTATCCCCACGGCACGTTCACCTCGTAAGCAAGCTCGCCCGAAAAACTGATGCGGAAGATCCGCGCGGTCGTTCCGTTCCAGACAAACTCGCGCACGCCCATAAACGGCAAGGCCTCGTTGGAGAGATCAACGGCGCCCTTGAAAACCGCCTTGAGGGTCTCGCGCGCCAGGGGGCCCGCGACCGACACGCCGCACCATTGCTCCGTTGCCGAGCAAAAGTGAACATCCAGGTCGCGCCAGACCGTTTGCGCGTATTTCTCCATGTGGGCGAGAACGGCGGCGGCATTGGCCGTGGTGGTCGTCATCAGGAAGTGGTTGTTGCCGAGGCGCGAAGTGGTTCCGTCGTCGAATACGGCGCCGTCTTCGCGCAGCATGAGTCCGTAGCGCGCCTTGCCGACGGGGAGTTTGCTCCACCCGTTGATGTAAAGGCGGTTGAGGAATTCGGCGGCGTCCTCGCCGAACAATTCGATTTTGCCCAGTGTTGAGACATCGCAAACGCCAACGTTTTCGCGCACGAGCTTTGCCTCGCGCCAAATCGCGGCCTCCATATTCTCTCCGAGTTCGGGGTAGTAGCGCGGACGCATCCATTGCCCGGCTTCCACGAACACGGCGCCGAATTTCTCATGGCACGCATGCATGGCGGTGCGTCGTACGGGTTGAAAGTTTTTGCCCCGCTCGTGTCCGGCAAAAGCGCCGATGGCAACGGGCACGGCCGGAGGGCGATAACGCGTTGTGCCGACTTCGGGGATGCTTTTGCCTTGCGCGAGCGCAAGTATCGCCAAACCGTTCACGTTTGAGGTCCGGCCCTGGTCCGTGGCCATTCCGAGGGTCGTATACCGCTTGAGGTGTTCAACGGAACTGTATCCTTCGCGGTTGGCGAGATGGATGTCGTCCGCGGTGACATCGTTCTGGAAGTCAACGAAGGCTTTGCCGTTGCCGGGGCAGCGCCAGAGGGGATGGATTGCGCCGGCTTCCTGCGAGGGGGCGCTCGGCGCGGTTTGCGTATCGACATCGAAGCCGAGTTCCTTGGCGGTTCGCTCGCCCATGTCAAAGCCGTCCTGCAAGCACGCGTTCAGGTCGAAGACGCCGTGGCATGCGCCCGCACAGCCGATGTCTTCGGTTTTGTTCGTCTCGGGCACGAAAGCGAGAATGTCTTCGCGCCAGCGGGGACGCTCGCCCCTTTGCGATATCAGCGAAACATTGGGGGAATAGCCCCCCGAAACCCCGATGCAGTCGCACCGGACGCGCTCGGCAAAGGCGCCGTCGGTGCGTTGGAGCGAGAGGGCGGTGACGCGATGGCTGCCGTGGGCGCATTGCGGAAGCATGGCGTGTTGGACGCGGATGCCGAGTTGCCGGGCGCGTTCCGACAGCGCGCTTGGCGCAAGCCTGGCATCGGCAAGGACGGGAATGTTGATGCCTGCGTCCAGCAGGGCAAAGGCGGTGTGGTAGGCATCGTCGTTGTTGGTGGCAATCGCGACGCTTTTCCCGGGTGCGACGGCGAAGCGGTCGACATAACAACGAACCGCGGAAGAAAGCATCACGCCGGGGATGTCGTTGTTGTCGAAGACGACAGGCCGCTCAAGCGCGCCGGTTGCGAAGATGACTTTGCGCGCGCGGATGGTGTGAAGCCGCTGGCGCGGCAGGTGTTTCGGCGTTGCAGCCAAATGATCGCCGACGCGTTCAATGGCGGCAAAGATATTGTTGTCATAATATCCGAACACGCAGAAACGGGTTTTTATCTGCGTCTCGGGAAGCGCCTCAAGCGCCCGGCGGGTGTTGCGCACCCATTCGTCCGCAGGTGCGCCGTCGATGATGTCCGTTCGGGAGAGCGAACCGCCGAGACGGGGCGTTTCTTCGGCGAGGATGACCCGTGCGCCGGAGCGTCCCGCCGACAATGCCGCCGCGAGACCCGCGGCGCCGCCGCCGATGACAAGCACGTCGCAATGGTGGTGCGCGTGTTCGTATCTGTCCGGATCGGGCAGCGTTGCGGCGCGGCCGAGTCCCGCGGCCCGACGGATGAATTTTTCATATACGGGCTCCCAAAAGGAGGATGGCCACATGAAGGTCTTGTAGTAGAAACCCGCCCCCATGAAACGCGAGAACAATTGGTTCACCGAAAGAACATCGAAAGCGAGCGATGGAAACCGGTTCTGGCTTTTGGCAACGAGTCCCTCAAAGAGCTCGATCGTTGTCGCCCGGGTGTTGGGTTCGCGGAAAGCGCCTTTGCGCAATTCCACCAGCGCGTTGGGCTCTTCCGAGGATGCCGTCAGGATTCCCCGGGGCCTGTGGTATTTGAAGCTCCTGCCGACGAGATGCTTGCCGTTGGCGAGCAGCGCGGATGCGAGGGTGTCGCCCTCAAAACCCGTATAGCTTTTGCCGTCGAAGCTGAAGCGGAGGGGCTTGCCGCGCTGGATGGATGAGCCGCCCGTATCAAGACGGCAGGGCTGCTTGTGGGTGCGCATGTCAGGCGTCCTCCGGAAAATCCAGCACCCCGCCCGCAGGCGCGGTTGCGTAAATCTCGTGCGTCAAAGTGTTCCGCGCGACCTGCACCCACATCCGGCATCCTCCCACGTGATGCCACCATTCCCGGTGCCATCCTTTCGGATTGTCGCGGACGTAGACATATCGATAAAAATCTCCGATGGATGCATCAAACGGCGGATGGGAAACGCTCGCATCGCCCTGGTAGATGTATTCGGACTCGTCTCGTTCACCGCAGAAGGGGCATTTAATCCTGTGCATGGCGTTACCTCACTGCGCCCACGGGAAGGGGCCCGCGCCCTTCTCGTCGATGACATGGCCGCGTTCGAAGCGGTCAATGGTGAAATGCGCGTTGAGATCGTGGGCCTTGTCATTGGCAATGGTGTGGGCGAAGCACCATCCCGATGCCGGCGTCGCCTTGAACCCTCCGTAGCACCAGCCTCCGTTGAGGTAGAGTCCCTTGACGGGGGTTTTGCAGATAAAGGGCGAGCCGTCGTAACTCATGTCCATGATGCCTCCCCACTGGCGCAGCAGCCTCAGGCGTGCGACGGCGGGCAGGACGGCAACCGCTTCGGTGAGAACGTTCTGCGCGGTCGGGAGGTTTCCGCGCTGCGCATATGAATTATACCTGTCGAGGTCGCCGCCGAAAACAAGCCCGCCCTTGTCGGATTGGCTCACGTAAAAATGTCCTGCGCCGAAGGTTACGACCGTATCAAGCATGGGCTTGATTCCCTCGCTGACGAACGCCTGCAGCACATGGCTTTCAACGGGAAGCTCGATGCCCGCCATTTGTGCAAGCACCGATGTATGGCCGGCGACCGCGATCCCGACGCGCTCGGCGCGGATGTCGCCGCGGGTGGTGTGAACGCCGTGCACGCTGCCGCCTTCAATGTCGAGTCCGGTAACCTCGCAGTTTTGAATGATGTCGACGCCGAGCGCATCCGCTCCGCGGGCGTATCCCCATGCAACGGCGTCGTGCCGGACGGTTCCGCCCCGCGGTTGAAACAGTCCGCCTTCGATGGGAAAACGGGCATTGTCGATATCGATGACGGGAATGAGTTGTTTGACCTGTTTGGCATCAAGCAATTCTGCATCCACGCCCGCCAGGCGCATGGCGTTGCCCCTGCGCGCAAAGGCGTCGCGTTGCGGGTCGGAATGAAACAGGTTCAACACGCCGCGTTGCGAAACCATCGCGTTGAAGTTAAGGTCCTGCTCGAGTCCCTCCCACAGCTTCAACGAGTGTTCATAAAAATGGGTGTTGGGCGGGAGCATGTAATTGGAACGAATGATGGTCGTGTTGCGCCCGACGTTCCCGCCGCCGATCCAGCCCTTTTCGAGAACGGCGATGCTTGCGCGCTTGTGGAGTTTGGCGAGATAGTATGCGGTTGCAAGCCCGTGCCCGCCGCCGCCGATAATAATGATGTCGTATTGATTTTTAGGGGCAGGCTGCCGCCAGGCGGGCTTCCAGCCCGTGTTGCCGCGCAAGCCTTGCGATAACAGGGAAAAGACGGAATAGCGCACGGCCGTGCCGTCAACTCCAGGGGAAAGGGGAGTTGGAAACGGGATGAAGTTCGCCGCGCTCGTATCGGGAGAAGCGGAAAGGCTCGAGGAGGCGCTGCCTGGCTCCAAGGAGCTCGTCGGCAACCAGATGGCCGACGCCGATCATTTTGTATCCGTGGTTGGAGTCGGCGATGACGTAGACATTCTCGCGGAATTTATCAAACACGGGAAAACTGTCGGGCGTGAAACACCCCAGTCCGCCGGAAGGCTCCGGCCGGAACTTCGGACGCTGCCCTTCAAAACGCTTCTGGCAGAACGCCAGGGCCGAACACCACATGTCCGCAAAATCTTCTCCGACGATGAACTCCGGCGATTCGGGGCCGTACGGATCAACCGCAACATCGTCGGCGGGCTTGTCGACGGGGTAGGGCATCGCGCCTCCTTGAACGCCGTGAAAGTGAAAATCGGGCTTGTAATAAATGCCCCAGGGCTTGTCGGTGATGAGCCGGCCGTCAACGTCCGAGTGAAGCGGAGCATCGGTGTCCACATGGATGACAGGCGGCATGTCGCCGTCGTTGGTTTTTTGAAAGTCGGGATCAACGCCGAGAACTCCTTCTTGCAGGCACCAGTAGCGCCAGGTCGGGATTCCCTCGTGGAGTTTGCCGTCGGAGCCTTTGATGGTGACGTTCTTGGGCAGGTCAAGCATGTCCCAGACGGATTTGACCCAGGGCCCGACGGCAAGAACGACCTGCTCGCATGTGATGGTTCCCGCGTCGGTCTCGACGGCCGTGACGGCTCCGCTCGAGGATTCCACGGTGAATCCCGTCACCTTCACCTCCGTATGGATGGTTGCGCCGGCGGCCTGGGCTTTGCGTGCGAGCCCCTGGATGGAAGCAAGATTATTGGCGTATCCGCCCCTGTGCTCGTGCAGGACGGAGGTGATGCCCCGGGCCTGCCAGTCATCGAAGAGTTTGCGCATGTGGGCGGTGGATTCGTTTGCACCCTCGATGAATTCCGAAGGATAACCGATGTCGATATGGTGCTGGTGGATGGAAGCTACATCCTTGCGCATTGCCTCGTGACTGATTTGCATGTATCCGACCGGATTGTAGGAGAATGCCTGCGGGTCGCTTTCCCATACGGATACGGAATGCTCCATCAACTCGCACATCGCGGGCTGGAAGTAATTGTTTCGGATGACCCCGCATGCGATTCCGGAGGCACCCGCCGCAATTCCGGTTTTATCGAGGACGACAATCGAGTTGTCGCCGGGGGCGTTCTGAAGGTTGTCGCCGAGACGCCACGCCGTGGAGAGTCCGTGTATTCCCGCCCCGATGATGAGGAATTTTGCGTGCTTTGGGAGTGCTGCCTGTGCCATGCCGCCTACGATATATCATCTTGGCCCAAGTTGCGAGTCCCGGGCTTCGATTCATTTACTGATAGGCGATGACCTTGCTCATGCGGTTTTCAAACCCCTCGCGCATTTTGTGAAAGGCGGTGAGTTCAAAGCCTGTGAGGGTGCGTCCGAGAGGGATGTCAAGGTTGAGGGGATTGAGGCTTTTGCCCTGGAGGTGAACTTCGTAATGCAGGTGCGGACCTGTGGAGAGACCCGTCGAGCCGACATAACCGATGGTTTCGCCTTGCTCCACCCTTATTCCTTTTTTCATCCCTTTGGCATAACCGCTGAGGTGCGCGTAAATGGTTTCATACCCGTTGGCGTGCCGCAGCCGGATCATTTTTCCGTAGCCGCCGTTCCGTCCAATCCGCGTGACCAGGCCGTCTCCCGAAGCGTAAATCGGGGTTCCCTTTGGAGCGGCGAAATCGAGTCCTCGATGCATCCTTGAATATCCCAAAATCGGATGTTTCCGCATTCCAAACCTTGAGGACATGCGCGCGCCATCGATGGGCGTGCGCATAAGCAGCCGCTTCATGCTTTTACCGTTCTCATCGAAATAATCGACGATGCCGGTTTGCGGCTCTTCGTGCCGCCACAGCCGCAAAGCCTTTCCCTGGACGGTCAGGGAGAGATACAGCAACTCCGGCTCGTTATGTGCCGGCTCGCCGTCATGGTCGTATTCATGGGAGTAGAAAACTTCGAAGAAGTCGTCTTTTCGAATTTCCCTCTGAAAATCAACCACGTGGGAGTAGACCCTGATGAATTCCGAAATCACGGACATCGGCAATCCGGCATCTTGCGCGGCGACGAACAAAGAACTTTTTATGCGGTTGGTCGTGAAGGTTTCGCGCTTTTCAAGGGTTCTGGCGCGAATGGTTGCACTCCATGAGTTTTCAGAACGGACCGCCTGAAGGAATTTGCCCCCGCCTATCTCCATGGTGAGTGATTCGAGATGCACGATCTTGCTGGCGGGGAGAGAGTCCACTACAGGAGGATAGATTAAATCGATAGGCTGTCCCGCCGGGATTTTACGCAGGTGAAGATGTTCTCCGATGGCCTGGATAATGTCGTGGGCCTCCGGGCGGGGAGTGCCGGCGCGCAACAAAGTGTCCATGATACCTTCGCCGTTTTTGACCCGGACGGTGCGACGATTCGGGGAAGCCAAACCTGAATCAAATTTTTCGTATACTTCTCCGGAAGTTTCGAGGGACTCTTGAGATGCAAGATTGTGTGCGGAGGAGTCGGAAACCAGCCCCCAAACCAGCATGATGCCTCCCGTGCCAACCACGAAGGTTACGGCGAGGAGAAAGATACGCAAACTAACAGGGACAAGAACGAACTTATTCTCTAACGGGGCCATGGATGATTCTTACACGATACTAATGTTTAACTTTATCTTAAGGATACAACTCCTCGGAAGTCCTGTCAATAATAGAAATGGCCCGGAAGAAAATTTTTTCGCAGGGTTTTGTCCCTGTTTTGTTCTTTTCGGAGGGAGGTCGGACGGAGCGGGCAAATCCGCCTATCTATGATGGATCAAACGGCTTGAACGGCTCAGAAATCGCAGTCTTTCCTTCTTGCGAGGCGCTTCAGCGCGCGGGTGCGTTTCTCCGCCGCCTGTATTTCAATTTGCTCGGTGTCGGTCAGATCGAGGCCTAACCAAAGGGGAACAAAGAAAAAACCGGCAACGCCCCAAAGGACGTTTTCCGCGCGGGCGTCGCCCCTCTCGCCGATCAAGGCATTTATGTCGCCTTGAAGATCGATGAGTTCATCTTGGATTTGCTCGCATGTGAGCTCCTTGTCGCTATACTGCCTGGACATGACGGGCTCGGCATCCCGGCCGCCGCAAGCGGCAAGCAGGAGGGTTATTGGAAGCATGATTGCTGCCAGGCGAAACACA
The DNA here is from genome assembly GCA_026708505.1 of Hyphomicrobiales bacterium. GTDB lineage: Bacteria > Pseudomonadota > Alphaproteobacteria > JAPOUT01 > JAPOUT01 > JAPOUT01. The sequence goes on along the minus strand of JAPOUU010000005.1, from coordinate 343 downwards.
CTCATTTGGCACATCCTTTTCTGGCTGATGAGACGAAATTGCTGGCGCAATTCTACCGATTTTTTGCCGGCAGTCAAACATCAAGGGCCCCGAAGACACGCCGGATCCACGAGAAACGGAAATTTCTCCCCCGTCTCGCGCCGCGGGCATATCGGCCCCCAAACTCATCCATATCCCCGGATTTCGGGGGCGGGGCAAAAAATCGCAAAAATCGTGAAAATATGTTTGACAAGGGGGGGAAAGATGGGGCATAAAGATGAGTCGCGCGGGGAATCACCCTCGCGCTCTTTTTGGATATCGTGGATACAAGTAAAGAAACGTGGGCGGTGACGTCTCTGCGCGT
>JAPOUU010000079.1 GCA_026708505.1 Hyphomicrobiales bacterium | reverse complement strand
TGGCAGGTCAGGATATTACACTTGAACCGGCGGTTCTAACAATTACGGTCAATAGTCCGTAAAGTATGGGTGTCGAAAAATGTTTGGAGACCCGTGGATAAAGTAGCAGGGAAGATTTAAATCGGTTTCGTTTGAGTTGGATACAACTCATTTAAGACGGTATCTGTTTCTATTTCATCTATACCTCCTGTTTGAACAATAATTTCTCTCATTTCTGAAACTTTTTCCATGCTGCTTGCCCTGACAAGAATTATATTGTCCCAGTCTCCCGTTATCGCCCAAGACGCCACCACGTTATCGTATGACTGAAGAATACGAGAAAGCTTGAAACAATCGTTCCCTTTCGAGAATCTAATTTTCAAAAAGGCCTGCACGCTTGAGGTTTCATGAGCGGCTTCATGAGAGGTTATGATGGTGTAGCCCATTATATGGCGCTTGTATTCCAGCCTTTCAATTCTTTTCTTGAGCGCCTGTCGGGATATGCCGACAATCCCGGATAATTCACCCCAGCTTATCCTGCTGTTCTTTTTGAGTTCAGAAATAATTTTTTGGTTGACCAGATCAAGCATGACTTTTTTCTCCAAACGGGTTGCGAAATTGACGTTATTTCCATTAATGCAACCTATACATATCAAACTTTTTTTGATTAATTACAACTAGAAAAATTACATATGGGCACATTATGAGCGAGTTAGTAAAAACATTGTCCGCAACCCGCGGAGCCGGATTGATGCTAAACATAGTTGTGGGAGCAGGTCTCCTTGCGTTGCCCGGCCTTGTTGTCGAATCTGTGGGAGATCACGCCTTATGGGCATGGGTGGCATGCGCGATAGTCGCAACGCCTCTTCTAATCGTATTCATTATCATGGGAAGAAGGTTCCCAAACGCAGGGGGAATAGCCCATTTTTCCGAAATGGCATTCGGTTCGGCGGCATACATAATCACCTCTTTCATTTTACTTGGGGCTATCGTATTCGGCTTGCCTGCAATCGCTTTAACGGGCGGATATTACATATCGGAAATAATGCATGGACATCCCGCATTCTATGCGGCCTTGCTCGTTCTTGCGGCCGCTTCGCTTCATCTTGTTTCCACGGAGGCAGCGGGAAAAATATCAACAATCATTGCATCGGGAATACTAGCGTCCCTCTTGGTCCTCGTAGCCATCGGTCTTTATGCGATGGATTGGAGCAGCGTGGGCGAAAATATGGCGCCAATATCAAAGGTAAAGATAGACAGGGCTTTTTTACCTTTCATGATGATATTTTTTGCTTTCACGGGATGGGAAGTTGCCGCGAATACATCGGAGGAATTTAAAAACCCGGCCCGTGATTTCCCGCGTGCCATGATCATGTCGTTTGTTGCCGCTTGTTTTATGTATTTTGCCATGGCTTTTGTTGTCCAGAACACAGCAATTACAGGTTCTTATGAAGCGTCGTTTGCATCCATAGCAAAAATAGTTTTCGGGGAAAGCGGGAGAATAATCGTTTCCGTTCTTGCTGCTGTAATTGTCTTTGCAAATTTGATGGGAGCAATCTGGGCCGTGTCCAGAATGGTCTTGTCTCTCAGTCGGGAAGGTTATTTACCGTTTAAACTGAAAACAACCGGGAGGGGCTCGCCTGTTTCCGCCGTTTTGATGACTTCTTGCGTTCTCTTGGCGATATTAACAACGGACTGGTTGGGAGTTTTGGATATAAGTAAAATGCTGTCTATTTCCGGTCAGAATTTCTTTATCCTGTATGGCGTAACGGGGCTCGCCCTTTTTAAATTGTCGAAAAACAATTTAGAAAAAATATTATCGGTAATTGCAATTGCGATTGTATCAGTCCTGTTGTTCTTGGAAGGCTCTTCGATTATTTACCCCGCAGGTCTGTCCATTGCGGCGATAATAGTTTGGTATTTTAAAAGGAAAAGGCTCTAGAGTCGGGGTGCCTTTAATTTTCCCGGGTGATAAAAACGAAGAGAGCGGGATTGTCTGCTTTTAATCAAATCCGTCTTTCGCTATTCTTGTCAAACAGATGAATGCGCCGTGCATCAATGGAAAAAGCAATGTTGGCGCCGATGCCGATCTCTTGGTCGCGCGAGGTGGTGGCAATTAAGTGATTGTCCATGCTGGAGAAGTGCAGATTGGTCTCGGCGCCGGTCTTTTCCCGAAACCGCAGAACTCCTTTAATCGGGCCGTTCTCGTCCGGATGGAGATCGGTTGGGCGGAGCCCGCAAATTACCGCTTGGCCGGCTTTGGCCGGGCAATCCGGAGGCAGGGGCAACTGCAGCCCCTTGTTGGAAAAACAAGGTGCGCCATTGTGGGATTCGATGCTTCCTTCAAGGAAATTCATACTGGGCGTGCCGACAAAATCGGCGGCGAATTTGGAGGCGGGGCGGTTGTAGAGTTCGTCCGGAGACGCGGTCTGCTCGATGATGCCGTTCCTCATCAGCACGATTTGATCGGCCATGGTCATAGCCTCGACTTGGTCATGGGTCACATAGATGGTTGTGGCTTTGAGGCGATCATGCAATTGCCGAATCTCAACACGCATGTGGGCGCGCAACTTGGCATCAAGGTTCGATAACGGCTCATCAAACAAAAACACGTCCGCGTCACGAACCATGGCACGGCCCATGGCCGCGCGCTGGCGCTGGCCGCCGGACAGTTCCTTGGGCTGGCGGTGCAGATAGTCGGTGAGATTGAGGATTGCGGCAGTCTCTTCGACCCGCTTCTTAATCTCTTCGCGCCCCAATTTTTTGATCTCGAGGCTGAAGGCAATATTCTCAAAAACCGACATGGTGGGATACAGGGCGTAATTCTGGAACACCATGGCGATGTTGCGGTCGCGCGGGTGGACCTCGTTCATGCGTACGCCATTGATGGAAATCTCCCCGTTGGTGATGGTTTCGAGTCCGGCGGTCATGCGCAAAAGCGTGGTCTTGCCGCAACCCGATGCGCCAAGCAAAACCACAAAAGTGTCGTCTTTAATCTCAAGCGACAGCTCGTCAATGACTTTGACGCTACCGAAATTCTTGCATACTCTGCTGTAGGTAACGTTTGCCATGCTGTTCCTTAATAGGTTTGCCGTGTCGGTGTCAGGCAGATTTCCTGAACCAGGGCCTTTTGGGGCAGATTGTAAGCATTCAAAATCAGGTCGGCAACATGTTCCGGACCTATGCCGCCCCCCATCTTGACCTTGTTTGCCTTGTAGTTGGCTAACGTCTCGGCATCAAGAACGCCGCTCAAGACTTCGGTTTCAATCACTCCCGGTGAAATGACTATCACCCGCACATCATAGCCGGAGAGGTATTCACGCAAACTTTCCGAGACTGCATGAACAAAGAATTTCGTGCCGCAGTAGACCGTGTGGTCCGGGTAGACTTTGCGGCCTGCAATTGAACTCATCATTACCAGGGTGCCCGACCGACGCGCCATCATTCCAGCCATCACGGCATGAACGCTGTTCAAAACGCCCTTGGTGTTGATGTCGATCATTTCGTCCCATTCCTCGGGAGGCTGGCGGCCAATGTCGGCGAGACGCGCAATCCCGGCGTTGGCGAACATCATATCCACCGGCCCGTGAAGTGCTTCGGCTTCGGCCACCGCCGCGTTGATTTCCTCGCGTTGGCGCACATCGACTTTGCGGATGACCGCGTTGTCGAGTCCCATTTCTTCCATCCGGTCAACCCGGCGGGCCATCATCAGCACCGGATGGCCTGCCCGGGAAAACGCCTGCGCGGTGGCCGCGCCGATGCCGGAACTCGCGCCGGTGACGGCAACTAATTTCTTTTCACTCATTTTCTACCTTGGGGATTCACTGATTCACTTCGAAGGCATGCTCTAAAATGCAAAAAGAGTTGCCAAGGGGCCGATGGGCCCCTTGGCAGTCACTCCTTGGGTCAACCCTCGACGATTTCGTCGACAGCCTCGGTGATGTCGTCCATCGCCTCCTTTACGCTGCCGTAGTCCCCGGCAAAATACTTGCCGAGGCGCACCGGAATCGTGTCGTTTGACAGTTCAGCCCATTGCGGCAGGTCGGGCTCGGAACCCATGTCCTTGGCAATCGACTCACGCACCACATCCAAGTGGCGGGTTGTACCCGGGCCGACACGACGGTTGGCAATAATGCGCTCGTCATCGTAGACGCTGGCACGCGTCGGACCGGTACCGCCGCCGAGTGCGGTAATCAGGACCTGGGTGTCATAGCTGGTCGCCCACTGCATGAAGATCCACGCAGGATCCGGGTTCTTCGAGTTTTTCGACACGGCGAGCGAGGAACCACCCTGATGGGCGACGCCCGGAATCTCGCCGTAGCCGGTTTGATTCACCGTGCGCAGGGCGCGTTTTGGCGGCGGGCAGCGCACCGCTTCCATCAGCCCTGAAACCTTGGTCTCGTCGGGGTCGTCAAAGTAGGGGAAGAATTCACCCCAACTCATCATCGAGGCCGCTACGCCTTGCGCCACCGATTGACCCTGGCCGTCCCATGTCCAACCGTGAACCCCGGGCGGCATGGTTTTCACCAGACGAGTCCAGTATTCCATAGCCTCGAGGCCGCGCTCGTCATTCCCGGCGAATTTACCGTCCGGACCGAAGATCGAACCGCCATGACCCCAAAGCCAAGCCGTCCAGTCGCACTCAAGGCTGTAGTGGCCGGATTTCATCTGTCCGGTTGCGCCATACACATCCGGTCCCATCTCGTCGGTGATGGCTTTGGCCTGCTCGTAGTATTCTTCAAGCGTGCCCGGTGCTTCAAAGCCCATTCTTTCCCAGATGTCCTTGCGGTACATCATGATAAAGATGGGGATGTCGTATGGCACACCGACCCAGCGGTCCTCGTATTTCGCAATGCCGTCAACCAAGGCGGGCAGGAAATCCTCGATCTGATAGTTGGGCATAGCCAAATCGGGATTGTCCGCTATCTGCTCGCGCGGGTCGAACACATCCTGGCTGACCGAAGCCGCCCAACTCTGGTCAATGTAGTACAGATCGTAGGTGCCCAGTTGCGAAGCGATATCAAGAGTCATCTTCTGCAACACTTGTTCAAGCGGCAACACTTCGATTTCAACCTTCATGCCTGATGCTTCTTCGAAAAACGGCTTGAGCCGGTCTTTGATGGCGTTGGAGGGCGGAGTTGATTCCGTTGCCAACTTCAAGGTGGTGCCGCGGAAAGGCGACGACACATCCTTGACCCATTTCAAAACCTCTTCGGAGGGTCTTAGATCCTGGGCAAGGGCGCTGGAGATCAATTGACCTCCGGGTCGAGCGATGCCGCTACCAAGGATACCGGCACCCAGCCCTAAAACAGCGGCTTTGCGAAGAAAGTCCCGCCGACCTATGCGTCCATGCACATAATCATCCACCAGTATGGCCCGGTGTTGTTTCATATCTCTGTCTCTCATAATCGTTCTCCTTTTTGTTGTGATTGGGCTTCGTGCCCGGTTTAGTTTGATGTCCTTGTCTTTCATGTTTTTCCCTCTTGTGCTGTTTGTTGTTGATGGTTGTTCAGGTCATTGCTTGCTATTGTTTTAGAGAACCCAAAGTTAATCCGCGCACCAATTGTTTTTGTACGAGGAGGATGAATATAAACGCCGGCGCCATGGACGCGGCTCCCAGCGCCGCCATGTTGCCCCAAGCGGTGCCGGTCGAAGTGACGAAACTGGAAGATACGACCGGCACTGTCTTCAAGCCGGTCTGGGTCAAAGTCAGCACGAAAATAAACTCGGTCCATGAAAAAATAAAACACAGCACCGCCGTGGCCGCGATGCCGCCCGAAGCCACCGGCAGAATGATGCGCCGGAAAATCGTCCAGCGCGTAGCGCCGTCAATAATGGCGCTTTCATCTATTTCGCGGGGCACATCGTCGAAAAAACTTTTCAGCAAAAGCACCGCCAGAGGTAAATTCATTAGCGCATGAATGATTATGATGCCCAGGTGGGTGTCCATTAAGCCGATGTCCTTGTAGAGGAAGAACATCGGAATCGCTACCGCTACCGGGGGCATCATGCGGGTGGATAGAATCCAGTTGACGAAGTGGTGGCGGCCGCTGAAATCCATGCGGCTCAGGCTGTAAGCCGCCATGGTGGAGATGACAATGGCCAGTGCGGTTGAGCCCAAGGCGACAACAATCGAGTCAATCAATCGCGGCGTCATGTAGAAATCGCCGCCGCCCATCCCGACCTCTTGCCGTTGCAGGTAGCCGAACGATATTCCGAACACTTCTTCGAAATTCTTTAAGGTTGGTGAAAACTGCCAGACGCTCGGCGGTATGTTGAAAATATCTTTGGAACTCTTGAAGGCCGTGGTGACCCAGTAATATAACGGAAACACGAACAATCCCGTTACCAGCCAGGCCAGCACAATGCGCGTGCGGCGCGTTGCTGCGGTTTCCACAATCACCAGCGTACCCTCGTGAAGTATATGAAAAGATTTGCCAGCAGCAGGACGATGACCAGGCCGACCAGGCTAATGGTTGCGCCGTAACCCCATTTTATAAAGCTGAAGGTTTGCTGCCAGGCGTATAGACTGAGGGTGTAGGTTGAGGTGCCCGGCCCGCCGGAAGTCATTACGAACATATAGTCGAACGCCCGCAACAAATCGATGCCGCGTATCAGCACGGCAACCGCGATCACCTTGGACATCATCGGCAATGTAATGCGGCGCAGGATTTGCAAGGCGGAAGCGCCGTCCAGCATAGCGGCTTCGTTGGGCTCCTGGGGCAGCGAACGAAGCCCGGCGATGAAAATAAGCACCATGAACGGCGTCCACTGCCAGATATCGGCCAGCATGATGCCGAGAAGCGCAGTCGAACTGGTGGCGAGAATCGGCGTGGTTGAATCAAGAACGCCGAGAATATCCAGCACAAAAGTCAGAACGCCGAACTCCGGATCTTCAATCAGCAGAAACATCATGCCGGTAATCGCCGGAGGAATCACCAAGGTTAAACTGAGCAGGCCGCGCAAAACACCAAATCCCGCAATATCGGAATCGAGCAAAAGCGCAATCAACATGCCAAGCACAAGTTGAACAACCAGCAGCACGATGAAATAGCTGAGCGTAACGGACAGGGCGGACCAAAAACGTTCATCGCCGAAGAGAGTGATCCAATTTTCGGCCCCGACATACACCAGACTCCGTTTGAGCGGTGCATATTCATGGAAGCTCAGCCATACATTATAAATCAGCGGATAGATGGTAAACACGACAAGCATAGCCACAAGAGGCGCCAGCCATGGCACGGGACTGTCTCCCATGAACCAAGATTGGAATCGCCTGCGGACTGCTTGGTTCACTAGCTCTCTCCGCCTGTACCCGCAGCCATTGTTTGGCTCTTGCGCCCGCGTCCGTTTTTGGCTTTCCTTGCGGGATAATTCTTCCGGTCGTCTGTTTCTTGGAGACCGTAGGTTGTGAACTTGGCCAGGGTTTCTTCAACATCCGCATCGGACAAAATCACGGGATTGCCGAGCTGCAGACTGAAATAATACTGCCGGGCAATGGTTTCCAATTCGACGGCGCGCCACATCGCCTTGGGCAATGTATCTCCGATTGCTATCATGCCGTGATTGCCGAGCAGGCAGGCTGTGCGATCTTTCATGGCTTCAACGGCCAAATCGGAAAGGGACTTGGTGCCGTAAGTGGCGTAATCCGAACAGCGTACATTGTTGCCGCCGAACGCGGCTATCATGTAGTGGCAAGCGGGTATGTCTTTGCGCAAGATTGCGAGAGTTGTGCAGTAAGTCGGATGGGCGTGAACAACGGCATTGGCGTCCGGGCGATCTTGCAACAGGGCTTGATGAAAATGCCATTCGCTTGAAGGTTTCAGCGGTCCGGTCCATGAGCCGGATGCATCGTCAATCGCCATCGTGGCAATCATTTCGGGTTTGAGTGTTTGGTAGGCAATTCCCGACGGGGAAATCAGCATGTCGTCCCCAAAGCGCACCGATATGTTCCCCGAGGTGCCTTGGTTCAGACCGCTCGCATTCATGGCGAGACAGTGGTCTATGATCTGTTGGCGCAGCTTTTGCTCTTCGCCCCTCATTCCCTCTTCCTTTACGCTAATCCATCAAGCCTCAATTGGTACCACCCTTTGCCCGGGACTGCAAGAGATATTTGCCCAGCTCGGCGAATCCCTCCCCGCCCCGTTGCCGGGTGACATAAGTCGGCAGAATGTCGATTTCCGAGGCATAATCCCTGATATTGGCGACGCCGCAGGCGTTGGGAAAATGCGCGAACATGGGTGCGTCATTGGGACTATCGCCGCAAAAAACAATCCTTGGTTGTTCTAGGTTTATGTCAATTCCCTTCAAATCGCGCAAAAGCCGCCGGGTCATGGTCAATTTGTCATACCGGCCGAACCAGCCGTTGACGTGGATGGATGAAATTTTTGCATTTGCTCCGGCTTGTTCGAATATTGCCTTGATCTTGAGAATGTCCTCCCGTCCAAGCGGGGATACGTCTTCACAAAAATCTATCGCCAAGTCGGCCACCCGAAACGGCTGGTCCGCCGAGACGGCGCAGCCGGGCACTTCGTTCAGAATTTTTTCGGCAAGTTTTGCGTAGGCCTGTTGATTGGCGGTTCGACTGGCTTGATCCAGAGCATAAACCCGGTTCATGGATCGCGCTTCCGAATCATAACTGTAGTAGAAAGCGCCGTTCTCGCCCACTACACCATGAACCGGCCACTGCCGGGCGATCAGGTCGCACCATCCCGCAGGCCGGCCGGTCACGGGCACAACGAACAGTCCGGCATTGTGCAAATCCTCAAGAGTTTGAAACGCGCCGCCCGCCAGACGTCCGTTGCTGGTCAGCGTGTCATCGATATCAAGCAACACCACGTCAATGGCGCAGGCGACGTGATGCGGCATGTCGACAAGATCTTGCACGATCTAGCCTTCCGCCGCGGCAAATTCATCCAGCAGGCCGGCATCGCAAGCAAGATCGGCAAAGGAGAACCGATTGCGCATCTCATGGCCGTGGCGCACCGCTTCACGATAGAAGTCCACCGGCACTTCAAGTTCCGCAGCGGTCGTTGCACCGCCGGCCAGCCTCAGGCTTTGAGTCATCGTTTCGGTTGCTTCGACGAACTCAAGGCACTCGGCCTTGAGTTCGGTCCAGATTTCAGCAAGTCGCTGATTCATTTGTTCGGCGCCGCTTTCGTCCAGCGCCTTGGCGCGGTATTCCGGTATGCATTGGTCTGCTATATCGGGACCCATTCGCCGCGCCATGTCGTCGGGATCAATTTTGGTCGGTTGCAGCAAGGGCGGAGTTGATTGGTCCAAAAACCATTGTTGAATCCGCGACATCGATAAACTCGCCACTCCCACTTGTTCTCCGTGCAGCGAACCGGGATGACGATGCCCGGCGAAACAGTCGATGTAATGGGAAATCTGATGTTCACCCATCGAGCCGTGGTGCGAACTTCCGGTAAAGGCAACTCCGATGCCGGACAATACCAGCGATCTGACCAGATAACCGATAGCCACTATGTCGCCGGTGGCGATTCCGGGAGCGATTTCCTGAAAGGCCTCTCTCTCGGTCTCGGCAATCAAATAAGGTTCCAGAGAAAAATACGAGCCAAGCAAGCGATGCGACATCCACCAGTCGATTCGGGCAACGCTGTTGCACATGCAGTCACCATAACCCGCCGCGGCCAGAAAAGACGGCGCGGATGCAATTACTCCGATATCAAGAAACACTCCCCTCGGGATCTGGGCGGGAAGTGATTTCTTGAGGCCGCTCGGCAAGGATATCGAAGCGGTTGTTGAAGTGTAACCGTCCATGGACGCGGCAGTGCCGAACACACAATAGTCGCGCCGGTCTTGCGCTGTTACATATTTGACCAAATCGTTTACGGTGCCGGATCCAACCGCGATAACCGACTGGAAACCCTCAAGCTGTTTGCCGAGCGCTTCAACCGCGGGAAGGTTGGCTTTGGGGCGGCCCTTCAGAATTATCTCCGTGGGTGCGATGCCTTCTTTTTTCAGATTGCGTGCGATTCGGTTGCCCGCCGCGTCCCAGGTGTTTTCGTCGGCGACAAGAGCCGTCTTGCCCTCCAATGCGGCGGCGCGCACCAATTCGGCCTCGCGCCCCTCAAGCGATTCGGCAATTTCGATTGTGCGAACCCCGCAATGCGGAGCGGTTTTGCCTGTTTGCGGATTAACCCAGCGCCCGGAATAGATTTGATCTATATGTTCCATCCACCCGGCTTCGGGAGGTGCCAGTCTTGTGGTCTGGTTTTTTTGCGCGTTCAATTGTTTTCACCTCGTTACCGTAAATTATTCACGGTAAACAGCCCGCGTCAAGAACAGAAAAAACTTTCAAATCTTCTTTTGTGCTAACATGGACGAATACGGACGGATATTATGTCTGCACGGCATAGTTGATACTCTCGAACAAGCCGAGAATGTATTGATTTCGTCCTGTCGTTTAAGCCGAAATCGCCGGCGACGTTTGCGTTGCCGTTTTCGCGGGGGTAGCAGGGAGCAAAACCATGACAAGCACAATAGATCAAGCGGCAGTCAATGGCGATTTTGAAAGCGTGCGCCGCAGTTCCGAATTCGAGGCTTTGATTGCCGCATCGGTGCGGATGGGATCGAACCCCATGCTGGTTCAGGCCGCAGGAGGGAATTTCTCGTTGAAGCGCAATGACTGCATGTGGATCAAGGCATCGGGAACATGGCTCGCCGAGGCGGCGCAAAAGGACATCATGGTGCCGGTGGACAGCAAAACGATTGCTACGTTGTTGACCGGTTCTCCCGCACCTCTGTCCGATTTGATGGACTTTGTTCCCGCCGCCGTAAACCGTTCGCAATTGCGGCCTTCGGTCGAGACTAGCGTGCATGCCGTAATACCTTGGCCGGTGGTATTGCACACTCACGCGGTTGAGGTAATTGCCGCTGCGGTTTGTCGCGAATGGCAAAGCATTCTGGATTCGCTGATTGGCGCGATGGACCCGGTTTATGTCCCCTATGTTAAGCCGGGAACCGATCTGGCTCGGACATTGTCGCAATGTGCCGAACCCGGCAGAAAAGTGTTTGTCCTCGGCAATCACGGTCTGGTGTGTGCAGGAGAGACAGTGGCCGAGGCGGAACGGTTGACGCAGGAGGTCGCGCAAAAGATAGGTGTCGGACTCCGGGTGCCGCAAGGCCAAGGACAACCCACGGCTCGTTTCGTTACCGCGCTGGAGGGCACCGATTGGATGCCGGTGCCTCATGTCGAAACCCAGCAGATTGCCTTTGATATGAAGCTTTGCGATATCGCCCGCTCGGGAACGCTCTATCCCGATCATATCGTTTTTCTGGGACCCGGGGTTGGCTTCATGGACGAACCGGAACAATTGGCCGGTCGCGTTGCCGATACCGGAGGCATTGAGCCAAAATTAATCGTGGTTCCCAACGAAGGTGTGGCCATGCCTGCGGATGCGTCACGCTCCATGCTGGCACTGGCTCGTGCCTTTGGTGACATTGTGACCCGAATACCGGACGGCAAGGAAGTGGCCGTGTTAACCAAGGATCAAGAAGCGGAACTGCTGAACTGGGACGCCGAAAAATACCGCTTGTCCATCGGGCAATGACGGAAAGTGGTTTCACCATATTTTCGCGACTCCGATTCCTTGCCTGAACGTTTTGTTTTATAGTGGAAATGCCGCAAAATTTTGGGTTAAATGTTAAAGGTTTTTACAGCCAAAGAGGCAAATTATGAGGGAGAAACAGCAGGACATCGTCATCGGGATTGACAGCTCGACCCAGTCGACTAAAGCCGTCGCATGGAATGCCGAAGGAGAGATGCTGGGAGAGGGGCGAATGGATATCCCGCTCTCCATGCCGCAGGCCGGCTATGCCGAACAGGATTGTGCAGACTGGTGGCGGGCCGCCGCCGGCAGTTTGAAAACTCTAACCGGGCAGATTGATCCTGCACGGGTTGCCGGCGTCGCCGTTTCCAATCAGCGGGAAACGGTGGCATTCCTGGACGAGCAGGGCGAAGCGGTGCGTCCGGCGATGGTTTGGCTTGACGAGCGTGCCCGCTCCGAACTCGATAAGGTCGAGAAGGAATTCGGAAACGATCGATTGCATCAACTGAACGGCAAACCGCACGACATCACTCCTGTATTCTATCGTCTCAAATGGATGCATACTCACCATCCGCAACAATTGAAAAGCATCAATAAGATAGTCGATGTGCACAGTTTTTTGTGTCGCAAGCTGACCGGCCGTTTTGTTTCGAGCTGGACCAGCGCCGATCCCTCGGGAGCGTTTGACATCCGGGAAAAGAAATGGTCGCAACCTGTGCTGGATTACCTGGAGCTTAAGCAGGATCAATTCGCCGACACTTGTCGCCCGGGTGATTTTGTCGGTTCGGTGCACGAGGCGGCGGCGCGCGAAACCGGCCTGCTCGAAGGCACGGCGGTATATGCCGCAGGCGGCGACGGCCAATGTGCCGGACTGGGAGTAAATGCAACACGGCAGGGACAGGTCTATCTGAACCTGGGCACGGCCCTGATTACGGGCGCCTGGTCGGCAGATGCCCATATCAGTCATCATTGGCGAACGATGACCTCGCCCAACGGCGAAGGTTATTTCTTGGAAGGGGTGCAACGGGCCGGCACGCTCCTGCTGGATTGGTTCGTGAACAATTTTATTCATTCTCCGGCCGAAGATAAACGCGCCTTGCTTGATGTTTTGGAAAAGCGGGCGGAGGATATCGAAATCGGCTCGGAAGGTGTGACGGTATGTCCCTATCTGACGGGATGCATGGATCCGCATTGGGACCCGGCGGCGCGTGCCAGCTTTCACGGACTTTCGCCAAACCACGGTCGCGAGCACATCTATCGTGCTCTTTTAGAAGCGCTAACCCTGGAGTCGGCGCGGTTCATTGAAAATATGCGCCTTGAGGGCTTGGAGCCGGAGCACATTATCGCGGTCGGCGGCGGAGGTAACAGTAAATTGTGGACCAAAATGTTTTGCGATGCGACCGGCCTGCCGCTGTCGGTTAGTCATAGTTTAGAGGCTTCGTCTCTGGGCGCGGCGATGAGCGCGGCGGTGGGGGCAGGGTGGTTTTCCGGTTTTGCCGAAGCCGCCGAGCGGATGAGTCGGATGCAAGCACCTATCATGCCCGATCCGAAGGTTAAGCCGCAGTGGGATTCCCTTTCGGTGCGTCAAGCCCGTGCCTATACTGCGGGACGGTTGTAAGGATTTTTAGGAATTCGTTTCGAGCGCTTGCGGGATGCAATTCATGCAATAACCGCCAAGTTGCCTATCCATATACCTGTTCAGGAAGCCATGTAATCAGTGACGGGAAAATCATGCATAACGACAAGCCGACGATTTGCAACAGCAGGAAGGGCAGTGACGCTTTAAAGATATCGGACATGGGTATGGAGTCCGGGGCAACTCCTCTCAGATAGAACAGGGCATAGCCGAAAGGCGGACTTAAAAAACTCATTTGCATGTTAACGAGATACAAAACGCCAAACCACAAAACCAGATCATCGGGCTCGGACAACCCGAAAGCGGCTGCGCCCAGCGTCTTTATGATGGGAACGAATATGGGCACGCACAACAGCAGGATTCCAACCCAATCAAGGAACATGCCCAAAACCACCAGCAAGATCTGCATGAAGATCAAAATGCCCCAAGGGCCCAGTCCCGTGCCGATCATGGCATCGGTAACAAATGTCTGCCCGCCTTCGATGACATAAAGCCCAACGAATATTGTTGCCCCGAACATAATCCAAATGACCATTGAACTGGCCTTGAGGGTTGTTGTGCAAGCTTCTTTAACGGTCGGCCAATCCAACTGTCGATGCAATGCCGCGACAATTATCGCGCCGAATGTTCCTATGCCCGCTGCTTCAACGGGTGTTGCGGCGCCCGAGAACAGGACGCCGAATACGACCATGATTAAAATAATGGGCGCAATCATTGTCTTGGTGATCTGGATTTTTTCCGCAAAATTTATTCTCTCTTCAACGGCAATGGGCGGGCCCAATGTCGGATCGATATAGCAGCGGATCGTAATGTAAAGGATATACAGCCCGGACAGTATCAATCCCGGTATTACGGCTCCGATGAATAATTCTCCCACGGATTGCTCGGCAACAACGGCGTAAATGATTGCCAGGATGGACGGAGGTATCAGAATTCCCAACGTTCCGCCTGCCATAATGGCGCCCATCGCTATTTTTGTATCATATTGGCGTTTCAACATGGCGGGCAGCGCGATAATGCCCATTGTGACCACGGCGGCGCCGATGACGCCGACCATCGCTGCTAATATCGTGGATGCAATCACGGTCGCGGAGGCCAGGCCGCCCCTGAGAGCGCCGAGCAGTTTGTAAATGACATCGAACATGTTCTTAATGATGCCCGCGCGTTCCAGCATCGCCGCCATGAAAATAAACAGGGGAATTGCGGATAGCTGATAATCCGTCATCAGGGGGAAGATGCGGCTTGGCACGATATTGAGTGTCCGGGCATCACCCAGGATGTATAGAAACACGCATGCCAGACCGCCGGTAACAAACGCCAGCGGCAGCCCGGCCATCAGCAGCACAAGCAAACTGCCGAACATTATGAGTGTCAGCAACCCTATTTCAATCTCAATGCCCATTTACGAACCTTTCTCCATTTGGAAATTCACGCAGATTCCTTTTGCAGAACGACGGCGACGTCTTTCAGCAGTTTCGAGACGCCCTGCAAAAGCAACAGCACCGCTCCCGCAACAAGAGCGAATTTAATGGGCCAGTATTGAATGCCCCATTCGGTAAACGACACTTCGCTTTGCTCCAGGGAATCAAGGGCAAAGGTATAGCCCGTGACCAGCAAGGTGCCCGCAAAAATGAAAAAGAACAAAGATGTTGCAATATCAACAATGGCTTTGTTTCTTTTGGAAAATTTTGCATACAAAATATCAACCCTGACGTGGCTGTTGGTGAGATAAGCATAGGCTCCGGCAATTAGATATTGCATGCCGAACATCAAAAACATCGCTTCATGCGCCCAATTGGTGGGAGAATTGAAAACATACCTGACCGTGACCTCATAGTAATAGACAAATACCGCGATAATGCTCCAGCAAGCGACATATTCGCCCGAGTAAAACGATAGTTTATCGATGTATTGGACGATGCCCGTTTTCCGGTGAATATGAAGCGAGTCATCGGATAGTTCCGGTCGTTCAGTATTTTCCGGAGGGTTTTTTTGCAGCCTGTCATTCGCTTTGGCAATCATTCCCGGCAGCAGGAACAAATCAATAACCATGAAAACCATGATGAGGACGAAGGCGTAAAACGCGTAACTGCCCCATTGCGCCTGGCTCGCTTTGGTGCTTTGGGCCTCTTGTTGATAGAAGATCAGTTCGTTTTTGGCCGTTTCAATCCGTGCAAGCAGTGTTTCTTGCGATTTAAGCAATTTATCCAGGGTCTTTTTATTCCTTTCATAGGATGAATCGCCGACATCCAATGCGTTCAGTTTTTCTTGCTGCCCTTTAATCTTTTTGTCGTTTCTGGTGACGTTCTTTTCGTTTCTGGTAATCGATGACTCGATTGCCCCCACATTTGCCACGGCATCGGAATATAGAATGCGTACTTTGTTTTCGGCGTTTGAGCAGTACAGGATGAAGGCCAGCAAAGCACAAAAAACAACGCCCCATAAGTTTTTGACGTAAAAACGATGCAGCCCTATAAAACCGCCAACGGCCCAGATAAAATAGGCAATGCCGGCTCTATAGGACGATTGCCGGACAATCGTATTCTTTGCCAAATACATCGCTATTGGAGGGAACGCAAAAATTCCCACCCAATAAAGCCAATGGGGCAATACAAAATTTATGCTGAGCATTTATTGATTCCCGTTCCGCAGTATCGCCCGCCTGCCGTCCGAAACGAACCGGAGGACAGGCGGGAGGAATACTGCGTGAGGATTACAGATCGAGGGTGTAGCCTTCGATCTGATCCGGCGTCACGTAGCCCAGGGACCCCGACATCATGTAATCAAGCTGAATCTTGAATACACGCGCGGCGTCTTTGTCCTTGTTGGCCCACGCAAACCAGCGCTCAACGGCAACATCGGTAATCGCATCAACATCATCCTGGCTGAGACGGGTTACCTCCGTGCCCTCTTCGGCAAACTTTTTCCATGCTTCCTGGTCGGCCTTTTGGATTTTTGCGTGATGCTCGATCGAATATGATTTCACTTCACGCACGACAAAATCTTTCAGATTGTCCGGAAGCGCATTCCAGGAATCCATGCCGACCGTCAGATCCATCACGTCCACAGGCTGGTAAACCGACATGAATCCGGGAGGTCCCATGGAAATGTAATCGGTCACTTGTCCAAAGCCCAGGGCATGGTTAACGGCAGGCCCGACATAATCGGCAACGTCAATCGTGCCCTTTTCCAAAGCCGGAAAGATTTCCGATCCGGGCAGCAACGTCGTCTTCGCCCCAAGCGCCTGAAACACCTCCGCGACCATGCCGCCGGGGAGGCGCATTTTACGGCCCCGGAAGTCGTCAACGGAACGAATGGGTACTTTGGAGTGAATAATGTTGGGGCCGTGATGGATCGGGCCCACATAATACATGTCATGTTTCGCAAAAAGCTCGCGTGCGATTTCCAGCCCGCCCAAGCCGTAGTAAAACACGTCCCATTCGTGCGGGTTGCGCATGCTCATGGGATAGGATGACAAAAACACCGCCGCCGGCATGCGGCCCGCCCAATAAAGGGTGAAGGGATTCATCGCTTGCAGGACTCCGTTTTTCACGGCGTCAAACAATTGGAAATCCCCGACGACATCTTTTGCGCCAAACGGAACAAATTCCAGTTGGCCGTCTGTTTTTTCTTTGATCGTGGCGCACCAGTCCTTAAATATCTGCAAGCCGATACCGCCAGGCCATGATGTTTGCACTTTCCATGTCACCGTATGGCCGGCAGCCGTTGCAATGGCCGGTGCCGACAACACGCCGGCTCCGGCAACCGCCGAGGCCGTAATGAATTGGCGACGTGATGTTTTGGTGTTGTTCCGGTTGGAAGTTTTTAGTTTTGGCATTGATTCACCCTCCATTGTACTAACTTCGTTTTATTGTTTGTTTCGTTAGGCTGTAATCTCCCGTTCTTCTTTGCGTTCATCCGCTCCTAACTGACGTTACGGTATCACAAATTTGCTTCGTTGTCTTTTGCGAGGATGGCATCAAAATTAACTGGCATAGTTCCATAATCAGTTATCGACTGAATTATGCGGGAATTACACGAAATTTTGATGGGTATATGTCAAATTCCTCCCAAGCTAATACCTGTCTCGCTAAACCATATCTTACGCTCGTAAATTTGCTAGACATCGGGAAATGCGGGGCTTTTCCCCTGATTTGCCTGAGTCTGATTATAATCTTCAACGCTGTATATCTGCTTGATTTCGTGTATCATGCCAGTCGTGACCGAACTCAAGACGGGAGAGATGTGTATGCAGTTCAAGAAAGTCCCCGTAGACCAATTCCGGAGTCGTGTAGGTGATTATCTTGACGGGACGGAGGAGACTCCTATCGTTATCACCAAATCCGGCCATCCTCAATGGGCTTTGATCAGGTTTAGCAAACTTGAGGAGTACGAACGACTCAAAGTTCATGACACGCGAGTAACGTTCTACGCGAACGAACTTCCCGAAGAAGACGCTGCCGCATTCGCAGGCGGTTACAAGGGACGCGAGACTCCCGAATACGGCTAAGCGGTTGTATAACTTTATGCTCTTTTGAACATATAATCCCTCGTATGAAAACTGCTCAAATCGTCATCATCGGCGGCGGGATTATGGGATGCTCGCTGGCATACCATCTCTGTAAGGAAGGCATTCGCGATGTGCTGCTCTTGGAGAAGGCGTCGCTGACATCCGGATCGACATGGCATGCGGCCGGACAGATCACCCACTCCGTTAGTCACTACGGTCTCGCAAAGATGGCGGCCTATGGGACCGAGCTCTATGCGCGTTTGGAATCCGAAACCGGACAAAGCGTGTCGTGGCACGGATGCGGCTCGCTCCGGGTCGCATACTCCCGCGATGAAGAAGACTGGTTGCGTTATACGCTTTCGGTGGGACGCGGGCTGGGGCACGATATGGAAATCGTCGGCCCCGAAGACATCGC
Source organism: Hyphomicrobiales bacterium (assembly GCA_026708505.1). Classification (GTDB taxonomy): domain Bacteria; phylum Pseudomonadota; class Alphaproteobacteria; order JAPOUT01; family JAPOUT01; genus JAPOUT01. The sequence continues at coordinate 14,070 of JAPOUU010000079.1, read as the reverse complement.
CAAATTGCATCCCTTCTACCAACTCGACGGCATTCGTGCCGCGCTCCACACGCCGGCCGACGGGCACGTTGATCCCGCGGGCGCAACCAATGCCCTTGCGCTCGGTGCTCGCGGGATGGGCGCGCGCATCTCCCAGCAAAACCGTGCAACGGGGCTCTCCCGTGATAATAATGAGTGGATTGTTCACTCGGAAGAAGGCGACATTCGCGCCGATATTGTCATCAATGCCGCCGGATGTTATGCGCGACAGGTTGCACAATGGGCCGGACTCGACATCCCCATCGCAAACCTTCTGCATCATTATCTTGTTACCGACCCTGTTGATGAATTCTCGTCGCTCGAGCGCGAACTGCCCGTTGTGCGTGACGACTCGCAAGTCTCCGGATACATACGAATGGAACAGCAATCCGGACTCGTCGGCATCTATGAAAAACAAAACGCTACAACCGTCTGGGACGAAGGCGCGCCCTGGGACGCCGAAAGCGAACTTTTCGAGCCCGACATTGAACGAATCTCGCCTTGGCTTGAGAACGCGATGGCGCGCATGCCCGTCCTTGAAAACTACGGCATCCGCCGCATCGTTCACGGCGCCATCACGCATCCGCCCGACGGAAACATGATGCTCGGGCCTTCTGGGGTGCAAGGATTTTGGATGTGTTGCGGTGCGTCCGTTGGCATTGCATGGGGCGCGGGCGCGGGTAGATATCTCGCGCAATGGATTGCCCACGGTGCCGCCGATATCGCCATGAACAGCTTTGATCCGAGACGCTTCGGTGCGAACATCGACAACACATATCGCATCGAGAAGGCAAAGGAGGATTACTTGTTGCGGCACGAGATTCCGTTTCCGCATCTCGATCGTCCTGCGTGCCGTCCGTCACATTCGAAATGCTCGCCGTTGTACGAGAGATTGAAAGGGGAGGGGGCCGTTTACGCGGACGTCTATGGCTGGGAGCGTCCGTTGTGGTATGCACCCGAAGGAACCCCGCGCGAACATATCCACGGCTTCAGGCGCACGCAACTCCACGATATTATCGGCGGGGAAGTTAATGCCATGCGGCAGGGCGCGGGAATTGCGGATCTAACGGCTTTTGCAAAGGTGGAGATTCACGGCAACGACGTTGTTGCTTTTCTTGAGCGTGTTTCGTCCAACCGGTTGCCGAAGGCCGGCAAAATCGCGCTCACTTATTTTGTTAACGCAAACGGCAGGCTCGAAGGCGAAGCGACTTGCGCAAGACTTTCCGAGACGCGCTTCTATCTCGTTTATGCGGCGGCAAGGGAAGCCGCCGTGCTCGATTGGCTGCAAACACAACTTCTCGAAGGTGAAGATGTTCTCTTCGAGAATGTCTCAAATGAATACGGAATCCTGATGCTGGCAGGCCCGAATGCGCGTGATGTTCTGGCATCGGCGGCCGCGATGTCTTTGAGCAACAGTGACTTTCCATGGTTGTCGCTGCAACATGGCGAAGTCGCCGGTGTTGCAAACGTTCGACTCATGCGCGTCGGTTATAGCGGGGAACTCGGTTGGGAATTGCATATTCCCATCGAAGGCATGCCGCAAATCCACGATGCGCTCGTCCAAAACGGCAACGCCCTCGGACTCGTTCATGTCGGAATGGCCGCGCTAAACTCCATGCGCATGGAAAAAGCGTATCGATCCGGTGTTGAAATCACCAACGAGGTGACGCTCGCAGAGGCGGATGTCTTGCGTTTTGCCCGGGACGGCGGCTTTCAAGGCGCGGAGATATCGCTTGCGAAGCCGTCGAAATGGCTGCTCGCGCTCCTGCGTCTTGAGGAGCCCGCAAACGGCATTGCCGCCGACCCCCTCGGCTCGGAATCCGTCTGGAAGGATTCCAACGCTATTGGCGCAATCGCTTCGGGAGGGTATGGTTACAGCATCGGAGCGTATCTCGCATGGGCGTATTTGCATCCTTCATGCGTCCGCGCGGGCGAGCGACTTGAGGTGATGGTCATGGGCGAGAAGCGCGGCGCCGAAATCATCGACGGCGTGCCTTTCGATCCGAACAATCAACGCGCGAAAGCGTAAATGCAATAAAAAGGAGACACATAATGTTGCGGCATCAAAATTTTATCGACGGCAAATGGGTGGACGGGAGCGCGGGTTGGCTCGACATCGAAGACCCCGCAACCGGCGAGACCATCGGTCAACAAGCGCTTGGCAAGGACAATGACATTAATGCGGCCGTTGCCGCCGCGCGCCAATGCGCCTCCCGGGGCGAGCTCGCGGCCATGCGTCCCGTTGAGCGCGGCAGAATGGTTAAGGCAATCGGCGAATACATCCTCGAAAACAAAAAGGAAATCGCGCCAATCCTGACACTCGAAGCCGGCAAGCCTCTCTGGGAAGCCGACATTGAGGTTGCGGGCAGTGCGCGATACTTCGAATATTACGGCAACCAGGCCGAAACCCTGGAAGGGCGCTCCATCCCTCTCGGTGACAGTTACATTGATTTCACCACGCTTGAGCCTTACGGAGTCAGCGCACAGATAATTCCGTGGAACTATCCTCTCGAGATGGCGGCGCGCTCCATCTCCACGGCACTCACGGCCGGAAACGCCTGCGTTGTTAAATCCCCGGAGCTTGACCCGCTCACGCACGACTTTCTTGCCCGTGCTGCCGATGCCGTCGGATTGCCCGCCGGCGCGCTTAACATCGTATGCGGATATGGCGAGGTTGCGGGTGCGGCGCTCGCCGCGCACAAGGACGTCAATCAAATCGTTTTCACCGGCTCGGTCGAGACCGGTGCGTCGGTCGCGACCGCGGCCGCTAAAAACATCGTCCCGTGCGTTCTTGAGCTTGGCGGGAAATCTGCGGCCATCATCCATGACGATGCGGACATTGAGCGTGTTCTTTCTTCCGTGCGCTGGGGCATCTTCTTCCATGCGGGACAAGTGTGCTCGGCGCTCTCGAGGCTGGTTGTTCACGAATCACGGCATGACGAAGTTGTTGATGCCGTTGCCGAACTCGCACGCTCCATCAACGTCGCCCCCGGAAGCGAACTCCCCGAGTTCGGGAATAACATGGGCCCGATGGTCTCGCAAAAACAACGGGACAGGGCCGAGTCCATCTGCATTGAGGCCGTGCAGCAAGGCGCAAAGACGGTCGCCGGCGGACACAAGCTCAACCGTCCCGGCTGGTTTTTCGAGCCGACTGTTTTCGATGACGTTACTGCCGATATGAAAATCGCGAACGAAGAGGTTTTTGGTCCGGTGCTGTCCGTCCAGCGGTTCCGAGACGATGATGAAGCCATACAGATTGCAAACGCTTCCGAATACGGACTCGTCGGCGGAGTTTTCACGCAGGATTCCGAGCGCGCAATCAGCGCCGCCAAACAACTCAGGGCCGGACAAATCTTCGTCAATGAGTGGTATGCCGGCGGCGTTGAGACGCCCTTCGGCGGATACGGAAAATCCGGTTACGGCCGGGAGAAGGGCAGGGAAGCGCTCTACAATTATGTACAAACCAAAAATATCGCCATTGCTTTAAAAGGAGAATAATCATGCGCCAAGATCTTTTCGAAACCGGACTCAAGCAGCGAAAGGCAACACTCGGCGACGAGTATGTTGAAAAAAACCTGGCCGCCGCGGACGAGTTCACCCGCCCGTTCCAGGAAGCCATGACCGCATGGTGCTGGGGATTCGGCTGGGGCGATGATGTCATTGACCCGAAAACACGCTCCATGATGAATCTTACAATGATCGGGGCGCTCGGCAAAATGCACGAGTGGGAAATACATTGCCGGGGCGCATTGCGCAACGGCGTTAGCCGCGACGAAATCCGTGCAATCATCCATGTTGTGGGAATCTACTGCGGAGTTCCGCAGGCGCTCGAATGTTTTCGGGTCGCTCGAAAAGTTCTCGAAGAGGAAGGGCTGATCTAGGCGCTACGTCCGCTTCGAAGACCACGCAACAAAACCGTCGTTGCGATAACCCTTTTTGCCGTAACGCAGGATTGCTCCGTCTAAATCTTCAACGCGTCCTCCCGCCGCGCGCAGAACCGCATCGCCTGCCGCCGTGTCCCATTCCATGGTCGGGCCGAAACGCGGATAGGCATCCGCTTCGCCGCACGCAACCATGCAAAACTTCAAGGACGAGCTTCTCAATATCTGCCGGGTGACTCCGTGTGTTTCCACCCATCGCGCGCGGCGTTCGTCTCCGTGCGAGCGACTTACCGCCGCAACCAAGCCGTCTTCTCCCGCGCCGTTTGCAAAAATCTCGCGCCGCGCACCGTCATGCGCGATCTCCCATGCGCCCGTTCCGGCAATGCCGCAAAACATCCTCCCCAGCGCCGGCGCATAGACAACGCCCAGCACCGGAACGCCGTCCTCAATCAGTCCGATATTCACCGTGAAGGATCTTCCCTTTTCGCGCATGAAAGACTTGGTTCCGTCCAAGGCGTCCACGAGAAAAAATCGATTCGAAGGCGCCATTTTGTGGCTTGCGCTGTTTTCCTCGGAAACGATGCCGATCTCCGCGGCTTCCTCCTGCAATGCCGCTACCACCAATTCTTCCGCTTCTTTGTCGGCCCGGGTCACAGGCGAGCCGTCCGCCTTAATCTCCGCCTCGCGGGCCTCCCGCAGCGACAGGATGTGCGCGCCCGCACGCATCGCGATTTTTTCAAGAAAGTCTGCCAACGCCTTGTGTGATACCATCCCCGGACTATGCCACATTCGCCCCGAATGCGCCGAAAAAATTAAATCGCAACAAACGGGAAGCAATATAATCCATTCCGTGCGAATCTTTTCAAATCTGAAGAATCACCTGTAGGAGTAATGCGATGTCCGTTTCCCCAGCCAAATCCATCCACCTCGCGATGACGCCCCTCGAATGGGCGTTCCTCATACTGCTTTCTTTGCTCTGGGGCGGGTCGTTCTTTTTTGTCGAGATTGCCCTGCGCGAACTCTCGCCCTTCACCATCGTCTTCGTGCGGCTTTCTTTCGGAGCGCTCGGGCTGTTTGGCGTTATGGCATATCTGGGACTTTCCTTTCCGCGGGATTTGCGTGTGTGGGTTTCGTTCTTTTGCCTCGGACTTTTCAACAACGCCGTGCCGTTCGGGCTGCTGGTCTGGGGGCAGGTGCATCTTGCTTCGGGCGTTGCCGCAATCTTCAACGCAACGACTCCGCTCTTTACTCTTGTCATTGCCCATTTCTTCACGGCTGATGAAAAAATAACGCCAATGCGGCTGCTCGGCATCTGCATTGGCGTGTGCGGCGTTGCAACGCTCATCGGTGCCAAATTCGACAACGGTTCCGGTCTCGTGCTGCTTGCATCCTGCGCTTGTTTGGGCGCGGCATGCTCTTACGGAGTCGCCGGCGTGTTCGCAAGACGATTCCTCGCGTCCGGCATCGCGCCGATGACCGCGGCAACCGGACAGGTGTTCGCCGCGAGTATTTTGCTCCTGCCGCTGACGCTAATTTTTGACCAGCCGTGGAACCTGCCCGTACCAAATCTCGAAACGCTTGCATCGCTCGTCGCCATCGGGTTGCTCTCCACATCGCTCGGTTATGTCCTCTACTTCCGAATCCTCACGACCGCGGGTGCAACAAACCTCTCCCTGGTCACACTGCTCGTGCCGGTGAGCGCCATTGTGCTCGGTGTCGGAATCCTCGACGAACAACTGCTGCCGAAGCACATTATCGGCATGACGCTCATCGCCCTCGGACTTATCACCATTGACGGAAGGGTTTGGCGCAGGATCAAGGAGTTTCAATCATGAGCAAACATTCCGACACGAAAAAATGGAACGCCGTTCAAACACGCGACAGCTCCTGCAGCGGCGCCTTCGTTTTCGCCGTGCGGACAACCGGAATCTATTGCCGTCCGGGTTGTCGTGCGCGTACGCCCAAACGCGAAAACACCCTCTTCTATGACACGCCGGCCCAAGCCGAGGTCGGCGGATACCGGGCGTGCAAGCGGTGCCGCCCGGACAAGGACGATGCCGCCCCGCATCTCAAGGCGGTTGTGCGGGCCTGTCGAACATTGCGCTCGGCGGAAGAAGAGCCGGACCTTTCAAGCTTGGCGGCGGATGCCGGTTTGAGCGCGGGGCACTTTCAGCGCATCTTCAAAGAACATATAGGGCTCTCGCCCAAACAATATGCCCGCGCCGCCCGCAAGCAGAAATTGCGCGAATCACTCAACAAGGCCGAAAGCGTCACCGAGGCAATCTTCGCCGCCGGATACAACAGCACATCAAGGGCTTATGCCGACGATGTCGCATCCGGTGCGCGCATGCAACTTCTCCGCCGGGGCGCAAAGGGCGAAACCATCCAATACGCAAGCGCAAAAACATCCCTCGGCGACATCATCGTCGCAACAACCGAGCGGGGCGTCTGTTTCGCGGAGTTCCTGGATGACCGAAAGCCCGAAGACGCGCTGCGCAAACGTTTTGCGTTCGCGCAGATCAAGCCCGCACCGAAAACGTCAACGCAATGGCTGCGCAAGGTCGTTGAGCGTGTGGACGATCCCGCCAGGGGCGGCGACATTCCCCTTGATATTCGCGGCACCGCCTTTCAGGAAAAAGTCTGGAACGCGCTCATCGACATCCCCGTGGGCGAAACCCGAAGCTACGGCGAACTCGCCCACGACATCGGGCATCCCAAGGCTGCAAGAGCCATCGGGGCTGCATGCAACGCAAACCCCGTCGCCGTCGTTGTTCCCTGCCACAGGGTCGTTGGTGCGAACAAGTCGCTTACCGGATACAGATGGGGACTCAAGCGAAAGCAAAAACTGCTGCAGCGGGAGACTCAATGCTCCGAGAGCAAGCGTCCGAAGCCGTCCGGCCGAAAGTCGCAGCCCGCGGCGCGCATTGAGCGCCAGAACATCACTTGATTGGAACTCAAGACCGGAATCCCCAAGCGTGATTCCAGTTTTTCGATTACGCCTATTGAGCGCAGCGCCGTGCATGATAAAAACATCGCCTCCGCATCCGCCGGGCAGACACGCTCGGCAAGTTCGACAATCTTGTCCGGCGATACGCGCGTAATCTCGTCGTCATCTTCCAGGCCCAGACAGCAGGGCGACATTACTTCGAAATTCTCCGCTTCGAAGCAATCCACCACCGCACGGGTGACCGGCTCGACATAAGGTGCGAGCATTCCAATCCGCCGCGCGCCCAGTTCCTTTAGCGCGAGCATTGCCGAATGACTCGGCGTTGCCACCGTGGCATCGGGTTTTGCCTCTTTTATGCTCCGTGCGACGGCATCGTGCCCTATCAGCGCCGTTCCCGACGTGCAGCCATACGCGATCACATCGAGTTTTTGTCCGGGCAAAAGCAATGCGGCCGTTTCACGCAAACGCGGAGCCATCGCCAAAAGATTCTCCCGGGTCGTCGGATTGGCAAAGGCGATGCGATTGATGTAAATCCCCAAGGACGCATCCGGGCACATCAACGCAAAGTCGCGCTCCAGGATCCGGTCCGTTGCCAGCGCTATCACGCCGATGCGCCAGCGAACCTCGCTTTCGTCCAATATGCCCGTGCTGTCTAAAAACGCGATGGAGTCGGCCACTTGACTCTCCTTTCCAAAGTCATATATTGCGACTCAAAAAGGGGATATGCAAGAGAAAAACGGAGGTGAGGCATGGCTGAGAAAAGAGTTCGGGTAATGGAGTGGCACAACGGCGAAAAGGAATATTCGCCCTTTTCGGACGCCGAGATGTCGCGACGGCAAAACGACATGCGCAAATGGATGGCCGACAACAACGTGGATGCCGCCCTGTTCACGTCCTATCACTGCATCAACTATTATTCCGGCTGGCTGTATTGCGGGTTCGGGCGCAAATACGCTCTCGTTCTCACGCCGGAAAAGGCAACCACCGTCTCCGCGGGAATCGACGGCGGACAGCCGCAACGGCGCAGTTACGGCGAAAACCTCGTTTACACCGACTGGCGGCGCGATAATTATTACCACGCGCTCAAGCAGCTCGTCCCCAACGCAAAAACCATCGGCATTGAGTTTGACCATGTCAGCATCGACCTCCAGCGGTTGTTGAAAGAAACATTTCCCGATGCCGTTTTCGTTGACGTCGCCCAAGCCTCCATGTGGATGCGAACCGTCAAATCCGACGAGGAGATCAAACTCATCAAGGAAGGCGCGCATACCGCCGACATCGGCGGGGAAGCCTGCGTCCGGGCCGTTCATGAAGGCGCCGCCGAGTTCGAAGTCTCCTCCGCGGCGACGAACGCGATGCTGCGTGAAATCGCAAAGAACCACTCTTATGTCGAACTCATGGACACCTGGACGTGGTTTCAATCCGGAATCAACACCGACGGCGCGCACAATCCCGTCACCAACAGGAAGGTGCAGCGCGGCGACATTTTAAGTCTCAACACCTTTCCGATGATCTTCGGTTACTACACCGCTCTTGAGCGCACGCTCTTTTTTGATCATGCCGGCGATGAAGCCCTCGACATCTGGAAAAAGAACGTCGCCGTGCATGAGCGCGGGCTTGAACTCATTCGTCCGGGCGCGCGCTGTTGCGACATCGCGCACGAACTCAACGAAATGTACCGCGAGTGGGATTTGCTGCAATATCGCTCGTTCGGATACGGACATTCCTTCGGCGTGCTCTGCCACTACTACGGCCGGGAAGCGGGCGTTGAACTGCGCGAGGATGTTGATACCGAACTGCGCCCCAACATGGTCGTATCCATGGAACCGATGGTCACCATCCCCGAAGGGCGGCCGGGCGCCGGAGGCTACCGCGAGCACGACATACTCGTTGTCACCGAAACCGGCGCCGAGAACATCACCAAGTTCCCCTACGGCCCCGAGCGCAATATCATCAAGGGCTAGGGCGCAGCTCCTCGAGCAGTTCCGCCGTTGTTTTCTGTCGGCAGTAGCCCGCTATCGTGCGCAGGGAGTTCTCCTGGCGCTCGGCGCTGTGGGTCAGGCACGCATCCGTCGCCTGCGTGACCAGATATCCCAAATCGGCGCCGTCGCGTATCGCGCTTTCGATGCATTGGTCCGTCAGCAGTCCGCTTAACACCAATTGCCTCACCCCGAGGTTTCGAAGGATGTAATCAAGGTTGGTCGATATGAAAACCGAGGAGGATGTCTTCGGCAGCACAATCTCGTCCTCGCCCGGCGCAATCGCATCCAGCACTTTCCCGTCCCACGAGCCGCGGGGAACATGAAAGCCGCTAATCTTGTAGTCAAGGCTGTTGTCCCGCCCGTCGCGCGTCAGGCTCTCGATTACCGTATAGAGGACTTCAACCCCCGCGCCGCGGCATGCGTCCAGCAGCGCCTTCATGTTCGGCAGAACGCGCCCCTCCAGTTCTTGAAAGAACCAGCCGTAGCGCTTTTCCTTCTCGTCGTTCTCCATGCCGGCAAACGTTCCGCCCTCCCGGTGCGCGGAATAATTCTGCACGTCAATAAACAGCAGGGCCGTCTCTCCCGTTACAAGGGGTTTTTCCCGCATCTCTTTCATCTTCATCCTCTATCCGTTGCAATGTGCGCGCAAATGCAATATACACAATGAGTGCGTTGCCCCGCAATTTCACAACACACAAGAGGTCGTCATGATCCGAAATCCCCTCATATTCGCAGCCGTCTCCGACTTCGCCGGAAAAACACGAGGCAAGGCCTTCCCGGAGCAAGATCTCAACATGCGCCTCCGGCGGGGCGTGGGATGGGCGCCGACCTGCGTCCAAATCACCTGCTTCGATGTCATTGCGCCAAGTCCCTTCGGTGCCATCGGCGAGGTTCTCATGATGCCGCAAAAGGACGCGGAGGTGCGCGTCAACTTCCAGGACGACAGTCCGCCCGAACATTTCTTTCTCTGCGACATTACCACCCTGGACGGCAAGCCTTGGAACTGCTGCACGCGCGGAATCCTTAAAGCCGCGCTCGAACGTCTGTACACGGTCGCGGGCGTGCGGCTCTACGGGGCCTTCGAGCATGAATTCCAAATCAAGGACAAGACCCTCACCGCAAACGATTCCTACGGCATGAATGCATTCTCCCGGCGCAGACAGCTCGGCGAGGGTATCATGGCGGCGCTGGCCCAGGCCGGCCTGCAGCCCGATTCCTTTATGAAGGAGCACGGCGTTGAGCAATATGAACTCACCGTCAAACCCAAATACGGCGTTTCCGTTGCCGATGCCGCCGTCATTGCGCGCGAGTTGGTGCGCATGACCGCAAGGCGGCTCGGCGAGGAAGCGACTTTCGCCCCCATCCAGGACATCACAAGCGTCGGCAACGGCGTGCACGTCCACATGAGTTTCCAGGACGAGGGCGGTAATTCTGTCACCTACGATCCGGAAGGTCCGCGCGGCATGTCGAAACTCACCGGCGCCTTTGCGGCCGGGGTGTTGAAATACCTCGATTCCATCCTCGCGCTAACGGCCCCCTCCGCCGTATCTTACCAGCGGCTTACGCCGCATCGATGGAGCGTCGCCTACAACAACATCGGGTTTGAGGATCGCGAGGCGGCGCTGCGCATCTCTCCGGTCACCGACAAAAGCCCCGAAAGCGTAGCGCAGCAATTCAACATCGAATATCGAGCCGCCGATGCCGCGGCTTCACCTTATCTGGTGCTTGCGGCCATCGTTCACGCCGGCGCGCAAGGCATTGAGGAAAAACTTCCCGCGCCTCCGGTCAGCCATGAAGACCTTTCGGTTCTCTCCGAAACCGAACTTGCCAAACGCGGATACACAAGAAATCCCCAATCCCTCGAGGAGGCGCTTGAACGCATGAACAACAACAAGACCGTTTGCTCATGGTTTCCCGGAGAATTCATCTCCGTCTACACCGCCCACAAAAAGTGCGAGATTGAGCAGCTCGAAGGCAAGAGCGTTGAGGAGCAATGCGCCTCATATGCGCAAACTTACTGAGAATCGGGGAGATTCTCCGGGTTAAAATCCATGGAAAAACCGCCTAAATTCGGCCAAATTCCGCCGAATTTCCCCGAATTTCATTAAATTTTCAAAAAAGTGTTGACTTTGGAGGGAAAATCTTCTTGAATCGGGAAAGTAGCGGAGAATCTCTTCGAATCTGATGGGTTTCTCCTCTCGACAGAACAGTTTGTACTTCGCCGATTTTTTGTAGAGTTGAACGGCGGGGGGTGTTGAAGGTTTACCAAAAACTCTACGATACAGCCGTCAGCATCCCCCCGCTGTTCTCGGCCGGGATACGAAACGGGGGGCATCAGTAAATTTTGACGGCTTTTATAACGCACGCGGGCGATCTCGTGAGACGCCGCATGCAAACTCTCAGTAAACGCTGCTCCATAACTGAAACAATATACCGACGCTGAAAGAACCAATCAGCGCGGCCGTTACATAGAACAGGAAACCGCGCGGCTTCACCAACGCCCACACCGCAATCGCCGCAGGTATCGAGGTAACGCTGCCGGCAACGATAAACGCCATCGCCGCTCCCGGTGACATCCCCTGTTGCAACAGGCCTCCTATCAGAGGCAGCGATGCATAGCCGTTCATATAGGTGGGAACGCCGACGATCGTCGCCGTGACTATCGGCATCCATCCCGCTCCGCCGACGATGCTCGTGACCAATTCGGCGGGAACGTAGACCAGCATCAGGCTCTCCAGTAAAAAGGCGAGCGAAAGCCATCGGGCCAAAAACAGGCTCGTTGACATCGATTGCGTGCGGAATTTCACAAGGCGTTCGCGCTCGCGCCAGAACCTCCACGAGGCTTTGGCGTCCCGCGGCAGGGGTGCGTCGCATTCGCCCGATCCGCATCCCCCGGCAATCTCCTCGCGCAAAATGCTGCGCAAATATCCGGCGCGCTCAAGCCCGTATCCGGCAAAGCCTCCCAGCAGGCCGATTCCGATGGCGGCAAGGGTTTTTGCAACGGCGAACTCGCTTCCCAGTATCCCCGCCGTGAGCGCAAACATTGAGGGGTCCATCACCGGGGACGCCAAACAGAACGCCATGACCGCCGACAAGGGAACGCCCATGCGCAGCAGCGCGGCCATCAACGGTATCACCCCGCACGAGCACAGCGGCGATATGCCCCCGGCGACCGAAGCCAGCACAATCATCAGCATGGCCGAGCCGCTGAACGCGCGTACAATCAAGCCTTCTGCATCCGTTGCGCTGATATACGCCGCTATCAAAACCGAAAACAGCAAGAACGGAACAATGTCGAGAAAATTCCCGGCCACAAAGGTTGCACTATCGACTCCCTGCGAAGGGTTCAGCAAAAACACCGCCAGCAAAATTCCCGCAAATACGATCCATACCGGCTCCTTGCGCCAAAGATTCCAGCCGGGGGTGAAAATGCGCTCGCGCGCGTATAAAACCAATTCCGTCATGCCGCTTTTCCTTTTGGCTGGACGCCGACGCAACACTCGGCGGTCAGGTAGGAGACAATCTCCCGCATCAGGGTGAAGTTTGCCCGGTTGATGATCTCGCGTCCGTTCCGTTCCTGCGTGACGAGCTGCGCGTTTGCCAGCGCGCCCAAGTGGTGTGCGAGCGTCGAGGCGGGAATATTGAGATGCGCGATAATCTCGCCGACGTTCAGCCCGTCCTCGCCGGCCCGGACCAACAGTTGAAATATCGCCAGGCGATTCTCGTGCCCCAATGCCGAGAGTGCGCACGATATGTCCTGTATGGATTTGTGAGACTTTTTCTTTTCCATGCTTTCAATATAACTATAAAACTAGTTATTTCAATATGTTTTTTAGATATTTTTGCCCGTGCCGAAAAACCGGCGCAAATGCGCGGTAAATTCGCTGGAAATTCTTTGGGAGCGGGGCGATCGATTCGCTGTCGAGGGCCTGCCGATTCGCGAATCACCGGTGACAAGCCTGATTTTGCGGGGCCGGGCCTTGTCTCCTGCGCTCCCCGGCGATGCGGGGGTCTCTTGGCGCGATACTCAGTTGCTGTATGCCAAAGCGCCGCTACGGGGCGCAGGGCGCTCCTGCACCAGCAAATGGGCGATCGCCGACAATACGCCCAGCGCTATTGCCAAATACCAAATGTAGTCATAGTTGGCGTAGCGGTCGAAGAAGAAACCGCCCAGCCACACTCCGGCAAAACTCCCCAACTGGTGGGAGAAAAACACAAAGCCGTACAGCGTCCCCATCGCTCGGGGTCCGAACATTATCAGCACCAGCGCGCTCGTCAGCGGAACGGTCGAGAGCCACAATATTCCCATCAGCAGCGCGAACACCATTACGGACACTTCGGTCACCGGCAGAGAAATAAACCCCAGTATCACAACGGAGCGCAACGCGTATATCGCTGCAAGAATGTACGGCTTGGAGAATTTGGTGCCCAGTTTTGCCGCCAGCAACGTTCCGAAGATGTTGGCAAGGCCGGCAAGCGCGAGGGCCTGGAGTCCCAATGCGCGCAACTCCTCCGCCGAGGCGCTTGAGATGCAAAAGTGCTGTACATAGTTGGGAAGGTGCGCCGTGACAAAGGCCAGATGAAATCCGCACACAAAAAAGCCCGCCCCCAGCATCATATAACTCGAGTGCCCGAAAGCACAGCGGACTGTTTGCCGGATGGAGAAGTCATCGACATCGTCCTTATTGCGGACGGGGGAGGGGGACCCTGTTTTTGCGCGCAGGAGCGGGATGCACAAAGCCATCGGCGCGAGCGTTACCGTGACCGCAATTAGCGTCATGCGCCAATCGAGCCATTCAATCAGCCAGGATGTCAGCAGCGGCAAGACGACTTGTCCGGCGGAACCCATCGCCGATGTGATGCCAAGATATTGCGTGCGTTTTTCCACCGGCGCGGCGCGTCCGACCACGGCGAGAACAACGCCGAAGGCGGTGCCGGAGAGTCCCATGCCCACCAGCACACCGGCGCCAAGGTGCTGGGCGAAGGGAGAGGTTCCAACGATGCAGACAACCATGCCGAGGACATAGAGGAAAAATCCAAGCCATAGCGCTTTGCGGTCGCCGTATTTGTCGGCGAGGATGCCGAAGGCGGGTTGCGCGACTCCCCAGATGAGATTCTGTATCGCGATGGAGAGCGAGAAGATCTCGATGCGTCCGTCGAACAATTCATTCGAGAGGGGCTCAATAACTCCGCCGAACACCGAGCGCACGCCGAATGCCAGGGCCAGAACGATTCCACCGGC
>JAPOUU010000108.1 GCA_026708505.1 Hyphomicrobiales bacterium | reverse complement strand
ATGAGCGGTCGTGGCGGAATTGGTAGACGCGCAGCGTTGAGGGCGCTGTGGGATAAAACCCGTGGAAGTTCGAGTCTTCTCGACCGCACCATACATTCTTTTCCGAAAGTGCAATGCCCCTGGTAAAGACGGCGCATACGAAAGAACCCTCCGCCGGCGTGCTTCTGGATGCCGTGCGCGAGACCCTGGACGAATACCAGGCAAACGACATCGTCTGCCTGGATGTCACCGCTCGAACGGCGCTCGCCGACTTCATGGTCATTGCGAGCGGACGCTCGCGCATGCATGTGGGAGCGTTGCGCGACCATCTGCTTCGACGCTTGAAAGAACTCGGAGCCGGCCGGGTGCAGGTCGAAGGGGGCGCGCGTTGCGATTGGGTCCTCATCGACGGGGGAGGTGTTTGGATCAACCTCTTCCATCCGGAAATACGCGAATTCTACAACCTGGAAAAACTATGGTCCCCCGAGGCGCCCGCCGACTGATTGCCGCGGCGATGTTGTCGTTCGCGCTTTTGCCAGGCGCATCCGCGCAGGAAAACGGCGCCGTCCTTGAACGGCAGGAACGTCTCGGCGAGCTCTTGTCCGCCCTGCGGCAGTTGAAATACGCCGAAGAGTTCCCCCTGCTGTCGTTGCGGAACGACGGCCTGGATGCGCTCCATGGCGAGATGCTGCTGCGCGGGATGGTCGCGCACCTGCACGACGAAACCCTGATGCTGAGGAGATTGCAGGCGGAAGCCGACGCGTTCGCCGAGACCGAATTCGCCAAGGAATTATTCGGTATTCTCGCCTTGCCGGTGCACGGCCCCCTCCTGGGGGATTTCGGCGAATCGGACGGTACAGGCGGGAAAATACAGGGTTTGGTGCTTAAAACCGCCCCCGGAGCCTCCATTGTCATGCCCGTGGATGGTGAAATCGTGTTTTCCGCCCCCTTCCAAAATTACGGAAGGCTCTTGATTATTGAGGCGGGAGAGGGGTATCATCTGGTTCTGGCAGGGTTGGAGCGCTTGTCCGCTGAAGTGGGCGAGCGGCTCGCGCGGGGCGAGCCCATCGGTGTGATGGGATTGTCTCGCGAGGTGACCTTTGCGGCGGATTCGGATTCGTCGCTGCCGCAGTTATACATGGAATTTCGCCGGCGCGGCGAAGCAGTTGCGCCGAAACAGTGGGTCGAAGAAAGGGATAAATGGAAAAATGGCTAACATAATAAAAAGAACAATCTTGCCGCTTGTAGCGGCGTTTGCACTCGGAGCGGTGTTTGTTTTGGTGCCGTGGCATCTGAGCGGACAAGCCAGTGACAACAGCGACACTTACCGGCAGCTCAATTTGTTCGGCGGTGTTTTCGAGCGCGTGCGCAGGTCCTATGTCGAAGAGGTCGAAGACGCCAGCTTGATCGAGGACGCCATCAACGGAATGCTGCAATCGCTCGATCCTCACTCCGCTTACCTCACGCCCGAGGATTTCCTCGATATGCAGGAGCAGACGAGCGGCACCTTTGGAGGCCTCGGAATCGAGGTCACGATGGACAAGGGCGTCGTCAAGGTGATTACGCCGATTGACGACACGCCGGCGCAGCGGGCGGGCCTGATCACGGGCGACTTCATTACCCATTTGGACGGCGTGCCGATTCAGGGCATGACGCTCTCGGAGGCGGTCGATGTCATGCGCGGGCCGGTGGACACTTCGATTGTGCTCACGGTCGTGCGCGAGGGGATTGATCTGCCCTTCGATGTTCCGATCGTCCGCGATATCATCACGATACGCTCGGTTCGAAAGGAGCGGGAGGGCAACATCGCTTATGTCCGCTTGACGACTTTCCGCACCGACGTTGCCAGGAAGATACGCGAAGCGATAGTTGAACTGCGCGATGAAATCGGCGAGGAAAACCTCATCGGTTACGTGCTGGACCTGCGCAACAATCCGGGCGGGCTTCTCGACCAGGCGATTGAGGTTTCGGACATTTTCCTCGACAAGGGTGAAATCGTATCGACGCGCGGCAGGAACAACACCAACGTCGAGCGCCACAACGCAACGACCAGCGACTTTGTCGAAGGCAAGCCCGTGGTGGTTTTGATCAACGGCGGCTCGGCATCGGCATCCGAAATCGTTGCCGCGGCGCTGCAGGACCACCGGCGCGCAAGCGTCCTGGGAACGCGTTCTTTCGGCAAGGGCTCGGTGCAGACGCTGATTCCCCTGGGCGACGAAGGCGCGCTGCGTTTGACGACGGCCCTGTATTACACGCCGTCGGGCGGAACGATTCAGGCGCACGGCGTTGAGCCGGATATTGAAATCGTGCAACCGGTCGAGGACCCCGCACAGGCCCGCGTGACCGGAGAATCGGAGCTGCCCCAATACATCAAGCGCGACGATGAAGAGGGAGACGACGATAAAGCCAAGGACGACAAAGGTCGTCCGAAGAGCGGCTCGGCGTCTTTCGTTCCCTTCGAAAAAGAGGATGACAAGCAACTGCTGCGCGCGTTGGAAATGTTGCGCGAGATGAAGCGCAACAGCGGCTAACGTGGATGCTCCCGTCGATTTGCCCCCGCCGTTGGGAAGCGGTGGGCACGGCGCGGATGCCTATCGTCCAAGCGCGGGGATAGCGCTGTTTCACCGGGACGGCCGCGTCTGGATGGGCAAGCGCCGCCCGGGAAAGGGCTCCGAGGTCATTCGCTGCCCCTGGCAGCTGCCCCAGGGGGGCATCGAAAAGGACGAATCGCCCGTGGACGCCGCATGGCGCGAATTGCTCGAGGAAACCGGCACCGACAAGGCGGAACTTCTGTGCGAGAGTCGCGAGTGGCTCTACTACGACTTGCCGGAGCAGTTGATAGGCTATGCCTTGGACGGGAAGTATCGGGGACAACGGCAAAAATGGTTTGCGATGCGCTTTACCGGCGAGGATGCAGACTTCGCCGTGGCCGAAGTTGAGGCCCCCGAATTTGTCGAATGGGGCTGGTTCGATTTTGCCGGCCTGCCGGAGATGGTCGAGCCGTTTCGGCGCAAGGTCTACGAGCGCCTGGTTGCGGAGTTCTCAAAATTGGTGAAGTAGAAATGATCGAAGAGCGCGCGGCTTGGGTGGAGATGCTTCGCTGGCATCGCGATGCCGGCGTGAGCGAAGCGCTCGTGGAAATCGCGCGCAACCGCTACACCGAACAGGAAAAAGCCCCGCCCGTGTTACAAACCACGCAGGAGGCTCTCGCGCCGAAGCCCGCGCCGAAACCCGTTTCAAAGCCCGCGCCCGCCGCGGAACAAGAACCCGATGCCGACAGCCTCGCGATCGCGGATGCGCGTTCGCTGGCGAAAACGGCGATGTCCTTGGAGGGATTGCGTTCGGCGCTGGAGTCGTTCGAGGGTTGCGCGTTGAAGCGCTCGGCCCGCTCGCTGGTGTTCGCCGACGGCAATCCGGAGGCGCGCGTGATGCTCATCGGAGAGGCTCCCGGCGCGGAGGAGGATCGCAAAGGCCTGCCCTTTGTCGGTCGCAGCGGGCAGTTGCTCGACAAGATGCTCGCGGCAATCGGACTCAATCGGGAAAACGCCTATATCACGAACATTCTGCCGTGGCGCCCCAGCGGCAACCGCAACCCGACGATCCGGGAAGTCGAGATGCTGCGTCCGTTCATCGAGCGTCATGTGGAACTGGTGCAGCCGGAATTGCTGATGCTGGTGGGAGGCGTTTCCGCGAAATCCCTGCTGCATACGACAACGGGGATTCTAAAACTGCGCGGCAGTTGGACGCAGTGCCAAATCGGCACGCAGAGCCTGCCGGCGCTGCCGACATTCCATCCCGCATATTTGCTGCGCCGCCCCGGCGACAAAGGACTCGCATGGCGGGATTTCCTTTCGCTCAAGCAGCGCCTTGATGCCGGCGCAGCGGAGGAGTCGTCTTAGATGCCCTTGGATGCATCGCGCCCGTTTATCCCGATGCGCATTGCGGTGCTGACGGTTTCGGACACGCGCGGAACGGAAGACGATGTTTCCGGCGGCGTGCTGGCCGAGCGCGCGAATGCCGCCGGACACGCGTTGGCCGCGCGCACGGTCGTGAAGGACGATGTCGATGAGATCGTTGCAACCGTGCGCGGGTGGATTGCAGGCGGAGAAGTGGATGTCGTTCTTGCGACGGGAGGAACGGGACTGACCGGCCGCGATGTCACGCCCGAGGCGTTTCGCTCGCTCTATGATAAGGAAATCGACGGTTTCGCCGTTTTGTTCCACCAATTGAGCTTTGAGAAAATATCAACCTCGACCATGCAGTCGCGCGCAAGCGCGGGGGTGGCAAGCGGCGTGTATCTGTTTTCCCTGCCGGGCTCGCCGGGAGCCTGCCGGGATGCATGGGACGGCATTCTCTGCCAGCAACTCGATTACCGTTTCCGTCCGTGCAATCTTGTCGAGATCATGCCGCGCCTGGAGGAGCATCTGCGCCGCGCCTGAGGTCGGCCGCCTTGTCCACATCGCGCAACGTCTCGAGCAGGCCGACCTGCCGTCCGCGCAAATTCGCCAGCGTGTCCTCAAGGGCGTGCGGCGTCGACCATCGGACATTTGCAAAGATGTCCGTGCGGGTGTGTCTTCGAGGCACGCCGACAAGCCAGTAACCTCCGTCCTGCGCGGGGCCGAACACCGCGTCCCGGCTTCCCAGCGCTCGAAACGCATCCACGATGTGCCCGCGCCGGATGTCCGGAATGTCGCTGCCGATGATGACCCTGTCGCCCCCGGAAAACCGCCGCAGCAGCGCGCCCATGCGCGCACCGAGGTCGCCGCGCGTCTGCGCGATGATGTCCAGGTCGCTGCCGTGCGGCAGTTCGCAGTTGCGGAGAAAGCGTTCGGGCGCAAGGGCAAGGTGCGTTTGCCAGCGCGGGTCGTTCCCGACCTCGCGGATGATTCCCGTTAACATGCGGCGATAGATGCGGGTCGCTTCGAGCAAGCCGACATCGGCGGCGAGGCGCGTTTTCACGAGGCCGAGGCGCGGCGCTTTCGCCATGATGATGAGATGTCGGTTCACGGGCTTTTCTTCGTGTCGTAGAAACCCGCCAGCCGGTTCGCCGGCACGCCGAGAAGGAAAAGGCTCGTGAGGGCGGTGTTGCGGACCATTCGCGCGAAGAATCCGTCACTTTCGTAGCGTACGGCGTCGCTGTATGCGCGCGAGCGCAGAAAGGCAAGCCGCTTGCGCCCGATGCGCCGTATCAAGTCCACATCCTCCATAAACGGCAGGACGGCAAAGCCGCCAAGCGCGCGGTAGAACTCCGCGGGAATGAGAAGTCCCTGGTCGCCGTAGGGCAGGGCAAGCCACCGGCACCTCAACGAGACGATGCGTTCCAGCACGCGCGCCTTCTTCGAAGCGTGCCGTAGCGCGAAGCGGAAGGCGGCGGCGATGCGTGCGTCTCCGTCATGGCGCCGGATAAAATCCCGCGCCTCTTTTTCCCATCCGGCCTCAAGAACGACGTCGGCATGGAGGAACAACAACCACGAAGCGCCCGCGCGGGTTGCGCCGGCGTGCATCTGGCGTGCACGCCCGGCCGGGGAAGGAAGCGTCACGCATTCGTGCCGTTCGGCAACGGCAACGCTTGCATCAACGGAACCGGCATCAACGACGATCACCTCCTCGACCAGGCCGTCTTGTCGGGCGGGGAGGATGGAATCGAGGCAGTCGCTCAATCCGCGTTCGGCGTTGCGGGTGGGGATGATGACGGAAAACATAAGCTCTATGCTATCCTAATAGCACAATGAGTGCTGCGGGAAGATTATTCTGTTTCGGCTACGGCGCAAGCGCGGAAGCGCTGGCGGGGCGGATGCGCCCGCTGGGATGGAAAATCGCGGGCACCAGCCGGGACGGCCGCGACATCGACGGCAAGGAGACGATTCGCTTCGATGGCGCCGTGCCGATGGAAAAGGCGCACGAGCATCTGGCGGAGGCAAGCCATCTGCTCGTCTCGATTCCCCCCGACGGGGAGGGCGACGTGGTGCTGCGCCGCCACGGCGACGACATTGCCGCCTGCGCGGAAAACCTGGAATGGATCGGCTATCTCTCCACCACGGGAGTCTACGGCGACCACGACGGGGCGTGGGTGGATGAAACCACCCCCTGCACGCCGATATCGGAGCGGGGACGCAGGCGCTGCCGCGCCGAGGAGGGCTGGAGGCGGCTGGGCGAAAAACACTCGATAGCGACGCATGTCTTCCGGCTCGCGGGAATCTACGGACCCGGACGCAATCCCTTCGCGCGGATTCGGGAAGGACGCGCGCGGCGGATTTCCAAACCCGGGCAATTGTTTTCGCGCATTCACACCGCCGATATCGCCGCCGTCTTGGAGGCGTCCATCCGCCGGCCGAGAGCGGGAGCCGTCTATAACGTGTGCGACGACGAGCCCGCGCCGCCGGGAGATGTTCTCGCCTTTGCGGCGGGGCTGCTCGGCATGGAGGCGCCCCCGGAAGTGCCGTTGGAAGAGGCGAATCTTTCGGAGATGGGAAAGAGCTTTTATGCAGAAAATAAAAGGGTTTGTAACCGGTTGTTAAGAGAGGAACTTAAGGTAAGTCTCGCTTATCCGACCTACCGGGAGGGCTTGCGCGCTTGTTTGGCCTCGGGCATTTAGGCGACGCGCACGAGGTCTTCGAGGCTTTGCCGGATGAGAAGGAGGTCGTCGGGCGCGGAAAGGCGGTGGTCGGATTCCTTGGGGAGCGTGATCGCGACATCGCGCGATTCGACCTGCTCGACAATCTCCAGGGAATGCTGCCACGGAACAACCTCGTCGCCCATTCCGTGGATGATTCGAACCGGACATTTTATCGGCAACGTGCCTTCGGGCAGCAAATGCGCCCGGGCTTCCTCGATTTGCCGGTAGGTGACGAGATATTCCGCACCGTCTTCCCAATTGCCAAGGTCCAAATATCCCTGTTCCTTGCATATCCGTTTTGCCTCCTCCGAGAATCCGTTCCACAAGAGCCGTTCGGTAAAGTTGGGGGCGGGGGCGAGCAGCAGCAATCCCGCGACGCGCTCGGGATGCTGGAGGGCAAGCATCATTGAAATCCAGCCGCCCATGCTCGAGCCGACGACAATGTGGCGGCCCCGGACAAGCTTCTCCTGGACAAGGGCGGCGTCCTCCTTCCAGCGCCCGATCGTTCCCTCGGCAAATTTTCCCGATGACTGGCCGTGCCCGAAATAATCGAAGCGCACGATGCGGCGGCCCCGCTCAATTCCCCAGGACGCGATCGTGGATGCCTTCTCGCCGGTCATTTCCGAAGAAAAACCCCCGCACCACAGCACCTCCATGTCTCCCTCGCCGTCAATATAGTAGGCAATGCGCTCGCCGTCCTCGTGTGGTAGCATTTGCGCCGGTGGTATATCCGCCTCAAGCATAACAAAGTCCTTCCAATGTCGAACAGCCCGCAGAATAAAACACCCCCATGCGTTTTGCAAATCCTCCCGCGTCTGGGAGTCGGAGGCGTTGAGCGCACAACCCTCGATGTCTCGAGGGCTTTGGCGGGGGCGGGCTGGCGCTCCATCGTTGCAAGCGCGGGCGGCGCCCTGCAGGAGGCCGTCACCCGCGGCGGATCCAAACACATCACCCTGCCGCTGCACTCGAAAAATCCGGCGACCGTGCTCGCGAATGTTGCAAGATTGCGCAACTGCATCCGCGAGCATCGCGTGGACATTCTCCATGCCCGCTCGCGCATGCCCGCCTGGAGCGCCTTGATGGCATCAAGATGGTGCGGCGTTCCGCTTGTAACGACATACCACAGCACGGTTCACGAAGCTCCCGCATGGAAACGCTGGTATAACAGCGTGATGACACGCGGGGATGTCGTCACGGCCGCATCGCACTATAACGGCGGACGCATCCGCAGCGCGCACGGAGATTTCCGCGCCCGCCTCGAAGTCATTGTTGCCGGCATCGATATGAATGCCTTCGATCCTGCGCGCTGCGATTCCGCGCAATTGTCACGGCTGCGTACGAGTTGGGGAGCGGACGGGCGCACCGTCGCAATGCTTCCCGGGCGTCTCGACAAAAACAAAGGGCATGAAGTTTTTATCGAAGCGCTCGCGCGAATGAAACCGCCAAGGCTTTTGGGCGTCATAGTCGGCGGGTCCGCGAAAGCATCGGGACGCATCTATCAGGAGTCATTGCATCAACGCGTCCGGGCGCTCGGCCTGGAAGGAGACGTCGTCTTCGCCGGCACAATCGATGCCGACGACATTCCGCTCGCCTATGCCGCCGCCGACATCATCGTCGCCCCCTCGGTGTTCGCCGAGCCCTTCGGGAGAGTGGCCGTCGAGGCGCAGGCAATGGAACGTGTCATCGTCGCCTCGGATATCGGAGGGTTCCGCGAAACCATCTGCACGGACCCGTCCGCGCGAACCGGATGGCTGGTTGAGGTCGGCAGCGCCGAGGCGCTGGCGCAGGCGCTCGGAGAGGTCGCCGCATTGGAAGCATCCGAGCGCACCGGGATAGGGCGGCGCGCCCGGATTGACGCCGCCGCAAAATTTTCCCTCAAGCAAATGTGTGAAAAAACACTGGAACTTTATCGGCAAATTCTCTCTCAAAATTTGCCTTGACTTTCCCCGTGATTGTTATAGCCTTCTGGGGAACATATTATTTCGAAACCAAAAAGGACAATATCCTTGACGAAGAGAATAAAATTGCAAAAGCATTTGCATAAGCCGGAATGAATATTCCAAAACCCGAGCCCGCCAAATCCGCAAACGGGCCCCGTATCAACGATGCCATTGAGGCCGAGAATATTCTGCTCATAGGTGCTACCGGCGAAAAGGAGGGGATTATGTCGCGAGACGACGCTCTCAAACTTGCCGAAGACAAAGGACTGGACCTCGTTGAGGTCTCTTCAAACGCGAACCCGCCGGTCTGCAAACTCCTTGATTACGGGAAATTCAAATACCAGGAGCAAAAGAAAGCCAACGAGGCCCGCAAGCGCCAGCGCGTGATTACGGTCAAAGAGATCAAGATGCGTCCCAGCATCGATATCCACGACTACGAGTTCAAAATGAGAGCCATGCGTAAATTCCTCGAAGAGGGCGACAAGGTCAAAGTCTCCCTGCGCTTCAGGGGCAGGGAAGTGGCGCATCCGCACCTCGGCAGGCGCCTCCTCGAACGGATATGCGAGGAGGTGGATGACCTCGCCAAAATCGAGGTGGAGGCCAAAATGGAGGGCTGGCAGATGAGCATGGTGCTCGCACCCAAAAAATCCGCAGGTTGACAGGAGCCCCGGGAGGGCGTATTCTCCGCAGCGGAGGGGGGAATGTTCTCGAAACTACCAAGTGAGGCGGTTTTAACCGGTTCTGCATGTTTGCAATCATCAAAAGCGGCGGTAAGCAATACCGCGTCCAACAAGAACAGACCATTGCCGTCGAAAAACTTCCCGGCGAAGTCGGCGCGCAGATCGCGCTGCGCGATGTCCTCATGCTCGGCTCGGGCGGTGCAAAAGGAGTGACGGTCGCCGGCGAGCCCGTCATCGCCGATGCATGCGTTCATGCCGAAATTATCAAGCAGGACAGGTTCCCAAAAGTTAAGGTCTTCAAAAAGAAACGGCGCAAAAAATACCGGCGCACCTTCGGCCATCGCCAGCAGATGACATGGTTGCGCATTGGCGGCATCGAAGCGCCCAAGGATCTCCTCTCGGGACTTTCCGTCGACAAACCCGCAAAGAAAGCCGCAACCAAGACGGAAGCAAAGACAGAGGCAAAACCGGCGGCAAAGGCAACTCCGAAAGCCGAACCGAAAGCACCTGCCGCCAAGACAACGGTGAAGAAGGCGGCAACAAAGAAAGCGGTCGTGAAAACAAAAGCACCGGCATCCAAACAAAAGCCCGACGATCTCACGAAGCTTCCCGGAATCGGCGCGGCGACCGAGAAAAAACTTCATAAGGCGGGAGTCAAATACTATGAGGACGTTATCAAACCCGGTGACGCGCTTCTTGCCAAGCTCGAAAAAGAGCCGACTCTCGCAAAACTCATCAGGGACAAGGATGTCGTCAAGGAAGCAAAAGCCCTGGCGAAAAACAAAGACAAGAAGGAATAACCACAATGGCACACAAAAAAGCGGGCGGCGCATCACGCAACGGAAGAGACTCTGCCGGCCGGCGCCTCGGAGTCAAGAAATTCGCCGGAGAGCAAATCTCCTGCGGCGGGATTATCGTGCGCCAACGGGGCTCCAAATGGCACGCGGGCGAGCACGTCGGAATGGGGCGCGACCACACCCTGTTCGCGCTTGTCGACGGAACCGTGGGCTTTCGCAAGTCCAAGGGCAAGTCGAAAGCTTTCGTCGTGCCAACGCCGGAGGGCTCCTAAGCGGGCTGAACTTTTGCGCCTCCTTTAGACGAGGGAGCCGACGCCAATGAAGTTTCTTGACCGTGCAAAGATCCATGTCAGTTCGGGCGGGGGAGGCGCAGGTTGCGTCAGTTTCCGGCGCGAGAAGCATGTGCCGTTCGGCGGTCCCGACGGCGGGGACGGCGGCCGCGGCGGAGATGTCATCGTCGAATGCGTCGCTTCCCTGAATACCCTTATCGATTATAGATACCGGCAGCATTTTCGGGCTGGAACCGGCCTTTCCGGAAGCGGCAAGGCCCGGACGGGCGCGCGCGGCGAGGACGTTGTGATCAAGGTTCCCGAGGGCACGCAGTTGTTTGCCGAGGATGAAGCAACCCTTCTGGCCGACCTCACTCGTATTGGCGAGCGTGTCGTCATTGCGCGCGGAGGCAACGGCGGATACGGAAACTTGCGCTTCAAATCCTCCAAAGACCGGGCGCCTCGACGTGCCAACGCAGGATTGCCGGGGCAGGAGTTTTCCGTGTGGCTGCGACTCAAAAGCATCGCGGATGTCGGTATCGTCGGTTTGCCGAATGCGGGCAAGTCAACGCTGTTTAGCGCGCTGGGCTCCGGCAACTCAAAAGCCGGAGCGTATCCCTTCACGACGCTTCATCCCGTATTGGGGATTGTCGGAGCGGGTTTGGATGAGCGCTTCGTTGCCGTCGATATCCCCGGCATCATTGAAGACGCACACAAGGGCGCGGGCCTGGGGCATCGGTTTTTGGGACATACCGAGCGGTGCAGGCTGCTCGTGCATCTCGTGGACGGGGGATGTGAAGATGCGGTCGAGTGCTACCGGCAGCTTCGCGTCGAGCTCGAAGCTTATGGCAAGGGCATCGCTGAAAAGCCCGAGCTGACCGTTATCACCAAAACGGATTTACTTGGCGCCGATGATGTCCTCAAGCGTGCCGAGAGTCTCGAACGTGTGTGCCAAACGCCGCCGGTCTTCTCTTTGTCGGCGCACTCGGGCGAGGGCATGGATGTGTTTGCCGAAGGACTGCAGACACGTCTGCAAGCCTGGCAGGAGAGGGCGAAAGCATCATGAGCATCAAAGACGCACGCAGACTTGTCGTGAAACTGGGCTCGTATTTGTTGGTTGACCCCGACAGCGGGCGAATCAACGAATCATGGCTGGCGTCCCTTGCGGAGGATTTCGCAAGATTGCGCAAACGCTCCCGGGAGATCGTCGTGGTTTCATCGGGGGCCGTTGCCCTCGGGCGGGGCGTGCTCAAACTTCCCGCCGATGACCTTCGCCTCGAAGAAAGCCAGGCCGCCGCCGCTGCCGGGCAAATAGAACTCGCACGGGCGTGGAGCACGGCTCTCCAGCCTTATGACATCAACGTTGCGCAGGTGTTGCTGACCTTGGGAGATACGGAAGAGCGTCGGCGTTATCTGAACGCGCGCGCAACTTTGCAGGCATTGTTGCGGTGCGGGGCAATGCCGCTCATCAATGAAAACGACACCGTCTCGACCGAGCAAATCCGGTACGGTGACAACGACAGGCTCGCCGCAAGGGTCGCAAGCATGATCGGCGCCGATACCCTCGTGCTGCTCTCCCATGTCGATGGGCTCTACACAAAAGACCCTGCGAGCGGAGAGGGGGAATTGGTCAGGCAGGTTGATGCGCTGACCCCCGAAATTGAAAACATGGCAAGCAAGGGAACATCCGCGCTCGGCCGCGGAGGCATGAAAACCAAACTGCAGGCCGCCCGCATCGCAATGGCGGCGGGCTGTCGAATGATTATCGCCTCGGGAAAAGTTTCTTCGCCGCTGGGACGCCTGGAGTCAGGTGCGCCGTCTACAAGTTTCGCGCCCCTGGGCAATCCCATAACCGCACGAAAAGCCTGGATCGCCGGAAGCCTTGATACACGTGGAAGCGTGGCTATTGATGCCGGCGCGGTGGAAGCTTTGCGCCGCGGCAAGAGCCTTTTGCCCGCAGGCGTGCGTGCCGTTACAGGAAACTTTGAACGCGGAGACATGATACTCGTGGAAAATCCCAAGGGCGAAGAAATCGCACGGGGGCTAGCGGCGTATTCGCATCGTGACGCCCTCCTCATAATGGGGCGCAAGAGTGATGAAATCTCGGATATTCTCGGTTATCATGGACGTGACGAACTTATCCATCGAGACGACTTGGCATTACTGGGAACGGAAGGTGATTGAAATGGCGACTGTGACTTCGATGAAATCAAACACGCCGGACATATCGAGAGACTCGCTGCTGACGCTGGGCCGGGAGGCGCGCGAGGCGGCAAAGTCCCTGGCGCTGACATCGGGAGAAGCCCGGGCGCAAGCCATTCGCGCAATCGCGAAAGAAGTCACCCGTCGCGCTTCTGAAATCCTTGAGGCCAATGCCGGAGACATGTCCGCGGCGAAAGAATCCGGGTTGAGCACGGCAAAACTCGACCGACTTTCCCTTGATGAAAAACGTCTCGAAGGCTTCGCTTCCGCCTTGGAAGAAATCGCCTCGCTGCCGGATCCCTTGCGCGTGCTCGCATCATGGGAGCGTCCCAATGGATTGCAGGTCGAGCGAGTGGCAACGCCGCTGGGAGTTATCGGAATGATTTATGAATCGCGGCCGGGCGTCACCCTTGATGCCGCATGTTTGTGCATCAAATCCGGGAACGGGGCCATCCTGCGCGGCGGTTCCGAAAGTTTTCACTCCAATCACGCCCTGCACCAATGCGTTGTGTCCGGACTCGAGCGTGCAGGACTTCCGGGTGCGGCGGTAGCGCTGGTGCCGACACGCGAACGAGGGGTCGTTAGCGAAATGCTTGCAGGCCTGGACGGTTGCATTGACGTTATCGTGCCGCGCGGAGGACGCTCGCTGGTCGAACTCGTTTGGGATGAAGCGCGCGTCCCGGTCTTCGGGCATCTTGAAGGCGTCTGCCACGTTTATGTCGACAAATCCGCGCGCTTGGATATGGCACGCGAAATCGTCGTTAATTCAAAGCTCCGGCGCACCGGCATCTGCGGCGCCGCGGAAACCCTGCTGGTCGATTCGGGCTGTTCGCAAGAGTATGTCGGCGCATTGGCGTCGGCTCTGCACGAACACGGTTGCGAAATCCGCGGCGACAACCGCGCGCGGCAAATCCATCCCGATATGAAGGCTGCAACCGTAGAGGACTGGAGCAAGGAATATCTCGACAAAATCATCACCCTCGGGGTCGTGGACGGAGTCGAGGGGGCCATTGAGCACATCGGCGCGTATGGATCCGGGCACACCGAGAGCATTATCAGCGAGGATGCGGATGCGGTCGCGCAGTTCTTCCGCAACGTCGACAGTGCCATCCTGCTCCACAACGCCTCGACGCAATTCGCCGACGGCGGGGAACTCGGCATGGGAGCCGAGATCGGAATCGCAACCGGCAAATTCCATGCACGCGGACCCGTCGGCGCCGAACAACTTGTAGGCTGGAAATATCTGGTACGAGGGAGTGGGCAACTTCGCCCCTGATCTCCCCGACGTCCGTGAGAGCGCGCGGGTCGGTTTGCTGGGGGGAAGTTTCGATCCTGCCCACGAGGGCCATGTGGCGATTTCACTGCGTGCGATGCGGCAGGCTCAACTGGACTGGGTTTGGTGGATGATAAATCCGCAAAACCCTCTCAAAAATACGCCGAGTATGTCATTGTGCAAGCGTCTGGCGCATGCTCGTCGGCTCGTTCGGCATCCGCTACGACGTATTTGGGTCAGCGACATTGAGGCGCGTCTGGGGACAGGCTACACCGTCAACACGGTGCAAGCGCTACGGCAGAGGTATCCACGAGTTCGATTCGTTCTGCTGATGGGCTCGGACAATCTCGTGGAATTGTTGCGTTGGCGTGATTGGCACACGCTGGCCCGTCTGCTTCCTTTGCTGGTTATACCGAGGGGAGTGCGGACAGCGGTGTCCGCAGGCTTCGAAGGCAGAGGGCTGTATCACGGTCATATTATCCCATCCGAGTGCGCCCATCGGCTTGCGGAGGCTTTGCCGCCGGCGGTTTGCTTCCTCTCAGGTGCAAAAATTAGGCTTTCTTCCACGCAATTACGCAAAGAAATCGATGGTTTTTAGAGAATTGGGGCAGCATTGACCCAAGAACTCTAAAATTCTGCGCTATACGACAGGGTTTCATCTTAAATCTATGTGGTGGAAGTATGTTAAAATTCGGCGTATATCGTTGCATTTTGAAGTTTTTGGGTCAATGCTGCCCCAATTCTCTCTAAAAAACTTGTTCCAAGGTTTTCATTATGGTATAGATTTTTGAATTGTTTCTCGATTTTTTTAAGATTCAAATCAAAAAAAAATCAAGAATGTAATCTAATATGGAGAAAAAACATGAACAAAGTTACTACTACGCGTACCTCCAAAAATTCACCTGTCATCCCCGAAAGGATGCTTCATGAGCGAATCGGAGAACAGGAGTGGCTGCTCTCTGAGATTAAGCTCGATGTGCATGATCAAGTCAGTCTATGGGATGAGAATCCTCGCCTCTTGACAGCTGGACATCTCGATTCCGAAGAACTGCTTGAGGAGGCTTTGCGGCTTGGTGGCAGATTCAATCAATTAAAAAAATCCCTCCGAGAGATTGGTCAACTGCAGCCCATATATGCCAGACGAACAGAAACAGGTAAATATCTGGTGTTAGAAGGAAATAGCCGTGTCACAGCATTGCGGGATTTGAATAGAGAAAATCCGGGGAGATTCTGTCACGTGATTACCAGAGTCGTTCCAGATGATTTTGGGGATAGAGCAATAGCAATTCTTCTCGCTGGAGTCCATGTTCGGGGTTCCGGAGTGCGAGAATGGAGCGGATATGTACAAGCTCGGTTCATTTACGACACAGTTACCAAGAAGCCCGTGGTGCTGACTCAGGCAGATCTTGCCAAGAATATGGGTAGATCAGAAGGATGGGTGAGTAGACGCAAAAACGCATATGAGTTTGCGCTAAAGTACATTGAATATCTGGGCGGTGAAACAACAGAGACAAGAAAAGAAACCGAAGAAAAATTTACTATATTGGAAGAAGTCAGTAAAGTGGCGATTGTCGGCCGATTTCTTCGAAATTACGATGAACCAAAACATGACAATCTACGTAAAGATGTGTTTGATATGGTTTACAGAAACGCCTTTAAAGAACATCGGGACGCTCGTTACTTGAAATATTTTTATGATAACGCCGATTGGTGGGAACAGATGAAGTCCGGTGAAGAACATATCGCTCATCACCTCTCTAAACAAGTTGGGGAAATAAGTGATAATCCCAAAGCGAAAATAGCAGAGTTTCCCGGATTTATAGAACGAGCAATAAAGAAAGGCGGGGTAGACTTTAACGAAGACGATGCGGCGACTTTACAGCAAGCTATGGACCACATTCAAAACCAGATACACAATGGAGCGCCTCCTTACCGCCTTGCAGTTAAAAGGGTCGTTCAGACTTTCAATAAGGCAAGCAGAGACAACATTCCCGATCTTACCAATGATGACATCGCAAATCTCGCCGATGCATACCAGTATTTCATGGGTGTAGTTGAAGGATGTCGAAAGTAGAGGTCAGACTGTCGCAATATATTGCTCCTCGGGAAGACGGCCTATCTCTCCCGGAGGAGACGAGATACGTGGAGTAGCTTAACCGGAAGAGCGCCAAGTCCATCTATTGGTTAATGCAAGGTAACGATCTGTATTATACCGCTTGGTCCGTGCGGGTTCGAGTCCCGCCTCCACAATTTTTTTTACGATTTATTGCGAGTGAAATTGGGCATTATCGCTTCCTTTTTTATAATTCTGGTGCGGGCGGGGGGAGTCGAACCCCCACGGGACCAGCCCAAGCGATTTTAAGTCGCTAGCGTCTACCATTCCGCCACGCCCGCAATCCAAATAATCTTTTATAATCCGGCTGCTTTCATCTTCCCAATCTTACAAGATCTCTATATTCTCGCTCATCTTGCGCAGAACTCCTAGCAGATCTTCAAATGCGCTCTCCAGTAAGGAGGCGTCATTGGAGCGCAAAACCACGCGAACGCCTGCAGATTTCCCGTCACTAAATGAAGGATAACAACCTATCCGGACACTTTCCCACGTCTCTTGTAGTTGTTTCAAGGGTGCGGCCAAATCGCCCTCGCCCAAATGCACGCGAACCGAACGGGACTCCTCAAGTGCGCCGCCTTCCAAAAACGAAACGGCATGCTCCAACATTGCTCGCATAATCTCCGGAACTCCGGCCATCACAACAACGTTATCCAGCATGAATCCGGGGGCGCCGCTCACGGGGTTGTCAATCAAACGTGCCCCGTGGGGGATGCGCGCCATTCGCAGGCGACTCTCGTTGAGAGTGTAGTCGCTGCCGGTATATTGCGCCTCGAGACGTCGAACCGCTTCCTCATTGTGCGAAATCTCCACGCCAAACGCCTGGGCAACAACATCGGCGGTGATGTCATCGTGCGTGGGTCCAATGCCGCCGGTCGTCAGGACATAATCGTAACGCTTGCGCAGATGATTTAATGCGGCTAGAATGTCATTGACGTTGTCGGCAACCACGCGAGCCTCGCTGACGCGGATGCCGCATTCCTGCAGTCGCTTTGCAATATGTGCGAGGTTGATGTCTTGGGTTTGGCCGCTCAGCAGTTCGTCGCCGATCAACAATACCGCAGCCTGAACAATTTTTTCTTGCGCATGTTTCATTTGTGTAACTTTAACCCCACTGCTTCGCTCGGACAATATGAAGTTTGACCCGCCCCTGACACAGGCGCGCTTGGAACGTCGCTACAAGCGCTTTTTAGCCGATGTTCGTCTCGCCGATGATAGCGTAATCACGGCGCATTGTCCCAATCCCGGTTCCATGATGGGACTCGCCGAGCCCGGCTGGCGTGTGTGGCTGTCCCGCCACGCAAACCCGAAACGAAAGCTGCCTTGGTCGTGGGAGATGGTCGAGTCCGATACAGGCACCCTTGTCGGCGTGCATACCGGCAAAACCAACGACCTCGTCCATGAGGCTTTGCTCGAGGGGAACATCAAAGAAATCCGCGGCTTCGAGAAAATTGAACGGGAGGTTCGGGTTTCCGATAAAAGCCGCATTGATTTTCTTCTCACCGAGCCGAAGACATACATTGAGGTGAAAAGCGTAACCCTGAGCCGCAAGCCCGGCCTGGCCGAATTCCCCGATGCCAAGACCGCGCGCGGGGTCAAGCATCTGCAAGAACTTTCCGCCCTGGCAGGGCAGGGGCATCGAGCGGTGATGTTGTATGTGGCGCAACGGGAGGATTGCAAAAGGTTTGCTCCCGCAGGCGATATCGATCCGGCATATTCCAGGGCCATGAAAGAGGGAGCCCGTGCGGGAGTCGAAATTCTCTGCTATAATTGCACCGTGAGCACGACAGGCATCCGCATTTCGCAGAGAATTCCCGTCGAACTTTCCTAAGAGGAATACAACTATGGAATACGTACAGGCGTTCGAATCCCCCCCGGTCAACACAGGGCAAATAAAGCTTTATGGCGCCGAGGCGTTTGCGGGGATGTCGGCGGTCGGCAGGATTGCGGCCGAAGCGCTCGATATGCTCGCAGACGAAGTGCGTCCGGGCGTTACGACCGAGCATCTCGACCGTCTCGCCTATGATTTCGCTTTCGATCGCGGATGCGTCCCCGCGCCGCTGAATTATCGCGGCTTTCCCAAATCGATATGCACATCGGTCAATCAAGTTGTATGCCACGGGATTCCCAACACAAAAAAATTGCGCGAGGGCGACATCCTCAACATCGATATCACCTTCATTAAGGACGGATGGCACGGTGACAGCTCGCGCATGTATTATGTCGGCAATGTACCGCGCAAAGCCGCCCGATTGGTCGAAATTACCTACGAGGCGATGATGCGCGGCATCAAAGAGGTTCGTCCGGGAACAACACTGGGCGATATCGGCGCCGCCATACAGACGTTCGCCGAAGAAAATCGTTACTCGGTCGTGCGTGATTTCTGCGGTCACGGAATAGGTTTGGTCTTCCATGATGCGCCAAACATCCTTCATTACGGCA
This sequence comes from Hyphomicrobiales bacterium, assembly GCA_026708505.1. Taxonomy (GTDB): domain Bacteria; phylum Pseudomonadota; class Alphaproteobacteria; order JAPOUT01; family JAPOUT01; genus JAPOUT01. The sequence continues at coordinate 83,731 of JAPOUU010000108.1, read as the reverse complement.
GGCGAGGCGAGGGCATCACCCTGCGCGAGGGCATGTGCTTCACCATTGAGCCCATGATTAACCTCGGCAAGCCCGAAGTTAAGCTCCTCAATGACGGATGGACGGCCGTTACCAAAGACCGCTCGCTCTCGGCGCAATTTGAACATTCCATAGGCGTCAGCACCGATGGTGCCGTCATCTTCACACGTTCACCAACCGGACGAGATTGCCCGCCTTATTAGACTTTTCTCCCTTCTGCAAACCTAAAGTAAACAAATGTAGATTAACAAATCTAAGGTGAACAGATGCCTGCCAGTAAAGTAAAGGTCAAAACCAAAACCAAAAACAAACCAAAAACCATGATCAAGACGAAAACGAAAACCTCTTTCGCTCCAAGGGATATTTTCCAAGTAGAGCGCCGAGAGCATTTATGCCCGCGATTTCGTTGCGCCAGGGTCAACTCTCTTTCCGATTATGAACTCCTCGAACTTTTGTTGTTTCGAGTCGTTCCCGGAAGTGACGTCAGGCCGATAGCGGAAACCCTGCTCAAGCGTTTCAAAACCATCAACGGGGTCTTGAGCGCGGGAAAATCGGAACTTCAGGTCCTCAAAGGCATCTGCAACCGTTTCGTCGAACGCATCACCAACGAATTCGCCCTGACCAAGGCCATTGCCCTGCAAATGGCACGCGAAGAAGTCATTGACCGTCCGGTGTTGTCGTCATGGCGTTCCGTCATCGATTATGTTATCATGGCAATGGGACACAACGATATTGAGCAATTCAATATTCTCTTTCTTGATCGAAAGGACAAACTCATTACCGAAGAAATCCACCAGCACGGAACCATTGACCACACGCCCGTTTATCCGCGCGAGGTGATGAGGCGCGCGTTGGAGACAGGCGCATCGGCGCTGGTGCTGGTTCACAACCATCCCAGCGGAGACCCGTCCCCTTCGCGCAGCGATATCGATATGACTCGAAACCTCATCGCCATGGCACAACCGCTCGGTATCTCCATCCACGACCATCTTGTCGTTGCACAGGGGCAATACGCGAGCTTCAGAGAATTGGGAATCATATGATACCTCGTTATTCACGACCGAAAATGTCCGCGATTTGGGAGCCGGAAAGCCGCTTCCGGATCTTCCTCGAAATTGAAACCCATGCTCTTGATGCAATGGTCGAGTTGGGCCTGGCCCCGAAGTCCGCGGCCGAAGCGCTTCGCAAACGCGGCGGATTCGACATCGAACGGATTGATGCCATCGAGGCAGAGGTCAAGCACGACTTCATCGCCTTCCTTACCAATCTGGGCGAGCATGTTGGCGACGAGGCACGTTTCATTCATCAGGGAATGACATCGAGTGACGTTCTTGATACGTGTCTGAGCGTGCAACTCGCCCGTGCCACCGACATTTTGCTTGAGGATATCGACAGGCTGTTGGAAATACTCAAGCGGCGCGCCTTTGAGCACAAAACGACCCTGTGCATGGGACGCTCGCACGGCATTCACGGCGAGCCCACCAGTTTCGGATTGAAATTAGCCCAGGCCTATGCGGAATTCTCCCGCCATCGGGAGCGCCTGCTTGCGGCGCGCAAGGAAATAGCCGTGTGCGCCATTTCCGGGGCCATGGGAAACTTCGCCCACCTTGACCCCCGCATTGAGGCCCATGTCGCCAAGCAGATGGGTTTGTCGGTGGAATCGATATCGACGCAGGTGATTGCACGCGACCGTCATGCCGTTTATTTCGCCCTGCTGGGCGTAGCGGCGAGCTCCATAGAGCGTTTGGCGGTGGAGATTCGCCATTTGCAGCGCAGCGAGGTGGGCGAGGCGGAGGAGTATTTCTCCGGCGGGCAAAAAGGATCGTCGGCGATGCCGCACAAGCGCAATCCGGTTGCGAGCGAGAACCTCACGGGGCTGGCGCGACTGGTTCGCTCGATGGTGGCGCCGGCAATGGAGAACGTCGCTTTGTGGCACGAACGCGACATTTCCCATTCAAGCGTTGAACGCGTGATTGCTCCGGACGCGACAATTGCCCTGGACTTCGCCCTTGCGCGCCTCGGCGATGTTCTCGATGGCTTGGTGGTTTATCCCGAGAAAATGGCGCAAAACATGGAGTGCCTCGGCGGTTTGGTGTATTCGCAGCGCGTGCTGCTTGCCCTGGTGGGGAAGGGGATGTCGCGCGAGGATGCCTACCGCTTGGTGCAGGGGCACGCGATGGCGGTTTGGGAAAGCGGCGGCAATCTTCTCGAACGGCTGCAAGGCGACAAAAAAGTCACCAAATTAATCGGAGACGAGTTGGACTCCTTGTTCGATCCGAACTGGTTCGCACGCCGGGTGGACGTTTTGTTCGAGCGGGTCTTCGGTAAATAGATCCGGAGCTACTCGCTGGCAATCTGGCGGCGCGCCTCTTCCATGCATTCCGCCATGGCGCGCCGGATTTGGTGATCCGACTGCTCGATTCCCCGCGCGTCAAAATCGGCGCGAAGTTTGCGGAACACGTCTTCATCGCCGGCCTCTTCAAAATCGGCTTCGATGACTTCGCGGATGTATTCCGCGGTTTCGGATTGCGAGAGATTCATTAGCTCCGCCGCCCAGCGTCCGACCAACTTGTTTCGGCGCGCTTCGGATTTGAATTCCATCTCCTTGTCGCGACTAAATTTCGTCTCTGCCGCTTTCTTGCGTTCTTTCATACCGTCCATAACATGTGTTCCTTTTTTTTAGAGTGCGCCCCTCGACATTTCCTCGGCGATGTGGTCGGCCTGGCGAAACGCCAGCGCTACAATCGTCAAGGTCGGATTTTCCGCGCCCCCGGTCGTGAATTGACTGCCGTCGGAAACAAACAGATTCGAGATATCGTGACTTTGCCCCCACTTGTTAACAACGCCCTCGTGGGCTTTCTCGGACATGCGGTTTGTGCCGAGGTTGTGGGTGGAGGGGTAGGGAGGCGTCGGCATGGTGCGGGTGGCCCCGACCGCTTCGTAGATCGCCTTGCCCTGCCGGTAGGCATGGTTGCGCATCGCGATGTCGTTGGCGTGGTCGGAGAAGTGCACGTTCACGACAGGCAGCCCCCATTGGTCTTTGGTGTCGGGGCTCAAGGAGATCTGGTTGGTCTCCTGGGGCATGTCTTCGCCGACAAGCCACATGCCCGCCATGTTCTCGTAGGAGTCCAGCGCGGTTGTGAATTCCCGTCCCCATGCTCCGGGGTTGAGGAAGGCAGCCATGAAGGGGATGCCGAGCGCAAGGGTCTCCATTTCGTAACCGCCGACAAATCCGCGGGAAGGATCGTTCCGGGCTTCATCGGTGACGATGCCTGCCATGGTGGTGCCGCGCCACATGCGCACGGGCTTGTCGAAGATGCCGTAGACCGAGCCGGTCATGTGGCGCATGTAATTCTTGCCGACCTGACCGGAACTGTTGGCGAGTCCGTCGGGGAACATCGCGGATGCCGAATTCAACAACAGCCGGGGACTCTCGAAGGAATTTCCGGCAACGCAGACCAGCCGAGCCCTTTGGCGGTGCTCGTTGCCGTCCTTGTCGAAGTAGGTGACGCCGGTGACTTTGCCTTCGGAGTTATGTTCGATGCGCGCGGCGTGGGCGTGCTCGCGCACTTCAAGGTTGCCGGTGGCTTCGCCCCGGGGAATGTCGACGTAGCCGCTCGACCATTTTGCCCCCCATTTGCATCCTTGAAAGCAGAAACCCGTCTGCTGGCAGGCAAGCCGTCCGTCATAATCCTCGGAGTTGATCGCCATGCGTCCGGTGTGCACGTTTTTGTAGCCCAGCGCCTTCGCGCCCGCCTCGAAAACAAGATAATTGTTGCTCCCCGGCAACCCCGGAATTCCATGGGTGCGGGTGACTCCGAGATTCTTCTCGGCCCTGTCGTAGTAGGGCTCAAGCTCTTGAAGCGTGAGCGGCCAGTCCAGCAGGTTTGCGCCGGGAATGTTTCCATATTCGCTGCGCACGCGGAACTCGTGCTCCTGAAAGCGCAGGGACGCCCCCGCCCAGTGCACGGTCGTGCCGCCGACGGCTTTGACAATCCACGCAGGCAGACCGGAAAAGTCCCTGCTGACGCGCCAGTTTCCGCTGGTGGTTCGAGCGTCGGTCCACGCCAGTTGCGCAAAACTGTCCCACTCGTCGTTGACATAATCTTCGGGGAGGTACCGCCCGCCCGCTTCAAGCGCGACGACATTGATTCCCTTAACCGCGAGTTCACCGGCAAGAACGCCGCCGCCGGCGCCCGTGCCAATCACCACGACGACACTGTCGTCGCTTTTATCGAAAGGTGCAGCCATAATTAAGTCCCTCCTTTATAGCCAGTTGATATCGTTGAAGCCGCGGTCCATGTAGCCGCCCTTGGAAAAGGACTCGCCCTCATAACCGAAAATCGGCCAGACTTCTTTTTGATTGTATAGACCCACGACCAATCCGCCGCGGATCATTTGAAAGAACTCGGTGTCCTGTACGCGTCGCAGCACGGCGTTGCGGTCGGCTTCCCAGCCGATGTCGAGATAGCCGCCGCCGGACATGCCGTCCAGCATGGCGATGCCCTCCTCAATGCCCGGGGCCTGCTCGGGCGTGTCGTAGCCCTTGACGGCAATGGCGTAGAATTCATCGCCGATGCTGTCATGGGGATAGATGTCCCTAGCCATCTGCACAAGGGTTGCCATGGTCCGGGGCTGGAGATGCTTCACCTCAAGGGCCCATGCGGCGTCGGTTGCGGCAATAAAAGAGCCGCCCAGCGTAAAAGCTCCGGCGACTCCCATGGAACGCGCGAGAAGATCCCTGCGTGTCAAAACATTTTCTTTTTGCATTTTGTTGCTCCCTCTGCTTTTCCTCGTTATTGGTAACGTCCCTGCTTCTGTAGAACTTCGATTTCATAACCGTCCGGATCGGTGATGAAAAAGAGTTTTGCCAAAGGCTTTCCGTCATGTTTCATGTCGATGAGTTTCCGCGGCTCAAGGCCTTCGCGCTCAAAGCGCGCGTGCTCGGCCGCAACATCATCAACGGCAACGGCAATGTGCCCGTAAGCGTTCCCGTGTGTGTAGGGCTCTTTTTGGTCTTTGTTGATGGTGAGTTCCAGTTCAACGTCGTTTTCGTCGTTGCGCAGATAAACGAGGGTGAAACTGTCGAAATCCATCCGGTTGGCAACCTCAAGCCCGAAGGCCTTGCGGTAGAAGTCAACGGAACGCCCCTCGTCCAGAACGCGTAGCATGGTGTGAATGATTTTTGCCATGGTCTTTCCCCTGTGCGAACCCGAAATTACCTATAAGCATAACCCAAAAACGCGGGGGAACGAAAAGAAAAAATAATAAAAATTATTTGTTTCGGTTTTTCAAGGCTTTCCTTTTCATGTCTTGATGTTTTGGATTAGGTTTTTCAGCCACAGGTTGCCGTCCCGGGACAAATGCACGGAAATCTTGTTTAACGGCTCTTTCGCAAGTTCCAGGGCGGCTTTGCTCCAAGGGGCGGACCGCGATGCCGCCAACTGCGCCTGGCTGCTCCAGCAGACATCTTTCAGCCGCTTAAGTCCGTTGGAATCCAGCGTTGCACCCGTTGAAGTGATGTCAACGACGACTTCGGCGAGGCCGGCACGAGGCGCCCCCTCCGTTGCTCCGAGACTTGCAACGATGCGATACATATCGACTCCGTGTCCGCCAAAAATCTGCCGGGTCAATCGCGGGTATTTCGTTGCCACCCGAAGCAGCCGACGGTGCTTGGTGTAAAAATCACGGGCGATGTCATCCAGGTCGTCCATGTCTTCGGCGTCAATCCAACTCTTCGGAACACCGATGCATAAATCCGCGCGCGAGAATCCCAAATCCTCGATCAAGGCCAGCGATTCCCCGGGCGCTTCGATGTTCTCGTGCAGCAAATCCTTGCCGCTAATGCCGAGATGCAGTTCGCCGCGCTCCAAAGCAAGCGCGATCTCGCTTGCCGGCAGAAACGCAACGGCAACTTCGGGAAAGCCGTCCAAGTGGCCGAAGTATCCGCGCCCCGCCTGTCCGACAATCGCAACGCCCGCCTCGCGCAAGAATGCCTCCGTCGCTTCGAAAATGCGTCCTTTCGCGGGAACGCCGAACAACAGCCGGCTCTCCATGGTCTCGCGGTAGAGGCTCATGGCTCCAACCTCCCGGCGGCTTCGGGAAAGAGGGCGCTAATCCGGTCGGGTCGTGCGGCAAAGCCCACCGCCGGAATCTTCCGCTCGCTTCCGAGCGCTTGGAGAAGGTGGTCGTAACGTCCGCCCGCGGCGATTTGCATTTCACCGACGCGTGCCTCGAAAACGAAGCCGGTGTAATAGCCCAGCCTGCGCCCGAAACCGGCGGAAAAAACCGCGTCCTTGAGATCGATGCCCTGTTTGCGCAAACATTCGGCACGTTGTTCAAGGCGCTCGAGCGCCGGTGCGATGTCGATGGCTTTGGCAACGGTGCGGATGTCCTTGAGCGCCCGGGGGAAGGGGGCTCGAATGCACAGGAATTTCTCCAGCATTGCACCGATGTCTTCGGGCAGGGGAGGCAGGCTTCTGCGTTCCGCACGTTCCTCAAAACGCGCCCGGATTTCCTCGACGGAACGCCCTCCCAAAACCATGTCGGCGCTGATCGGCTCCGCATCGTCTTTGCTGGACGTTTCGCGCCGTGTCGGCCGGGAGTCTTCTCTCGCGAGTTGAAGTAATTTGTCAAAGCGCTCCTCGGAGCGGTGAAACACCTGGCGCAGCCTTTCGCCCCAAGGAGAAATTTTTCCGATGCTCTCCGCCAAAGCGTCGAACAAGTGCAGGTCGCCGATTTCCATCTCAAAACTCTCGCACCCGAGCCGACGAAGCCCGTCAATGGCGAGCGCCATGATTTCGGCATCGGCCTCAATGGGGTTGTTGCCGCCGAAATACTCGGCGCCGACTTGCGGGAACTGCGACGGTTTCGGCGAGTTTTTCGAGTGGTAACGAAAGGCGTCGCCGCGATAGCACAGGCGCGCCTCGGCGCCGTTTGCACCGTTCGAGGATGCAAGATAGTGCCGGCACGTTGGAATGGTCAGGTCGGGGCGAAGGCAGTGCTCGCCGCCGCCGATGTCCGCAACGCTGTAGAGACGCTTGCGAATGTCTTCGCCGGCATATTCGAGAAACACTTCCAGCGGCTGCAGGATGGGCGTGGAAACCGGGGTATAACCCGCTTCCTGGAGTATCCGTGCAAGGGCAAACGAAACATTTTCAACGCGCGGCGCGTCAACGGAGGGAACAGACATCTTACTTATTCCGTGGATCGAGTATCTTGCGCACCTCGGCAACCAATTGGTTTCTGGGAATGGTGTGCTGGGCTTCGCCGCCTTCCTTCCACGCGGAGGCGTCCTTGATTTCGCCGGACAAGGTTTTTCCCAAAAGCATGTTGCGTATGGTCACCTCGTTGTTCTTGCGCTCCCGCTCGCCTTGAATGATGGCGATCCTTGCGCCCCGGCGGTCGGCATAACGCATCTGTGCGCGCATCCCGCTCGATCCTAGATAGACTTCCGCGCTTATGTTTCTCTCTTCCGTTTCCCCCCAAAGCAGTCCCTGTATCTTCTCATGGCGCAGCTCCCGCGCCATGAGCGCGGCTTCCTGCCGGCCTGCCGGATCCATCTGCAAAATCACTACGTCCAGCTCTCTCTTTTTGCTGAAGGAAGGCAGTTTGCGTTGTTCTTTCAGGGCCGCATACAGCCGACTCACTCCGACGGAAAACCCGGCGGCGGGAATCTCCACCCCCTTGAAACGCGAAATCAAACCGTCATAACGCCCGCCGCCGCCGAGCGAACCAAGCCTCGCCAGGTCAAAATCCGACGGGGCTTCGTCCGATTCCGAATCGGATGCGGCTCCATTAGGCCGTGCGTCCGAATCAATTTCGAAGATGGGACCGGTATAGTAATCCAAGCCGCGCACGATGGATGTGTCTATCTGCACGTTGGGCTCGCTAACTTTGAAAGCCTGTATCAAATCCAGCATTTCGCGCAGTTCTTCGACACCCTGTTCGCCTATGGAACTGCCCTTCATAAGATTTTCAAGATGGTCAAGGTCGGGCGCGAGCCCCGTAAAATCAAGAACCTTTTTCAAATCTTTCGGTTTCAACCCTGCGCCCTGCGTAAAATCCCCGGAGACGTCCTTGCGCCCTTCGCCCAAAAGCTCTTCCACCGCTTTCAAACCGAGGCGTTTCTTTTTGTCGATGGCGCGAAAGATGCGCAGGCGCCGCTCCGCAAAACCGGGAGTGTTTCTATCCATGCCGATGTTTTCCAGCAGCCCGTCCAGAAGCTTGCGGTTGGAAACCCGCAACGAGCATTGCAGGTCAAGTCCCGAAGCGTCCATGCAGGCGGCGGCAAGGGCGCACAACTCCGCATCCGCCATGGGCGCAGGCGCGCCGACAATATCAACATCAAATTGCATGAACTGCCGGAAGCGTCCCGGGTCGGGCTTTTCGTTGCGGAACACCATGCCGTATTGATAGCGGCGGAAGGGCTTGGGCAGGGAGTCGTGGTTCTCCGCCACATAACGGGCCAGTGGAGCGGTGAGATCATAACGCAACGCAAGCCATTGCTCGTCGTCATCCCTTAAAGAGAACACGCCTGCGTTGGGACGCTCTTCGTCCGGCAGGAATTTGCCCAAAGCGTCGGCATATTCGAGTACGGGGGTTTCCAAGGCTTCAAAGCCCCAGGAAGCGCAGACCTTCGACATGTTTCGAAGCATCTTGCCCTGGGCCTGGGCCTCGCTCTCGTCAATATCGCGCAGCCCCTTCGGGAGTCGTGCTTTTACGGTTTTAGAACCACGTGCCGATCCACCATCCGCTGTCGAGGAAGGATTCGGGCATTTCTTTCTTGGAGCGTCCCTGTTTGAGTTCTTCGATGCATTCGTCATATTCTTGCGTGTCCGGTGCCCAGCCTTGCTGCTGGCATGTTTGGTCGTAGTCCTTGTGTTGGTAGTGGTCGTAGATGGCACCGCATCCAGATAGCAGTGCTCCCGCGAGAAGCATATAAAAAAGTGGATGTCGTAGCAAAGCCAGCATGGCGTCCCCATACGAATGTCTCAGATTATGTCTTGGAATATGCCGTCTTTGGCGGGATATGTCTAGGGTTTCGTGACAAGAATGTCGAAACGGCGGCGTCAAAGTTGTAAGATGGCCCCGGCGGCGCGGACAGGAGAGGTGGCCGAGTGGTCGAAGGCAGTAGTCTTGAAAACTACCGCGCGCGCAAGCGTGCCGTGGGTTCGAATCCCACCCTCTCCGCCAATTCTCCGCCAGCGCGGGTTTTTCGGAGCCTGGAGGCTCGAACGATTCGCATAGGATAGCGCAACCGTCCAATTTGGCAAGAGGAAAAAAATATATTTTTCGTTTTCGGAAATCATCGGCAAAATGGTGTAAATGTGCGAATCACCGGCCCGATTCGGGGCTGCCGATTCGGTGCCAGGCCGCGCAAACAACCTCATAAGGAGGATATCAGATGAGGAACTTACTATTTCCAATCAAAGGGGCGCTCGCCTTCGGGTTCGCCCTGGTACTGTTGACCGGTTTCGGCGCGGGCGAAAGTCTTGCCGAGCGTGGCCGGATACACATTGTCGGTTCGTCGACGGTTTTTCCGTTTTCGGCGGCCGTCTCCGAGTATTTCGGCAAAAGCACCGACTTCCCCACGCCGCTGGTGGAGAGCACCGGCTCCGGCGGCGGCTTGAAATTATTCTGTGCCGGGGTGGGCGAGGGGCATCCCGATATCACCAACGCCTCGCGTCGCATCAAATCTTCGGAGGCCAAATCCTGCATCGAGAACGGCGTGAACGAGGTCACCGAAGTTAAGATCGGTTTCGACGGCATTGTCCTGGCGAATTCGAAAGAAACACCAACGATAAACGTCAGTTTGCGGCAGATCTGGCTTGCGCTGGCCAAGGAGGTTCCCGAGGGCGGCGAGGACGGTGCCGACTTGGTGCCCAATCCCCACAAAAACTGGAGCGACATTGACCCGTCCCTGCCGAACGTCGCGATCGAGGTTCTCGGACCTCCGCCGACATCGGGGACGCGCGATGCCTTCGTCGAGATTGCCATGGAGGGCGGCTGCAAGTCGTTCGATAGCATCAAGGCGATGAAGAAGTCGGACAAGAACGCTTACAGAGCCCTCTGTCATACGGTTCGCGAGGACGGCGCCTGGATTGACGCCGGCGAGAACGACAACCTCATCGTGCAGAAGCTGCTAAGCAATCCGGGAGCATTCGGCGTGTTCGGGTTTAGCTTCCTGGACCAGAATCACGACCGCCTGCATGGCTCGTATGTTGATGGTGTCGAGCCCAGTTTCGAGAACATCGCCTCGGGAGATTATCCTGTGTCACGCTCGCTGTTCTTCTATGTGAAGAACGCGCATGTGGACAATATCCCCGGTTTGCGCGAATATGTCGGTGCTTTCACCGATGAGGATGCTTGGGGCGAAGAGGGGTATTTGGTGGACAAGGGGCTTATCCCGCTTCCCGATGCCGAGCGCGAAGCGACAGGCAAGCAAGCCCGGGCACTCAAACCGATGTCGTTCTAGGCAGGTAGCGTAACCTAACCTAACATCATTCGTCGGAGGGTCTATATCGTCATGGATATGCAGGCAAGCATAAGTTTGCGTCACAGCGGTACGAACTTCCGGCGCGTGCTGGAAGGAATTCTCAAGGCTTTCTTTTTCTTGAGCGCCTTGGTTTGTGTATTCACGACCTTCGGAATCTTTTTCTCGATAATTTTCGAGGCGCTTCGGTTCTTCCAGCAGGTGCCGCCGACGGAGTTTTTCTTCGGGCTTGAATGGAGCCCGCAAACGGCCATCCGCACGGACCAGGTCGGACAGTCGGGAAGCTTCGGACTCATTCCGGTGCTGGCCGGAACGCTCCTGATAACCTTGATCGCCATTACCATCGCCGCGCCGACAGGCTTGCTGATTGCGATTTACCTGAGCGAATACGCCACGCCGAGAACGCGCAATCTGACGAAACCGTTGATTGAGATGCTCGCGGGGATCCCCACGGTCGTTTATGGGTTCTTTGCCGCCTTGACGCTTGCGCCGGTCGTGCGCGACGCGGGAAGATATTTCGGGCTTGATGTCGCCTCGGAGAGCGCTTTGGCGGCGGGGCTGGTAATGGGGGTGATGATTATTCCGTTTGTCTCGTCCCTGTGCGATGATGTAATTCATGCGGTTCCGCAGAGCCTGCGCGAGGGTTCCTACGGGCTGGGGGCGACCCAGTCCGAAACCATTACGCGGACGCTGCTGCCCGCCGCGTTGCCCGGCATTGCCTCGTCCCTGCTGCTGGCGCTGTCGCGCGCGATCGGGGAGACGATGATAGTGGTGATGGCCGCCGGGCTTGCCGCGAATTTAACGCTGAATCCTTTCGATGCGGTCACGACCGTGACGGTGCAGATAGTCTCATTGCTTGTGGGCGACCACGAGTTTGACTCTACCAAGACCCTGTCGGCATTTGCGCTGGCGCTGACTTTGTTTGTGATAACCTTGATCTTGAACGTTGTGGCGTTGCGAATTGTTCAAACATACAGGCAGAAATATGAATAACGCGGTTTTGTCCCAACGCATGCAAACGCAACTGCGGCGCCGCCACGCCGCGGAGAAACGCTTCCGCTGGTACGGGGCTGCGGCGCTGTGTTTTGCGCTGGCGTTTTTATTCGTGCTGCTGGCAACGATTATCTTCAACGGAGCGGGGGTGTTCATACACAAGCGGATGCTCTTCGAGGTTGCCGTCTCCGAGCATCATGGCGACAGATACGGGGCGATGATCAAGGACTCGTGGAAGGCCCAATTTCCCGAAGTTACAAACCGAAGGCAGAGACGCGAGCTCTATGGCTTGATAAGCAGGGATGCGGAGTTCCTCCTGCGCGAACACCTCGCCGGCGTTTCCGTTCCCGACAACGGGATTGTGGTGCTGTCGGTTCCGTTTTCGGGCGATGCAGGCGAATTCCTTGAGACCGACCCCGAGAAACGCGACGCTTTTTCCGAACGCCTCTCCCCCGAGCAGCGCGGCTGGCTCGAGCGCATTGAGGCGAGCGGGCAGGTCGAGACCGTTTTCAACAAGGACTTCTTCCTGAACGCGGATTCACGCGAACCCGAAATTGCCGGTATTTTAGGCGCGTTGATCGGATCGATGCTGACCATGTGCGTGACTTTTCTGTTTTCGTTTCCCATCGGGGTGATGGCTGCGATTTACCTTGAGGAGTTTGCGGCCAAGGGGCGGCTGTTTCGTTTCATCGAGGTGAACATCAACAATCTCGCGGCGGTTCCTTCGATAGTGTTCGGGTTGCTGGGGCTGGCGGTGTTTATCGGACTGTTCGGAGTTCCGCGATCGACTCCCCTGGTGGGCGGTCTCGTGCTCGGATTGATGACTCTGCCCACGATGATCATAGCGACAAGGGCCGCGCTGCAGGCCGTTCCCTCGTCGCTGCGTTATGCGGCGCTGGCGCTGGGGGCCACCCCGACGCAGGCGCTCTTGCACCAAGGGCTGCCCGCCGCGATGCCGGGCATCTTCACCGGGGCGATTATCGGAATGGCGCAGGCTTTGGGCGAGACGGCCCCGCTCTTGATGATAGGGATGGTCGCTTTCGTTGCGGATATTCCCGACGGTTTCACTTCGGCGTCAACGGCATTGCCGGTTCAGGTGTTTTTGTGGGCGGACAGCCCCGAGCGCGGCTTCGTGGAGAAGACTTCCGCGGCGATATTGGTGCTTTTGGCCTTTCTCGCGGTGATGAATTCGGCCGCAATTTACCTTCGTAGAAAATTCGAGATAAAATGGTGAAACATAGTATGATAGCGACGGAATGAAATGAAGGGTCTAGCGCATCCTATGCCGGTAACAACGACAGCCACGACAGCCTCCGAAATCTCCTCCGAACGGGAGCAGGTTGGAGCAGGGGCGAATTCTTCGATAATTTCAGCGCGCAATATCAACGTGCACTACGGCGAAAAGCCCGCGCTCGTGAACGTAAGCGTGGAGATTCCGCGCCATCAGGTCACCGCGATGATCGGGCCGTCGGGCTGCGGCAAATCGACGTTCCTGCGTTGCTTGAACCGCATGAACGATTTGATTGAAAGTTGCCGTGTTGAAGGGGACATCTTTCTGGATGGCGAAGACATTCACGCTCCCCAGGTTGATGTCGTCACCTTGCGGATGCGGGTCGGCATGGTATTTCAAAAACCCAATCCTTTCCCGAAAAGCATTTACGACAACGTTGCTTACGGTCCCCGGATTCACGGGATGGCGGATTCGAATTCGGAATTGGATGAAATCGTGCTCAACAGCCTTGAGCGGGCGGGTTTGCTGGACGAGGTTCGCGACCGGATGCATGACTCGGCAATGGGCTTGTCCGGCGGGCAGCAGCAGCGTTTGTGCATTGCCCGGGCAATTGCGATAGCGCCGGAAGTGATCCTGATGGACGAACCTTGCTCGTCGCTGGACCCGATTGCAAGCGCGCGCGTGGAGGATCTGATTGATGAATTGCGGCAGAAGTACAGCATTATCGTTGTGACGCATTCGATGCAGCAGGCGGCACGGATATCGCAGAAGACGGCATTTTTCCACTTGGGCGAACTGGTGGAAGAGGGGGAGACGGAACGAATCTTTACGGCTCCCAAGGACACGCGCACGCACGCGTATATCACCGGAAGGATAGGATAGGCAGCTTATGGAACAGCGCACGGACCACATTGTTAAGTCTTACGACAACGAACTCGACCAGATTGACCACATCATAGGAGAGATGGGGGTGCTGGCGGCAAGCCAGTTGAAGGATGCGATACAGGCGCTTGTGAAGGAGGATGCAGCGCTGGCGAAGAAGGTTGTCTCGGGGGATGCCGCGATTGACGCACTGGAACAGGAAATCGATACGCTGGCGGTGAGAGTGCTGGCGTTGCGGCAGCCGATGGCGCTGGATTTGCGCCGGGTCGTTGCGGCGATGAAGATAGGGGGTTCGCTGGAGCGCATAGGCGACTATGCCCGTAATATAGCGAACCGTTCGCAGGTTGTGACGGCACTGCCGGGGGAGCATGGAGGCATTCGCGTCATCGAACGGATGGGCGGAATAGTGGACGAGATGATCCACGGGGTGCTGGAGGCCTATCGGGAAGCGAATGTTGAGCGCGCCGAGGCGGTGCGCTTGCGCGACGAGTCCGTCGACCAGTTGAATAACAGCCTGTTTCGCGAGTTGCTGACATACATGATGGAAATGCCGAGCAACATCACGTTATCGATGCATTTATTGTTTATTGCGAAGAATCTGGAGCGAATGGGAGACCATGTCACGAACATCTCGGAGCATGTGCACGTGATGGTGACGGGCGAGCTTCCCGAGTGGGAACGACCGAAGAGCGACCGTTCCAGCCAGATAACTTCGGAAGAATCCTAGAAATTTCGTTTGCCCGCGCTTTCCGCCCGAAGGGCGCAACGTCCGGATCAATCGGGAACCGGCTGTAGATCCTTGTCCGTGTAAAGCGACCGGGGCCGAAACAGCCGGTTGTCTCCTGCCTGCTCGAGGATGTGCGACAGCCATCCGACGGTTCTCGAACAAGCGAAGGTCGGCGTGAACATGTCGCGCGGAATTCCGCATCCCTCCATCACGACGCCGCCGAAATACTCCACATTGGTGAAGAGTTTTCGTCCGGGCTTCAGGCGCGCGAGGGTGGCGGTTGCAATCTCCTCGACCTCAATGGCCAGATCAACGATGGGCTTGCCCATCCCCCTGGCGACCTCTTTGAGCAGTTTGGAGCGCGGATCCTCGACCTTGTAGACCCGATGCCCGAATCCCATGATGCGCTCGCCCTTCTCGACGGCGTCGGTAATCCACGCCTCGGCCCTGTCGGGAGTTTGGATGGCGTCAAGCATCGCAAGCGCTCTGCTGGGGGCGCCGCCATGCAGCGGCCCCGACAACGCTCCGATGGCTCCGACGACCGCGGCGCCGATGTCCGCGCCGGTCGAGGCAATCACCCGGGCGGTGAAAGTCGAGGCGTTGAAGCCGTGGTCGATGGTGGAGATGAGATAGCGTTCGATGGCGTAGTTTTGCTCCGCCTCGGCGGGCTCTCCGGAGATCATGTAGAGGTAATTCTGCGCGTAGGAAAAATCCGGACGCGGAGGAACGGGCTCCTTTCCCTGGTAAAGCCGGTACAGCGAAGACATGATTATCGGAAACGCGACAACCATCCGCATGGCGTCGCGCATCATGTCCTCGGGAGATGCGTCCGTGACCGGACGGCACCCGTATGCGGCAGCCAGCACCGAAATCGCCGAGCGCATCCAGTTCAAATAAGAAGTGTCGCCGGAGCGGGCCAATATGGGCAGGACCTCCAGGACTTCTTCGGGGAGGGGGGTTTCAAAAATGCCTGCGGTAAACTCGGCGCGTTCGGCCTCGGAGGGAAGATGTCCCCGGAACATCAAAAACCAGACATCCTCGAAAGAACGCTTTTTGTTGAGTTCAACGGCGTTATAGTAGCGGTAGTGGTAGATTCCCTCGTTTTCGCGAATGCCTCCGATTTTGGTCTCGGCGGCAATGACGCCTTCCAGTCCGCGAGAGAATTTTGCTTGGTTATTCATGTTGTGTTCCTTATGGTTTGGACGCCGACATCGCGCTTCCGCACTGGCTGCAAGATAGAGGGTTTTACCGGGCGCGTCAATGATTTCATGCACGAATTCGGGGACTCAACCCCAATCCGCATCACTTCACGAACAAGGAGCGCGGAAATTTCGTCAGGCAGCGCGCCGCGCCCGATTTCTGTATCGCAATCGTCTCGGTAATCTCGAGTCCCCAGTCGCGGCGCCAAATTCCCGGCATAAAATGAAACGTCATGTTCGGCTCTAAAACCGTTTCATCGCTCTCGCGGAAGCTGATGACCCGCTCTCCCCAGTCCGGCGGGTAACTCAGGCCCACGCCGTACCCGCAGCGTCCCTCGCGCTCCACTCCGTGGCGCTTTAAAGCCCCGTGCAGCGCTCTTGCCACATCGCCGGCGACATTGCCGGCCCTGGCAGCCTCCAGCCCCGCCTCGAGGCCCTCGAGCAGCGCGTCCGCGGCCCGGCGCATGTCCTCCGGCGGAGTTCCCAAATAAACCGTTCGGCACATCGGGCAGTGATACCGTCTTACGCAGCCGGCAATCTCCAGGAAAGTGCCGGCATCCTTCGTGAATTCGCGGTCGTCCCAGGTCAGGTGCGCCGCAGACGCATCCGCGCCCGTCGGCAGCATCGGAACTATCGCGGGGTAATCGCCGCCAAACCGCGTGCCGTTGTCCTCGCACCCGCCTTTTATCGCAACCGAATACAACTCCGCGACCAAATCATTCTTGCGTACGCCGGGGCTGATTACCTCATACGCACGAGTCATCATCGCCGTCACAACCACCGCCGCCTTTTCCATATACGCCAGTTCCGCCGGCGACTTAACGCCCCGTTCCCGGTTCACCAGCCCCGTTGCGTCCATAAAGGTCGCTTCGTGCAACCCTTCCGTCAAATGCTTGTGCGATTTGGCGGAGTAATAATAGTTGTCCATCTCAACGCCGATGCGCTTGGAACCCCAGCCCTCATCCCGAATGACCTCGGCAAGATTTTCCATCGCGTGAAATTTTTCCGACTGGATGTAGTGGTCGGGGTAGGGGCGAATGTGCGACTCTCCCATATACACGGTGCGGACGGCTCCGTATTGGTCCTGCCAGCGCCCCCACCACAACGGCAGTCCGCTCGTCCCGACCAGCACGCCCTGGGGAACATAAAACGACCAACCGTCGTATCCCGTCAGCCACGCCATGTTCGATGGATCCGTTGTAAACAGCACGTCGATGCCCGCCCGCTCCATGGCCTTGCGGACCTTGCCGAGACGTTCGGCATACTCTTCCACGGAAAAAGGAAGAGGTATCGCAGGCGTTGATGGTGTTGCAGCGTCCGGCATTGCAGAATTATACGCACAACCTTCCAACCGCACAAGACTCGTCCTATAATCCAATATGTCACTCAATCTCCGAGATGTTCGCGCCGCGCATAAACGCATCCGGCACATCAGCGTCGCAACACCGCTTATTCCGTCCATGTTGTCAGGGCAAACCGGATGCGAGCTGTTGTTGAAGCTCGAGACGACCCAGCCCACCCGGGCCTTTAAAATCCGCGGAGCCGCCAATGCCATTGGATCGCTCACGGACGAGCAAAAATCCCGCGGCATCGTATGCTGCTCTACCGGAAATCACGGACGCGCCGTCGCATTCGCGGCAAAACAGCTGGGCATCGCGGCAACCGTGTGCCTCTCCGAACTCGTGCCCGAGGCAAAAGCCGGGGCCATTGAAGAACTCGGTGCAAACGTCCGCCGCGTCGCGCATACGCAGGAAGATGCCGCCCTGGAAACCAAACGCATCGCGGCCGGGGGCGTAACCGAAATCTCCGCCTTCGATGATGTCGAAGTCGTCGCGGGGCAGGCGACCATCACCCTTGAGCTTTTCGAACGCAGGCCCGACCTGCAAAACATCATTATCCCCTTGTCGGGCGGCGGGCTGGCGGGCGGTATGGCCTTCGCCGCAAAACAGATGCAGCCGCGCGTCCGTGTCGTCGGCGTGAGCATGGAACGGGGGGCGGGAATGTACGAGGCCGTCCGGGCAGGCAAGCCCGTCGAAGTTGAGGAGTATCCGTCCCTGGCAGACGCTCTCGGCGGAGGCATCGGCGCGGACAACCGGATCACCTTCGATCTGTGCCGGAAATATCTTGATGACATCGTTCTCGTCAGCGAGAAGGAGATCTACAACGCAATGCGCGTGGCGTTTCAACAAGACGGTATCGTTACCGAAGGCGCGGGCGCCGTTTGCCACGCGGCATTGCTGGCCGGAAAACTCAAACTCGAAGGTGCGACGGCTTTTGTCGTCTCCGGCGCAAACGTCGATATGAAAATGTTCCAAAAAATCATTAACGGCGAAACCCTGAGGCTTGGAGACGTGGAGGTCGGGCCGTGAGCGATGTCGTCATTATCGGCGGCGGGATCGTCGGAGTCTCGAGCGCCTATTATCTCGCCAAGAAGGGCGTCTCTGTTACGCTCGTGGAAAAAGGACGCGTCGGCGCCGAGCAATCCTCGAGAAATTGGGGCGCCGTCCGGCAACAGGGGCGCGACCCCGCCGAACTTCCGCTCATGCAGGCGTGCAGCAGGGAAATCTGGGGAAGCCTCGAAGCCGAACTGGAAACTTCCCTCGATTGGCGGCGCGAGGGGCAAATGCGCATCGCCTATGATTCGCAAATGCTCGAAAGTTTTGAAGCCTTCATGCCGGTTGCACGCGCGCACGGCCTCGACACCGAAATCCTGACACCCGGACAAATCGCCGAGACGCTCCCGCATTACGATTCACGCGAGGCGCTGGGCGCAATGTTCACGCCGTCGGACGGATGCGCAAACCCCGAAAAAGTCGCGCCCGCATTTGCCGCGGCAGCCAGACGACTCGGCGCAACCATAAACGAAAACTGCGCCGCGCTTAATATCGAGAGGCAGGGCGGGAAGGTTTGCGGCGTTGCCACCGAACAGGGATTGATCAAAACCTCGCAGGTGCTCGTCTCCGCAGGGGCGTGGAGCAGCCGGATTCTCGATCCGCTCGGAGTTCGGCATCCCTCGCTGTGGGTGCGCGCATCCGTTGCAAAAACACGGCCCATCGAACTCAATCTTCGCAAACTTGTCGTCTGGGGGAAGTGTGCGCATCGGCAGCGTCCGGACGGCCGCGTTATCATCGCTGTCGCCGCAGACGGATTCCATGATCTTTGCCTGGATAGTTTTCGCTTTGGTGCAAGCTATGTACCGTTGGCGCGAAAGCACTGGCGCAAACTCAAGTTTGCATTCAGCCGAACGAGCCGGGAGGCTTTAGCGGGCGAATACAAGGATTTCACCCGGCACAGAATCCTTGATCCCAAGCCCGATGCCGCGGGGTTGCGTCAGGCCGCGCGATTGTTCCGGGAAGAATATCCCGATGCGCCGGAACTGCATTTCGAAAACTCCTGGGCGGGGCAGATTGATTTCATGCCCGATGAGTTGCCCGTTATCTCCGCCGAAACCGCCGTTCCCGGACTCGCCATCGCCGCAGGTTTCAGCGGACATGGTTTCGGGCTTGCGCCCGTTGTCGGCAGGAGCATGGCGGAACTGCTGGCTTCGGGAAGATGCGATTTCAACCTTGAGCCGTTTTGCCCGAGACGGTGGGAGTGAATCCTATGTGCGCCGGGTGGAGCGGGGAGTGAAGTATTTTGGGAGGGATTTAACGAGGTCGAGAATATGCCGGCGGAAGCCTGCCGGATGGGCGTAGTAGGCGCGCACGAGTTCAAGGGCTTCGCGCTCATTGAGGACGTCGTTGTTCTCGGAGAAACCCCGCGACTTGGACGAGGGCTTGTTCTCGGGATAGCCTTCGAAGAAGAAGGACACAGGCACGTTAAGCGCTTCGCACAATTGCCACAGGCGCGAGGCCGACACGCGGTTCGCCCCGGTTTCATACTTTTGAACTTGCTGGAATTTGACGCCGACCTGCTTGGCGAGTTGTTGTTGCGTCATGCCTTTGAGCCATCGGAGCTGCTTGATTCGCTTGCCGACGTAGACATCAACGGGATGGGGTTTGCCTGAGGTTTGTTTTGCAGATTTCTTCTTGGGCATTGGTTGGGACCGTATAGTGGAGAAGTTGTGAAGTTATATCGTGCTATCAACGAATGAGGGTTCTCACGAATATAAAAATAAAAATCCACACAATGCCAACTTAAATGGATAAGCATTACACTTTTTACTAGAAGTTAACTTTTGATATTTCCGTTATACTTGTTATTTAATCTATTTTACTCTGCTTTAAATAGTATTAAGGGTGACGTTGGACGCTTTGCGCACTTTCAGATGACTCGACAGGCTTCTTGCCGAATGTATTTGAGGGATTGTCGCGCACGAGAAGCCCTCGTAAAATGCTCCCGTGACAAACGCGAACATTAATGAATTCATCGCCTTCGCGCACGAACTCGCCGAAGCGTCCGGGAAGGCCGTTCAACGATACTTCCGGCAGGCGGCGGCGGTTGAGAGCAAAGGGAAGAGGGGCTTTGACCCTGTTACGCAAGCCGACAGGGAATCGGAAGCCGTCATGCGCGAGATGATCGGGGCGCGCTTCCCGGCCCACGCGATTCTCGGAGAAGAGCAGGGCGTCACCAACGCGGAGGCGTCCATGCGGTGGATCCTTGACCCCATTGACGGGACAAGGTCCTTCGTCATGGGATTGCCCTTGTGGGGAACGCTTATCGCCCTATATGACGGCGATACGCCGTTGCTCGGCATTATGAACCAGCCGTTCGTGGGGGAGCGATTCGAAGGTTCGTCGCAGGGGAGTTTTCGAATCAGGGAGGGCGTGCGGACGCCCCTGAAAACACGCGATTGCCGTGATATCCGGGAGGCGGTTTTGGGGGCGACCGATCCTGCTATGTTCTCCGGCAGGGCCTTCGAAAACCTCGCCAAACAGGCGAAAATGCGCCGGTTCGGCGGCGATTGCTATCTCTACTGCGCCCTGGCGGCAGGGTGGGCGGACGCCGTCGTTGAGGCCGACCTGCGCTACTACGACGTGCTGCCCCTCGTTCCCATCGTCGCAGGCGCGGGTGGAATCATTACAGATTGGAGCGGAAATCCTCTTTCATGCGAGACCGGAGGTGAATTCAACACCGTTGCAGCGGGCAATATTCAACTTCATCGCGCCATCCTGGAAATATTATCGAACTCGTAAATTCGTTTATTTTCAACGATATAGAATACAAATTCTCATATATTACATTTCATATTTTACATAAACTTTTCCACAAAATAGAATTTCTCAAAAATAAAAACTCGACAAACCCATCGATTCCCCATATAGTTCGCGCAGGTAAATCAACGGAGAGAGGCGGATGGCTTTCACCCAGTCTTCTACGCGAATCGAATGGCTCCCGACAGCGGTGCGGGTATTTCTGCGCAAGCGCCTGAACGAGGCGATAGGCGTGGGGTTACTGGCTGTCTGCGCCGCCGTGCTGGTGGCGCTGATCGGATGGTCGCCGCAAGATCCCAGTTGGAATCACGACATCTCGGCGGACGTGCAAAATCCGTTAGGGCAGGGCGGGGCCGTCTTGGCGGATTTGTCCTACCAATATCTCGGATACGCGGGGTTTTTCTTCTGTATTCCGCTGGCAATGTGGGGATGGAGAATGCTCTGCCATGACCCGGTGGAGGGAATCCTTTGGCGCATCGCTTCCTGTGCCGTAGCGCCGGTTTTCGTCGCGGCAACCCTGGCGCTCGCGCCGGAGAACTGGGGCGCGACATCGGCGGGCGTCGGCGGGAGCATCGGAGGCTTCCTAGTCGCCTCCTTCGAAGCCGCCCTCAATCCCTACATCGAATCCACCCTCTTGCTCAACGGTGTCATCGGAATAATCGCCGGAAGCGCCGCAATTTTGCTCCTTGCCTTCGCTATGGATTGGCCCGTTCGCACTTCTCCTTCCTCTCCCGCGTCCAAAACCGGGAAAAACTACGGGGAAATGGCGGAAAAACTGGATTTTACGGCTTCGAATCAAAGTCGGGGCCGGAGGCTTCTTAGGAGCATTGCCAATGCAACCATTGCGGGTTGGAAAAAATTTTTTGACGAAGGGCAAAAATATGAAGAATTCGCCCTTGAGGAGTTCGAAGAAAACGACATTATTGGACAAAACCGCGAATCGCGCGAATCGGTTGCCGAGAAACCCAAACGGGCTTCAAGCATCCGCCGCAAGACGAGAATCAGCGCGGCGGTTCAAACGGGCCTCGAATTCGACAAGAAGAATAGAAAGGACGGCTACCGGGCTCCGCCCCTGGATCTCCTCGAGGCAACCGAAGACGCCGCCAGGCACGAAAGAACCAGGCAGGAGATTTTACAGGAAACATCGCTGCTCGAGAGCGTGCTTGCCGACTTCGGCATCTCCGGCAAAATTATCAATATAAGGAACGGTCCGGTTGTCACGCTTTACGAGCTCGAGCCGGCATCGGGGGTGAAGTCGTCGCGCGTCATCGGACTGGCCGATGACATCGCACGCTCCATGAGCGCCGTTTCGACTCGCATCGCCGTCGTGCCCGGACGCAACGCCATCGGCATCGAGTTGCCGAACGAACACCGCGAACTCGTCGCCTTGCGCGAATTGCTCGGATGCACCGCGTTCGCCGGTACCGGCAGCAAAATGAAACTTCCCATCATCCTCGGCAAAAGCATCACGGGCGAGCCCATTGTCGTCGATCTTGCGCGAATGCCGCACCTGCTGATCGCGGGAACGACCGGTTCGGGGAAATCCGTTGCCATCAACGCGCTGCTCCTGTCGCTGCTCTACCGGCTCACTCCCGAGCAGTGCCGCCTCATCATGATCGATCCCAAAATGCTCGAGCTTTCCGTCTACGACGATATCCCCCATTTGCTGACGCCGGTCGTCACCGACCCCAAGAAAGCCGTCGTCGCGCTCAAGTGGCTCGTGAGGGAAATGGAAAATCGATACCGCAAGATTTCAAAGCTCGGCGTGCGAAACATCGAAACTTACAACCAGCGGATCCGTGAAGCCGAGAGAAAAGGCGAGCATCTGACCAGAACCGTTCAAACCGGCGTGGACGCCGAAACCGGCAAACTGCTCTACGAAGAAGAGGAACTCGCCCTTGAGACCATGCCCTACATCGTTGTCATTGTTGATGAAATGGCGGACCTCATGCTTGTCGCCGGCAAAGAAATCGAAATCGCCGTCCAGCGCCTCGCTCAAATGGCGCGGGCCGCGGGCATCCACATGATTACCGCAACACAGCGCCCCTCCGTTGATGTCATCACCGGCACCATTAAGGCAAACTTCCCGAACCGCGTCTCCTTCCAGATGACCTCCAAAATCGACAGCCGCACCATCCTCGGAGAACAGGGTGCCGAACAACTCCTCGGGCGCGGCGACATGCTTTACATGAGCGGCGGCGGGCGCATCGAACGCATCCACGGCGCGTTCCTTTCCGACGAAGATGTCGAGAAGGTGGCGCGCTATCTCAAACAACAAGGCGCACCCGACTATCTCCTTGATGTCACCGAGCAAAACGACGAGGACGGCGTCGACAATTTCTTCGCGCCGGCCGACGACAACAACCCGGACCAGGATCTTTACAATCGGGCGCTTGCGCTAATTCAAAATGAAAAATACGCATCCACATCCTATATCCAGCGCAAGCTTCGCATCGGATACAACCGTTCCGCCCGCATCATCGAGCAAATGCAAGAACAGGGAATTATTTCCGAACCAAACCACATGGGAAGACGTGAAGTTCTCACTCGCCAGGGCGACAGCTCGTGAGGCTTTTGCTGCTTGTCTTGGGTTTCGTTTTTCTTGCGACTCCCGCACCCGCACAGGATTCATCCGAACGCGCGCAGATCATCGGGCAAATCAACGATTACTTCAATGAACTCGTCCATCTGCAAGGGGAGTTTGCCCAAATCGATGCAAGCGGCCATCGACGCGACGGAATCTTCTACCTGCAACGTCCCGGGCGCATCCGTTTTGAGTATTTCCCCCGGGGGTCCCTCACGGTCGTCGCAAACGGAAGATGGGTCAATGTTGTCGAAGCGCAATTCCCGAACTCCGTCCAGCGCTACCCTCTGGAGGAAACGCCCCTGGCGTTTCTCCTTGCCGGCAACATCGATATTGAAAAAGACGCGGACATTCGCGGTCTCTTTCGAGAGAACGACAAAATCCTCCTGCACCTTCGCGACAACAAAAGCTCCCAAAAAGGTGAAATCACCCTCATCTTCGACCAGCCCGTTCTTGCCCTGCGGCAGTGGATTATCACGGACCCCCAAGGCAGAAGAACCCTTATCAGACTCTCGCAACTCATCGAAGGCATCCCCCTCGATCAGCGGCTTTTCACCGTCGAAACGCCCCGGCCGTTCCAGAGGGGAAAGCAATAGGCTTGCAAAATAACGATTCTCATTAGAGACTTACAACCCAGCATAACCATATCCCGCCAACGCAACTGATAACATTCATGGCAAAAGAAGAATTCCTCGAGTTTAGCGGCATCGTCATCGAAGCCCGGCCGAACACCATGTTCAAAATCGAACTTGAGAACGGACACGAAATCATCGCTCACATGGCAGGGAAAATGCGCAAAAACTACATCCGAGTACGTCCCGGGGACAAAGTGTTGGTCGAAATGACTCCATACGACCTCACGAAAGGACGCATCACATATCGATTTAAATAAATTCGAATATGTTCATCCTCGCAAGTGAGTCACAACAAAGGCTTGAACTCTTGCAACAATTGAACCTAAAGCCCGACGAGGTTGTCGGTGCAAACATCGACGAGGCTCCCCTGAAAGCAGAAACACCGAGACAAGCGGCGGCGCGGCTGGCACGCGCAAAAGCCGAAACTGTCAGCAACGCCCGGGCCGGCGCAATCGTTCTTGCGGCCGATACGGTGGTCGCGAAAGGGCGGCGCATTCTCCCCAAGCCGGCAGGGAGGGATCACGCGCGCGAGATTCTAAAGATCCTCTCGGGATCCACGCACCGGGTCCATACCGCCGTGTGCGTCCTGCGGGACGGAAATGCTATTGGCGCAAAGATGTCCGTCACCCACGTCTTCTTCAAGCGACTCCATCCCGACGAGATCGAAGCCTATCTCGACACAAACGAATGGAACAACCGCGCCGGCGCCTATGCAATACAAAAAACCGGCGAACGTTTTGTCCGGAAACTCGACGGTTCCTTCTCGGGAGCGTCCGGCCTGCCGATACGCGAAACCCTCGCATTGCTCAGGGCGGCCGGCATTGAAGCCGCACGGAGGCGCGCCGCATGAGTATTCTCGCGCAAGGAAACAGCGAACCGCTCGACGGCTTTGACGCCTTGGTCGAATATTTCGAGCAGGGATGCAAGCCGAAAGAGCAGTGGTGGATTGGAACCGAACACGAAAAATTCGGCTTCCGCGAAAAGGATTTCTCGCCGGTTCCCTACGGAGGGGAGAGCGGCATTCAAGCGCTTTTGACCCGGCTGCAGCAGTTCGGCTGGAGTCCCCATTACGAAGGCGACAATATCATCGGGCTCGAGCAAAAACTGCCGGACGGCACAAGCGGCGCGAACATCTCGCTGGAACCCGGCGGGCAATTCGAACTCTCCGGCGCCATGTTGAAAACCCTCCATCAAACTTGCAAGGAGGTCGGCTCCCATCTCGAGCAGGTGCATACGATCGCGCAAGAACTCGGCATTGGATTCCTGGGGCTTGGATTTTGTCCGCACTGGTCCCTCGAGGATATGCCTCGCATGCCAAAGGGAAGATACGGCATCATCGAAAAATATATGAAGCAAATCCAAAGCCAGGGACGGGACATGATGTTTCGAACCTGCACCGTCCAGGTCAACCTCGATTTCTCCAGCGAAGCCGACATGGTCAAAAAACTTCGTGTCGCCCTTGCGCTCCAACCCATGGCAACCGCGATTTTCGCAAATTCCCCCTTTGTCGACGGCAAGCCGACCGAATACCAGTCCTACCGGTCGCAGCTCTGGCTGCACACCGACGAGCAGCGAACCGGCATGCTCGACCAGGCCTTCGAGCCCGATTTCGGATTTGCAAAATACGCGGAATACGCCCTGGACGTTCCGCTCTATTTTGTTCACCGGGACGGTCGCTACATTGATGTCTCCGGCAAATCCTTTCGGGATTTCCTGGACGGAAAACTTTCCGGACTTGAGGGCGATCGCCCCTCCGAATCCGACTGGGGAAACCACCTCACAACCATCTTCCCCGAGGCCCGGCTCAAGCGCTTCCTTGAGATGCGCGGCGCAGACAGCGGCCCGCAGCCGCAACTATGCGCGCTTCCGGCTTTTTGGGTGGGACTTCTCTACCATGACGATTCACTTGATGCCGCTTGGCAGATGGTGCGCGACTGGAGCGCGTCCGAACGAAACCAAATGCGCCAACAGGTCCCCAAAGACGGACTCGCAACCCCCCTGCGCGGCGAGCCCCTCATCAAATGGGCGCGGAAATTCACCGAACTTTCGCATAACGGCCTCAAGGCGCGCGCCAATCTCGACAGCGACGGCAATGACGAAACCCACTTTCTGCATCCCGTCGAGGAAATACTCTCGAGCGAACAAACCCTCGCACAAGAATTACTCGAGTGCTATCATGGCAAATGGAACGGCAACATCACAAACATCTTCACGCAATACGCATATTAAGGAGCACACACATGACTAAACTCTACGACCTTGTCGGACGCGACGGACTCCACTTCAGCCCTTTTGGTTGGCGCGCGCGAATGGCGCTCGCACACAAAGGCGTCACCGCACAAATCATTCCCGTGCGTTTCGGCGAAATCGCGGACATCCCCCATACGGGCGAGCCATGGAAGAGCGTTCCCGTGTTCGAACAGGACGGCAAGATGATCTCCGACTCGTGGCACATCGCAACATATCTCGAGGAAAAATTCCCGAAAGAGCCCTCCTTGTTCGGCGGCGAGCGGGGAATCGAATTCAACGGATTTTTCAAAAACTGGGTCGAGCTCAGTGTTCACAGGGTGTTTGCGCCGACGCTCATGTGCGAAGTTCTCGAGTGCCTTGATGACAGGGATGTGGAATATTTCCGCACGACACGGGAAAAGCGTTTTGGAAAAACGCTCGAAGAACTCGCTTCAAACGCCGATGCAGGCATCCAAGCCGCTCGAGAAGCTCTCATGCCCGCAAGCAAAGCCCTCGAACGTGCAAAGTTTTTCGGAGGAGAAACCCCCATCTTCGCCGATTATATTTTGTTTTCATCGCTGCAGTGGGCGCGCATCGTCTCAAACAGGAATATCATCGGACAGGACGAGCCTTTGCATGCATGGATGGAACGCTGCCTCGACCTCCATTCCGCTATGGCAAGGTCGCACCCGCCGAGGTCGAAGCGCAGCGGTCAATAAGATGCAGGAACGACCCCATTACTTTTCCTGTGCGCATGCCTGCGATATGGGCGGCGGCCGCCTCGCCGGCAAAATCGGGCGGGGTTATCTCGAATAGAGGGGCGGGCGGCGCACCGGCCGGAGCGACTTCCGCGACAAAGTGGAATTCGTGACCGCGGAAACCGTCTCCCTGCGCGCCCAGAAAGCCGTCCGCGAGCAAGCGGGCGCGCCGGTAGCCGAGCGTGCGTTCGCCGCCAAAGCGGGTCTCCAACGGCAGGAGTCCGGCAAAAGCGTGACGCTCGCCGTGTTCGTCCGTAAGCCCTTCGCCGAGAACAATGTAGCCGCCGCATTCGCCGTAAATCATCGCGCCCCTTTTTTGCGCCGATTGCAATCCGCGCAGGAAGTTCGATGCGTTTGCAAGCCGTTCCGCGTGAAGTTCGGGATAGCCGCCCGGCAGAAAAACGAAGTCGCAATCTTCCCGGGGGGCTTCATCGCAAAGAGGCGAGAAAAAGGAAACTTCCGCTCCCGCGTTGCGCCATGCGGTAAACCAGCTCGGATACGTGAAAGCAAAGGCAATGTCTTTTGCAACCGCGATGTTTTGTGCCGGCGGCGTAAAAGGTGCGCCGGCTTTCGGGGCGGGGACGTTCTTTAGCGGACGTGCCAAAGCCAGCATGCGATCCATATCGATATGTTTTTCGGCAATCTCCGCCCCTCGATGCAGCAATTCCTTCAAGTCGGGGTGTTCGGCGGCCTGGACCAAACCCAAATGCCGATGGGGCAGGTGGAGTCCCGCATCCTCCGGAATTGCCCCCAGAACTTCAACACCGGCGTCACGGCAGCCTTCCTCCAAAAGTTTTTGATGCAGCGGCGAGCGCACGCGGTTCAACAGCACGCCGCCCACGCAGATATCGTCGCGAAAGTTTGCAAAACCCTTTACCAGCGCTCCAATCGAACGTCCCGTGCCGCGCCCGTCCACAACCAGCACGACATTCCATCCCATCGCCGCCGCAACATCGGCGCTTGAACCGGCACCGTCGCGTGCACCGTCAAACATGCCCATGACACCCTCCGCAAGCAGCAGGTCCGCGTCCACGGACGCAAATGCGGCCGTCTCGAGCAATACATCCGTGCGCATCGCCCAGCCGTCCAGGTTGACGCATACGCCTCCGCTGGCCTCCCTGTGAAAGGCCGCGTCAATGTAATCGGGGCCGATTTTCACGGAAGAAAGCGCCAGCCCCCGGCGCGCAAACCCGGACAGCAGGCACAGAGTTATCAAACTCTTCCCGGCACCCGAGCACGGCGCAGCTATCATCAATCCGCGGGCAAAACTCTTAATGCTAACCTCCACAAATAAAGTGATAGAATGGGACGACAGGACACAATATGCAAGAATGCAAACATGAAAAATGAGACAAGATTGCGCCGCGGCTGGACCACCGGGGCATGTGCAACCGCCGCGGCCATCGCGGCCTTCCGGGCGCTCCGGGGCGGCAACTTCCCCGATTCCGTCGAGATCGAACTCGACAACGGCAAACGTCCCGTTTTTGCCGTTGCGCTCAAGCAACGGGAGGGCAAACGCTGCACCGCGGGAATCGTCAAAGACGCAGGCGACGATCCGGACGTTACGCACCAAGCCATGGTGGTCGTGAGCGTCGAACAGGGTGCGGCCGGATCGGGCGTGTCGTTCCGGGCGGGCGAGGGCGTCGGCACCGTCACCCGCGCGGGCCTGCCCTTGGAAGTCGGCGAGCCGGCCATCAACCCGGCACCGCGTCGAATGATCCAAAACGCAATCAAACGGGAAGGGGGCGATGACGTCATCATCGAAGTCGCTATCCCCGGAGGCGAGGAACTCGCGCAAAAAACCTGGAACCCGAAACTTGGCATTAAAGGGGGACTCTCCATCCTGGGCACAACAGGAATCGTCATCCCTTATTCATGCTCCGCGTGGATACATTCTATCCGGCAGGGCATTGACGTCGCACGGGCCGCAGGCATTCGGCACATTGGAGCCGCAACCGGCAAACTTTCCGAAGCGTTGTTGCGCCGGCGCGGACTTGAGGAAGCCGCAACCATCGACATGGGCGATTTCGCCGGCGGGTTCCTCAAATACCTGCGCGAGCATCCGGTCGAGCGGGTCACCATCGCCGGCGGCGCGGGCAAAATCTCCAAACTGGCGAACGGCGCGAACGATTTGCACTCGGGACGTTCAAGCATTGATTTCCGCTTTCTCGCGCGGTTGGCAAAAAGCGCCGGTGCGGACGAATCCATCTTGCGGCGCATCGAAAGCGCCGGGAGCATCGGCGAGGTGCTCCTTATGTGCGAAGGCGTCCATATCGGCAATGCCATCGCATCCGCCGCACGCGAACGCGTTGTCACCATGCTGCCCGAAAGCGTCGCGGTCGAATTGCTCGTCATTGACCGCAGCGGCACCCTCATTGGGCACGCCGAATGACGCGACTCCTCCTCCTGGGCGGAACCATCGAGGCGCGCGAACTTGCACAAGATCTGCGCAAATGCCGCGGACTCGAACTTTTCTACTCGCTCGCCGGACGCACGCAAAAAGCCGTTCATGTTGACGGAAATGTCAGGAGAGGGGGATTCGGCGGTGTTGCCGGACTCGAACGCTTCCTGCGCGAAAGCAATATCGATTTGCTGCTTGATGCGACCCATCCCCATGCGGCGGAAATCTCAAAAAACGCCGCCGAAGCGGCGCAGCGCTGCAATATTTCCAGGGCGCAATTGCACCGGGAAGCCTGGACGGCGCGGCCCGGTGACACATGGCGGGAGTTCGATTCCCTGAAAGAGATGGCGGCGGATCTGCCCGCAAAAGCCAGGGTGTTCGTGTCGGTAGGCTCGCAGGGCCTGGAAGATTTCGCAATGCGGCAAGATGTCTTCTTTCTTGTAAGGTCCATCGAATCTCCGAATTTTTCCGACGGATCGGACTTCAAGCGGCATTTTCCTTCGGGGGAATTGTTGTTGGAGAGGGGACCCTTCGAGTTGGAGGGCGAGCGTGCTTTGCTGCAAAAGTGGAAAATCGAATTATTGGCGAGTAAGAATTCCGGCGGTGATGCGACGCGGGCGAAAATCGATGCCGCAAGAGAATTGCACATTCCCGTATGGATGCTCGCATCGCCTCCGCCCGTGCCCGGCACGCGGGTTAAAAACGTCAGCGAGGCTTTCGATTGGGTGACCGGGCAGTTGCGCTAGATTTCCGCTTCGGTCGCAGCACGTGTGCGTGCGTTTCGTCATACAGGCGGCTGTCCGAAAAATTTGCATCGCCTAAAACGCGTCCGACCAGTATCAACGCCGTGCGCGTGATCTTCAACGGGCGGACGAGCGAAACTATTGATTCCAGCGTTCCGCGAACAAAGGCTTCATCCTCCCAGCCGACGCGATAGGCAACCACGACGGGACAGTCGCTTCCGTAATGAGGCTCGAGAGCGCGGCAAACTTTCGACAAATTTCGAATGGACAGGTGTATCGCCAAGGTCGCTCCCGTCGCGGCGAAGGCGTCCAGTGATTCACGTTTCGGCATCGCCGACGCCTTGCCTTGCGTGCGGGTCAGCACAACGCTCTGGCTTACATCCGGCAGGGTCAATTCCACGCACAATGCCGCGGCGGCGGCTGCATATGCGGGAACCCCGGGCGTTACGTCATAATCAATCCCCAGCGCGCGGAGGCGCCGCATCTGCTCCCCGATCGCGCCGTACAAAGACGGATCCCCGGAATGCACTCGTGCAACATCCTCGCCGTCCGCATGCGCCGATGATATCTGCTCGATAATCTCGTCGAGCGTCAAGGACGCGCTGTCGACCATGCGCGCATCCGTCCGCGCGTGCGCAAGCACTTCCTTGGGGACCAGCGAGCCCGCATACAAAACCAGTCCGGCAGAGGCAATCAAATCTCTCGCCCGTAAAGTCAGCAAATCCGCGGCCCCCGGCCCCGCTCCAATGAAATGTACCGTCATTTCTCCTCCGAATATCCCCTCGGCGTGTAAACCCGGTCGCCGAAACAACGGGTCTTGGACGAACCAATTAACAGAAGGGTCATCATGTCGATCTCGTCTGCGTTAACTTCTTCCAATGCAACGGTGCGTACGCGCTCGTTTTCGCGGCCAAGATTGCGCGCAACCACCACCGGAGTCGCCGGGGCGCGAATCGAGCGCAGCAATTCCAGTGCACGGGCCAATCGATGTTCCCGGCGTTTCGAAACCGGATTATACAAGGCAATCACAAAATCGCCTTCCAGTGCCGCCGACAAGCGTTTTTCTATCTGTTCCCAGGGCGTGAGCAAATCCGAAAGCGAAATCACCGCAAAATCATGCCCGAGCGGCGCCCCGCCTCGAGCCGCCGCAGCCTGCATCGCGGAAATCCCCGGAACGACCCGTAATGCAAATCCATGCTTCCCGTGCGCCTCCAGTATCTCGAACAAAGGCGATGCCATCGCATAAATTCCCGCATCCCCCGAGGACACCAGAACAACATCACGGCCGCGTTCGGCCAACTCCAACGCCTTCTTTGCGCGGGCTTGTTCTTCTCCGAGCTCGAAACCATGCAGCCGCTTGCCCTCCGCCAAAGGACCGAGCAGGCGCAAGTACAAATGATAACCGACAATGTCACTTGCCGTTGCCAGTGACTGCTCCGCCTCCCTGGAGCGCATCGCCGAACCGCCCGGTCCCATGCCCACAATCACAAGGCTGCCGCGTCCGCGACCGACATTTTCGACATCCACCGGCATCTTCGCCCGCGCAATCGCGCAAGTCGCCCGGGCGCTCTTGTTCTTCTCAACCAGCAACACGGCATCTTCGCCCGCGCCCGCCAGCGCGGACGCCTCGGCGACGCCATGGCATCCAATTGCCGCAAAAACCTCCTTCGAAGGATTCTTCAAACGCGGAGTCTCGCGTTCCAACCGCTCCGCGGAAAAAAAACGAACAGGAACATTCAATGTCTCCCCCAGGCGAATCAACGCGGGCTCGTCCGTTTTCACGTCCACCGACACGACCGCCGCTATTGAATCGCGTGACAAGTTTTCACGGCGCAATACATCATCCGCCAGCGCAAGCAATTCTTTCGCATCAACGCCGCGCTCGCAGCCAACTCCCATGAGCAATCTGCGGGGATGATAGACCAGCCGCTTCGAATTTCCCCGCTCTTCCTTGATGGTGGCATGAATGGACAACTCCGCCGTCTTTTTCCACGGCAAACGGGATTGCGTCAACCACGGGGGAGGGGGAGCATCATCGTCCCGCTTCAGGCATACTTCCTCTTGTTGCAACAACTCGGCAACAAACGCCGGATAATCCGAAGCGTTCGAAAGATGGTAGCCGGCGGGCGGTGCATCCAGCATCACGCCAAAACGGTTTTCTCCCGCTCCGGTCGAGGCAATCCAGCCTCCGAGATGTTCGGCGATTTCCTGTGCGAGCGCATGGCCGCCCCGGTGCCCGCCCAGCAGAGGAACGATCCGCTCGCCGTCTTCACTCAGTGCCAATACCGGCGGCTCGGCATGCTTTTCATTTAGCGTTGGTGCGAGCGTGCGGATGATAATCCCGGTCGAGCAAAATGCGATTATCGGAACGCCGCGCGCAAACAGCACGGGCAGCACTTCCTTGATGCTCGAGAAATAACTATGCGCATCTGCGACACGGCCTTCGCGCGCGTATATCTCCGCATCCGGAAAAATTTGCAATAAACGCTGCGCCGTTGCCGCACCTTTCTGCGTTAGCGCAATCAAAGCCGGCGTCGTCATCACGCTTTTTTCTCCCACAAGCCGCGAGCGTCACCGTCTCGATGCACCAATATCATCGAAAAATACGGAGCGGCGTCCCCCTCGAACTTCCCCAACGGCAAAACCCGCTGCTTGTTCATTGTCGCATACTCCACATAACTCGCGTTTTCCACCAGCCCCGCGCCGCGCAACATCTCCCGCAGTTTCCCAAGATGGCGCCCGACCTTAATCAACACGCAGGTTTCGCTTGTATGCAACGATTCCAGCAAACGCGCCTCCGGCAAGCCCGCCGGCAGCACGCTCACGCGGTCATCCCGTGCGCACAAGGGCTTCCCCAGCGCCGCCGCACAGGCATTTATCGATGAAACCCCGGCGACCACCTCAACACGAAACTCCCGCACCATGCGTGCGAACAAATACATGAACGAGCCGTACAAAAACGGGTCGCCTTCGCACAACACGACAACATCCTTTCCTTCGCGCAAACGTTTGCCCAACAATGCCTCGGCCTGGTCATAGGCTTCTTGAGCCGGAAAACGCGCGATCTCTATCGGCATTCGCAAGGC
Source organism: Hyphomicrobiales bacterium (assembly GCA_026708505.1). Taxonomy (GTDB): domain Bacteria; phylum Pseudomonadota; class Alphaproteobacteria; order JAPOUT01; family JAPOUT01; genus JAPOUT01. Next base: position 50,597 of record JAPOUU010000108.1, on the reverse strand, counting down.
GATCTCCTCAAACGCATCACCGCGGGCATCCAGGTGCGGCGCGACTATCCGGCGCGTCAAACTCTCGCCGTGCTCCGGTGCCGGATACGCAATCACCGGAGCTTGCTGCAGCAGCCCGAGAGCCTTTAGCGTTATCAATTGCGGGTCGCCCGGGCCGACGCCGATGCCGTACAGCGTTCCCCCGGTCATTTTTGCGCTCCGTTTTTACGCGCCGAGAATGTCACGATCGAGCGGAGCGGACGCCAGCCCTCCATGCTGCCAAGCGCGTCCAGCCGCTCGCAGCCGATGCGCAGCAACTCGCCTCCGGCTTCCCGGCGAAATTTCACCAGCGCCGCTTCGCCTTCCACCGAAACCGCATGCGCAACCATGCATCCTCCCGCACGCAACGAATTCCAACTTGCCGCCAACACGCCGTCGGTGGAAACGCCACCGCCGACAAAAATTGCATCCGGAGCCGGCAAGCCTTTGAGCGCCTCCGGTGCCGTTCCCGTGCAAATATCCAGCCCGGGAACGCCGAAAACATCGCGATTGGATTCAATCAAACGGCAGCGGTCCTCCCGCGCTTCAATTGCAATCGCGCGGTTGCCGTGATGCAGGCGCATCCACTCCACGCTCAACGAACCGCTCCCCGCGCCGACATCCCACAGCAATGCTCCCGGGAGGCAGGCCAGGCGCGCAAGCGCCATCGCGCGAAGGTCCCGGCGGGTGATGTTCCCGTCATGGGCGAACAAATCGTCGGCAAGGCCGAAGAGGGCGGCATCGTCCCTGCCGCAGTGTTCGCCGACCTCGACGGCAACCATATTAAGGGAGGCGATGTCGGCGAGATTGAAACCTTCCGCGCTCGTTTCACGGATGCGTTCACGCTCGCCTCCCAAATGCTCCAGCACCCGCAGGACACTCGATCCGTAACCGCGTTCACACAGGAGTTTCGCTACCATCGCGGGCGTGTCGCCGTCGCGCGAAAGCAGAAGCAGCCGGGCGCGCGGGGCAATGTGCGCGTGCAAAAGATTCACCGGCCGATTATGCAGGCTTAGGCAAGTCACTTCCTGCAAAGCCCAGCCCAGGCGGGCCGCCGCCCAGGAACGCGAAGAAACTCCGGGCAGCACGCAAAACTCCTCCTTGTCCAAATGAGTCGACAAAGACGCTCCCAGGCCGTGCCACATCGGATCCCCGCTCGCCAGCAAACAGACCGTTCCGTGCTTTTTGCGCGCTTGCTTTAGTCCCTCAAGCAATGATGTGATGTCGCCGCTCCAGGATTCGCCGCGCCGCGCCATCGAGTCCGGAAGCAGGCGCAATTGCCGCTCGGAACCGATGATGCACCCGGATTGCTCGACGACGTCTCTGGCGTGCACGCTCAAGCCGTCCCAGCCGTCGTCGCCGATGCCGACAATCGTTAGCCAAACCTGCGATGCGGTCATGTTGTCGATGCCTTCGGCGGGTTCGCCAGGGCGTTCACCGCCGCCGCCGCCAGCGCGCTGCCGCCAAAACGTCCCAGCAGGCTGCAAAAAGGAAAATCGCCCTCGCTTTCGACCAGGGCCTGCTTCGATTCCGCCGCGCCGACAAAGCCGATTGGAAACGCCAGCAATAATGCAGGGGGCTTGATGCCTTCCTCGATAAGCTCAAGCAGTTGAAACAAAGCGGTCGGTGCGTTGCCGAAAACAACAATCGAGCCGCCGATGCGCTCCCGCCAGAGGCGCACACCCGCCGCCGAGCGCGTTATATGCTCCCGGAGGGCAAGGGCGTCGCAGCCGCCGGCATCAAGAAAACAATCGATGCGGGAGTGTTGCGCATGGGAGATTCCGCTCGCGGCCATGCGGCAGTCGGTGAGTATCGGCGCGCCTCTTGAGAGCAGTTCGTTCCCGATTGCGCCGACGTTGCCGCGCCATGCCAGACGGTCGACGATTTCCGGCATTGCACACGCATGAACCAGGCGCAACGCGACGCCGTGAAGGTCGGCGGGCAGGCGGGCGAGATCGCACGCCTGGGAAACCTGCGCGAAAGAGCGGCGCAATATCTCCTCGGGCGCGCGCGTATACGAGAATTTCATTCCTTCTTCAGGCTTGCGGGTCCGAGAGGGTGGTCGGCGTGAGGGTAGGCGGGGCGGTGCGAATGGTCGTGATCATGCGTGTGTGCATGCGCGTGCGCACCGGTGCCGATACCCTCGACATGATGATGGTGACTCTCCTGCGGCAGTCCGACTTCCGCCTCAAAACCCGGCATGCCTTCGCGGTATTTGCACAGCTGGCAGTTCATGGCATTGTCGCCGCTGTCGACCTCCTGCGCGCGCTCGAGAAACGTTTGCAAGATAAGCGGATGGTCCGAAAAATATTTCGCCTTGACGAATTCAACACCGGGATGCGCACGCGCGGCTTCATCCACCGCCGCGTAAATCCGCTTGACCAAAACGCCGGTGAACAAAAACCACGGGAATATCACGATGCGCTTGAAGCCCATGCGGGCGGCGTGATCAAGCGCCGGCGCGGTCAACGGGAAAGTTACGCCGGAGTAGCAAACTTCGCCCCAGCCCAGCCCCAGGCCCTCCCACAGCAGACGCATCACCTTCGAGACGTTTGCGTTGGCATCCGGATCAGACGCCCCGCGGCCGGCCAAAAGCAGCAGCGTCTCCTCGCGGGGGATGTGATCGCCGGCACCCTCCAAGGCGTCCGCAATGCGTCCGCTTGCCGCCTGCAGCAGGGCGGGCGTGACGCCCAACTCCCGGCCGTAACGGATATTGATGCCGTTATGCGCCCGGTAATCGTTCAACAGGGCGGGAATGTCGTTCTTGGCATGCGCGGCGGCAAACAACATTGCGGGCAACGCAACGACATCCTTGTTGCCGCGTTGGCGCAGGGCGTCCAGGCCTTCGCCGATCGTCGGGCGCGCAAACTCCAAAAACCCGCTGTCCACATCATGTTCGGGAAGCAGGCGTTTCAACCCGTCCTGCAAAGTGTGAAACTCGCGCACCGCATCCTCGTCACGACTCCCGTGTCCGCAAATCATTATCCCGGGCTTACCCATGGGCTCTCTCCGTTGTTGCAAGGGAGGGCAGTGTAGCACGGCACGAAAAGAGTCGGAAAACAAATTGAAACATCTTCCGCGTTTGCGGAGGGCGGACACCGCTCCCGGCCCGCCCGGAACGCCGAAACGCTCAACGGGCTTTTTGCCGTTTCTTCGAAGCCGCCTTCACTTTTGTTGCCGCCTTCGGTTTCGCGTTTCCGCGGCGTTTTAACATTGTCCGTAAAAAATGACCCGTGTGGCTGGCCTTCACCTTTGCAACCTCCTCGGGCGTGCCGCTTGCAACTATCCGCCCGCCGCCGTCTCCGCCCTCGGGGCCCAGGTCTATAATCCAGTCCGCCGTTTTAATGACTTCAAGATTGTGCTCAATCACAACGACGCTGTTTCCGGTCTCCACCAGCGCATGCAGAACTTCCAGCAGTTTTGCGACATCGTGAAAATGCAGCCCGGTTGTCGGCTCGTCCAGAATATACAACGTGCGCCCGGTTGCACGGCGCGACAATTCCTTTGCCAGTTTAATCCGCTGCGCTTCGCCTCCCGATAACGTCGTTGCCTGCTGGCCCAGACGCATATACTCCAAACCGACACGCGCCAGCGTTTCCATTTTGTCGCGCACGGCGGGCACGGCCTTAAAAAACTCGCGGGCCTCCTCAACGCTCATGTCGAGAACATCGGCGATGCTCTTGCCCCGAAACAGCACCTCTAAAGTTTCGCGGTTGTAACGCTTGCCGCGGCAGCTGTCGCAAGTGACGTAGATATCCGGCAGAAAGTGCATCTCAATGCGGATGAGGCCGTCCCCCTGGCACTCCTCGCAGCGCCCGCCCGACACATTGAAAGAGAAACGCCCGGGTTTGTATCCGCGCGCGCGCGCCTCGGGAAGCTCGGCAAACCACTCGCGAATCGGCGTGAACGCGCCCGTGTAAGTCGCCGGATTCGAGCGGGGGGTTCTTCCTATCGGCGACTGGTTGATGTCAATGACTTTGTCGATATGATCAAGCCCCTCGATCTTCTCGTAAGGGGCGGGTCGCTCGCGCGCGCCGTGAAGATTTCGAACCGTCGCGCGGTAGAGCGTATCGAGCAGCAGCGTTGATTTGCCTCCGCCCGAGACCCCCGTTACGCAAGTGAACAATCCCAACGGCAGGGAGACATTGAGGTTTTGCAAATTGTTTCCGCTCGCGCCGGTGATGCGAAGAATTCGCTTGGGATTGCTTCTGCGGCGCAAGGCGGGCAGGGGAATGCTTTTGCGCCCGGAGAGATATTGCCCGGTGAGGCTTTTGCGGCTTCTCATAATCACGGCGGGGCTGCCTTGCGCGACAATCTCGCCGCCGTGAACGCCCGCGCCCGGCCCCATCTCCAGGATATGGTCCGCGGCGAGGATCGCCTCCTCGTCATGCTCAACGACAATCACGGTGTTGTCCAGCGCGCATAGACGGCGGAGCGTGCGAAGCAAACGGGCGTTGTCACGCTGGTGAAGCCCGATGGAAGGCTCGTCCAGCACATACAGCACGCCGGTCAAACCCGAGCCTATCTGCGAAGCCAGGCGAATGCGCTGCGATTCCCCTCCCGAGAGCGTCGCCGAGGAGCGCGACAGGCTCAGATATTCCAGGCCGACATCGTCCAGGAACTGCAGGCGGTCGCATATCTCCTTGAGAATGCGCGCGGCTATCTCGCGCCGGTTGCCCCGCAGGCGCGCATCAAGCCCCTCGAACCACTCGCGGGCGTCGCGGATGGAAAAACGCGCAACTTCCCCGATGTGCAGCCCCTCCACCTTCACCGCCAGCGCCTCCGGCTTGAGACGAAAGCCCGTGCACGCCGAGCATTCCGTCGTGGTCTGGTATTGTTCGATTTCCTCGCGCGCCCACGAAGAGTCCGTCTCGCGGTAACGGCGCTCAAGATGCGGCACAAGCCCTTCGAATGGTTTCTTCTTTATGTGTTTGCGTCTGCCGTCGGTGTAGACGAACTCAATTTCGTCATTGCCGCTGCCGTTCAATACAACCGAGCGCATCTTTTTCGACAGACGTTTCCACGGCGTATCCATCGAGGCTTTGTAACGGCGCACGAGAGCCTCAAGGGTTTGCAAGTAATAGGGCGAGGATGAGCGGGACCACGGCGCAACGGCCCCGTCGCGCAACGACAGATTCGCGTCGGGGACGACCAAGTCCGGGTCAATGCGATACATTACGCCCAGGCCGCTGCAGGACGGGCATGCTCCGAAAGGGCTGTTATACGAAAACAGGCGCGGCTCGATCTCTTCAATGGTGAAGCCCGAAACCGGACAGGCAAAGCGGGACGAAAACAAAAGCTTCTCGCCGACGCTTGCGCCGCTTTTATCAAGGCTTTCCACCAGCGCGATGCCGTCGGCGAGGCGCAGGGTGGTTTCGAGAGAATCCGCCAAGCGCCCGCCGGCGTCCTTGTCCAGCACCAGCCGGTCGATGACGACCTCAATGTCATGCTTGAAGTTTTTATTCAGCGTCGGCGGCGACTCCAATTCGTACAACGTTCCATCCACGCGGACACGACGGAATCCCCGTTTGCGCAGTTCGGCGAATTCCTTGCGGTACTCCCCTTTGCGTCCGCGTGCAATCGGGGCGAGCAGATACAGACGCGACCCTTTTGGCAGCGCAAGCACGCGGTCGACCATCTCGCTCACGCTTTGACTTTCGATGGGGAGGCCCGTCGCCGGCGAGTGGGGGATGCCGATGCGGGCATACAAGAGGCGCATGTAGTCGTGGATTTCGGTGACGGTGCCGACGGTTGAGCGCGGATTCCTGGAGCCGGTCTTTTGCTCGATGGATATCGCCGGCGAGAGCCCCTCAATGCTCTCGACATCCGGCTTGCCCATGACCTCGAGAAACTGCCGCGCGTATGCCGAGAGGCTCTCGACATATCGACGCTGTCCCTCGGCATAAAGGGTGTCGAACGCCAGCGACGACTTCCCCGAGCCCGATATGCCCGTTACCAGCACCAGACGATTGCGGGGAATGTCCACGCTGACATTTTTGAGGTTGTGTTCCTTGGCGTGGAGGATGCGTATCGCCTTGGTCTGTGATTTGGCAGGCATGGGGTAGGCTCAAGGCGCGTAAAAGAAAAATAAACTCGCCGCAGAATAGCCCCTCTTGCGCGGTTTGAGAAGCCCCTTGCGGTCATTGGAGGCAAGCCCGGCATAGCGCACGGGACAATCCGCCCCGATTGGATTCCCGCTTAAAAAGGGAAAAATAACGAATTTGGACGCCGCGAAAATTCCTTGAATTTCCCCTAGCGCTTTCTTGTAAATTGTTGTAGGCTGGCCTCCGTAGTTTAATCGTACAAAGCGAGGGAGTATCATGGCTGGCAGTGTTAACAAAGTTCTTCTCATCGGCAATTTGGGCGCCGACCCCGAGATTCGTCACACGCAAGACGGCAATCCGGTTTGCAATCTTCGGGTTGCCACCTCGGAGACGTGGCGCGACCGCAACACCGGCGACCGCCGCGAACGAACCGAATGGCATCGCGTCGTCATCTTCTCCGAACCGCTGTGCAAGATTGCCGAGCAATATCTTCGCAAGGGATCAAAAGTTTATCTCGAAGGGCAGTTGCAAACACGAAAGTGGCAGGACCAGTCCGGACAGGACAGATACAGCACCGAAGTTGTCTTGCAACGTTTCAACTCCAACTTGACGCTTCTCGACCGCCGTGATTCCGGCGGCGGTGACGGCGGCGGCGGAGGGGGGGGCGGCGAGGCCGGTTCAAGCTCGAGCGGAGGCGGCGAAGGAAGCGGCGGCTCGGCCAAGGGCGGCGGCGGCGATCTTGATGATGATATTCCCTTTTAAATAATGCCGCGATTGCAAACGCCACATGACTGACAAGCCCACGACGCCTTCCAGCGAACAGATAGTCTCCATCGCCCTCGAAGAGGAGATGCGCTCGTCGTATCTCGATTACGCTATGAGCGTGATTGTCGCGCGGGCGCTGCCGGATGTTCGCGACGGACTTAAACCCGTGCACCGGCGCATCCTGTTCTCCATGCACGAGAACAATTATGCGTGGAACAAGCCTTACCGCAAATCCGCGCGCATCGTCGGTGAGGTCATGGGTAAATACCACCCGCACGGCGACCAGGCCATCTACGACGCCCTCGCGCGGATGGCCCAGGATTTCTCCATGCGGCTGCCGTTGCTGGACGGACAGGGAAATTTCGGCTCCGTCGACGGCGACCCGCCCGCGGCGATGCGGTATACGGAAATCCGGATGGGGCGCTCGGCCCACGCGCTGCTGACCGATATTGACAAGGAAACGGTCGATTTCCGTGACAACTATGACAGCTCCGAGCAAGAGCCGACGATTTTGCCGGCGGAGTTTCCCAATCTGCTGGTGAACGGTTCCGGCGGAATCGCGGTCGGAATGCGGACCAACGTCCCGCCGCACAATCTGGGCGAAGTCATCGATGCCTGTTTGCGCCTGCTGGACAACGCCGACACCTCCCTTGAGGAGTTGATGCAATTGGTTCCCGGTCCCGACTTTCCCACCGGCGGAGTCGTTATCGACCAAGGCGACCGGCGCGCGCCCTATCGGACCGGCAGCGGAATTATTCGCGTGCGGGGAAAAGTTGAGGTCACCACCGGGCGCGGCAAGAACCCGGCGCTCATCATCACCGAAATTCCCTACCAGGTTAACAAGTCCGAAATGCTCGAGAAGATTTCCGCCATGGCGAGCGGCAAGCAGGGCGAGCGGCGCATCCAGGGGATTTCGGGGATGCGCGACGAATCCAACCGCGAGGGAATTCGCGTGGTGATAGAGTTGCGCAAGGATGCAGAGCCCGAGGTCGTCTTGAACCAGCTGTATCGCTACACGCCGCTGCAAAACAGTTTCTCCGTAAGCATGCTGGCGCTGAACGAGGGGCGTCCGGAGTTGATGAATCTCAAGGAGATTCTGGAAGCCTTTTTGAAATTCCGCAAAGAAGTTGTCGCGCGTCGAACCCGCTTCCAGCTCCGGCGCGCCCGCGAGCGCGCGCACATACTTGTCGGCCTGGCAATTACGGTGGCCAACATTGACGAGGTTGTAAAGATGATACGCGCCTCGGCAAATCCGGCCGAAGCGCGCACGAAACTAATGGCGCGTGACTGGCCCGCCAAGCAAGTCATCGACTTGATTAACCTTGTTGATGATCCCGACTACGCCATTTCGAAGAAGAACACCTGCAGGCTTTCCGAGACTCAAGCACGGGCAATTTTGGATTTACGGCTGCAGCGTCTCACGGCCCTCGGACGCGAGGAGATTGCCGAAGAGATCAACGAATTGGTCAAGAAGATTAAGCAATATCTCTCCATCCTCGGCGATTCGAAGAAATTGTTGAAGATTGTGCGCGACGAACTCTCCGTGATGCGCGAGGAGTTTGCCACGCCGAGACGCTCCGAAGTGACGCAGATTGAGACCGATTTCAACGATGAAGATCTGATTCGCCAGGAGGAGATGGTGGTGACGGTCTCGCACCGAGGATATATCAAGCGGGTGCCTCTTTCCACCTACCGGGCGCAAAAGCGCGGCGGCAAGGGACGCTCGGGCATGAACATCAAGGATGAGGATTTTGTCGAACGCATTTTCTCCGCCTCAACGCACACGCCCATGCTCTTCTTCACTTCGCGCGGCATCGTCTACAAGATGAAAGTTTGGAGACTGCCGCAGGGGGCGCCGCAGTCACGGGGCAAGGCGATGGTGAATATCTTTCCTCTGGAAGCCGAGGAGAGCGTTACCTCGATTATGGAACTTCCGGAATCGGATTCCGAATCCGTCGCCGATACCGATGTGATGTTTGCAACCCGCCTCGGCAATGTCCGGCGCAACAAGTTGAAAGATTTCATCCAAGTCCATCGCGGCGGCAAAATTGCGATGAAGCTTCCCAAGGATGACGCCATTGTTGCGGTTGCCACCTGTGAACCGGATGAGGATGTCATGCTCGCTACCGCGAAAGGACGATGCATCCGCTTTCCTGTCGACAGCATCCGGGTTTTTGCCGGACGTGCATCGAAGGGCGTTCGAGGCATTCGACTCGATAAAGACGATAAAGTCATCTCCATGTCCATCCTCAAGCACATTGACGCAACTCCGGAAGAACGTGACGCCTTCCTCCGCCAGGCCGGAAAAGGCAGAGGCAAAGACGAGTCCGTGGGCGAGGGCAAGGTCAAAAAGCTTTCCAAGCAGCGTTTCGAGGAACTTGAGGCGCTGGAACAGTTTATCCTGACGGCAAGCGCAAACGGTTTCGGCAAGCGCACTTCTTCGATTAGTTATCTCACCAAAAACCGCGGCGGCAAGGGAATTATCTCCATGGAACTCACCAAGCGCAATGACGAGATGATTTCCTCTTTTCCGATTACCGAGGATGATCAAATTATGCTCATCAGCAACGGCGGCCAGTTGATTCGCTGCGGCATCAAGGACGTGCGCATTGCCGGGCGCAACACGAAGGGAGTTACGCTGTTTCGGTTAGGCAAGGGCGAGAAGGTCGTTTCGGTCGCCCAAGTTGACGAAACCGACAACGGCGGCGAGGACGACGAAACCGACGTATCGGATACCCCTGAACCCGCCGCATGAAAATAGCGACGCTGCTTTACCCCGGCACTTTCGATCCCATTACGAACGGACATGTAGATATTTTGCGGCGCGCCTGTTCGCTGGCGGACAAGATTGTTGTCGCAGTCGCGTCAAGCGAGGAAAAAGGCGCGCTGTTTTCCCAAGATGAACGCCTTGAGATGGTTCGCATGGAGACAAAGCGCCTCAGCGATGAAACCGGCGCCGCCATCGAGGCCGTGCCCTTTGACGGGCTGTTGGTGGAGTTTGTCGCCGAAATCGGCGCGGACGCGATTCTTCGAGGCCTCCGCGGCGGCGATGAATATGCCTACGAGTCCCGCATGGCGGTGATGAACCGGATGTTGCGGGGCGTGGAAACCATCTTCCTGCCCGCATCCGGAGAAACGGCGTTTTTGTCATCGAGTCTGGTTCGGCAGATTCACGCGATGGGAAGGGATGTGGGCGCGTTTGTCTCGCCCGCCGTCCGGGAGCGTATGGCCCGGATGCGCTCGAATGTATCGACCTCCCCTGAATGACATGCTAGACTGCCATCATCGAAACCAATCTCAGGAGAGAATCATGCCGCGATTTCTTATTTTTGTGGTTACTCTGTTTTTTGCCATCGGAGGAATAATGAACGCTGAACAAGTGAATGCACAGACGAACAAGGAAAATCTGCTATATATTGATTTAAAGGACGGCCGTGTCGTCGTGGAAATGTTGCCGGAGAAAGCGCCGCAGCATGTTGAGCGCATCAAAAAACTCGCGCGTGAGAAATTTTATGACGAAATAATCTTCCATCGTGTGATTGAAGGCTTTATGGCGCAAACGGGCGACCCGACGGGAACGGGCCGCGGCGGTTCGGATTACCCCGACGTCCCCTTGGAGATCAATGACGTATCTTTCACAAGAGGAGCGGTTGGAATGGCTCGCTCGGCCGCGCCGAACAGTGCAAACAGCCAGTTTTTCATCATGTTTGAAGACGCGCCCCACCTGAATGGCAATTACACCGTTTGGGGACGCGTGATCGAAGGAATGGACCACGTGGACGCGATCACGCGCGGCGAACCTCCTGTCTCTCCCGACAAAATGCTTCGGGTTCGTGTTGCCTCGGATGCGGGGGAATAAACGGCGACCTCTTGTGTCGAACAAGGTAGGGGCCCGTAGCTCAGTTGGTAGAGCAACTGACTTTTAATCAGTAGGTCACAGGTTCGAATCCTGTCGGGCTCACCACTATGCGAATCTTTTTTTGGAGTTCGTTGTTTGTTATCGCGTGCATCGGCGCAGGGGTGTCGAGCGGGCTCGGATGGCCCTTCGAATTATTCACAAGCCTGCTAACGCAGCTCGCGAGCGTCTCCCTCGTACTCGCAGGATTGGGCTGGTTCCTATACAGGCGGCCGAAGATGCCCTTGTCGCTGCTGGCGGCGGCGGTGATTGCGCTGGCAGGTGCGCGCGAGCAGTTCTTTTTTGCGGATGCGTCCGTGGATTCAGGGGATTTGCGCATCGTCTGGGTGAACATGGGAAATGAACGCGATGAAAAGGCGTTTGCCCGGTTGTTTCAACTGGCTCGAAGCGAACAGGCGGACATGGTGATTGCGAGCGAAATTCCCTCGCGCCTTTCCAAAAAGGAAGTTTTCCAGGAGAGCGACGGCTTTCCCAATATTCTCGGCAAGCTCGCCGGCGCACGCACGAACATTGTGATGTTTTCACGCCTGCCAATGGAGGAAATCGGCCCTGTGACGGAGAAATGGAACAGCGGCTTTTTGGCTAAGGCAAACGATGGCGCGTTTGTGGTTGCGGGGGTTCACACGCCGACGCCGCTGCTTCCGAAAAATTTCCGCCGGCGCAACGAGATTGTATTGGACGTCGCCGACGCCCTGGGCGAATCGGTTTCAAACGGCCGGGCGGGGGTGCTGGTCGGCGATTTCAACGCGGTTTCGTGGAGCGGATTGTTGCGTTCGTTGCACGGGCGCGGAGGCGCGCGGATTTCCTACGGATGGCGCTCAAGCTGGAATTCATCTTTTCCGATATTGGGACTGCCGATAGACCAAGTGTTTGTGTTCGGCGATGCACGCGCATCGGTCCGGGTGGGCGAGGGGATAGGCTCGGATCATTTCCCCTTGATCGTTGATGTGGAACTCAGCCCCCGTGCGATATCCTTGGCGAAGTAGGTCAGGATGCCGTCGGCGCCTGCACGTTTGAAAGCAAGCAAACTCTCCTCAATAACGGATTCGCTGACATAGCCGGCGTCAATGCCGTTGCGTATCATGGCATACTCCCCCGAAACCTGGTAGGCGAAGGTCGGCATGCCGAATTGCTCACGCACGCGACGCACGATATCAAGATACAATATTCCGGGCTTGACCATCACCATGTCGGCGCCCTCCTGGATGTCGAGGGCGACTTCCCAGAGCGCTTCATCGCCGTTGGCAAAATCCATTTGATAGGTTCGCTTGTCGCCGCGCAGGTGCGTATCGGAGCCGATGGCTTCGCGGAAGGGCGCATAAAGCGCCGAGGCGTATTTCGCCGCATAAGACATGATGCAGACATCGTGGTGTCCGTGCTCCTCAAGAGCGTTGCGGATGCGTCCGATTCGTCCGTCCATCATATCGGAGGGTGCAATGATGTCGCAGCCGGATTCGGCCTGGACGAGAGCTTGACGCACGAGTATCTCGATGGTTTCATCATTGTGGATGCGGCCGTCGCGGAGAACGCCGTCGTGACCGTGACTTGTGTAGGGATCGAGGGCGACATCGCACATAACGGAGACGTCGATGTTGCTTGCGCGTATTTCTCGAAGCGCGCGACAAACAAGATTATTGCCGTCGGTTGCAAGCGAGCCTTCGTCATCGCGCAGGGACGCTTCAACTTGGGGAAAGAGCGCAACGGCGGGAATGCCCAAGTCGGCGGCTTCGCGTACCGCGTCCACGGCGACATCAATGCCGAGCCGCTCGATTCCGGGCATGGAGGTTATGGCACTGCGCACATTTGCGCCCTCGCAGAGGAATATGGGCAGGATCAGATCCTCCGCCCTGATATGATGCTCTGCGACCAGCCTGCGTAGCGGTGCGCGCGAGCGCAACCGCCGCATTCGCGTTGCGGGATAGGAGCGTGTAAAAAAATCTCTATTCATTGTTGATACACTTTATTATCTAGGCACGGATGAGACAACAAAATGATTTTTGAAGATACGGAAACCCTTGCGTTTATGCTGCTGCTGGCGGTGGTTTTGGACGGAATTTTTGCCGACCCGCCGCGTTTGTATCGGATTGTTCCCCATCCGGTAGCCCTGCTTGGCCGGGCCGTCGGATGGCTCGAAGGGCGCCTGAATCGGGATTCGCACGCCCCGGGCGTGAAATTCCTGCTGGGCATGGGGGCAAGCCTCGCGCTGATTGCCGCCGCCTTCCTGCTCGGAGGACTGCTCGCGGGGCTGCTTGGCTTTCCGGGAGGCTGGATATTGGAAGCGCTGATAGCGAGCACATTGTTGGCGGGGAGGGGGCTTTACGACCAGGTTGCCCTCTGTGCCGATTCTCTCAAAGCGGGCCCGGAGGCGGGACGGGAAGCGCTGGTGTCTTTGGTGGGGCGCGATCCGCAGTTCCTCGATGAATCCGGGGTTGCCAAAGCCGCAATTGAATCGCTGGGAGAAAATTTTTCCGATGCGGTTGTCGCCCCCCTGTTTTGGGGAATGTTGTTCGGGCTTCCCGGATTGCTGGTGTATAAAACCGTCAACACTCTCGACAGCATGCTCGGCTATACGGATTCCCGGTATTTTTGGTTCGGCAAGTTCGCCGCGCGACTGGATGATGTGCTCAATTTCATACCCGCCCGATTGAGCGCGTTGCTCGTTTGCCTTGCGGCCGCGACAATGACGGAGGCCTCTTGGCGCGGCGCCCTCGGGGCGGTTGTGCGGGATGCCCGCCGCCACACTTCCTGGAATGCAGGTTACCCCGAAGCCGCTTTCGCCGGAGCCCTGCGCATCGCCATCGCCGGACCGAGACGTTCCAGCGGCGGAGAGCGTTATGCCGCCTGGATGGGGGAGGGGCGTGCAAACCTCACCGCTGCGGATATCCGTCTTTCTCTTCGACTCTATCTTCGTGCGTGGATCTTGGTCGGGGGAGTGCTTGCCATTCTCGCCCTTTAACCAAAACGAGTCTCAAAAGCGGCGCGCTAAATAGCCCTTGTTTTGAAAAATCCGCTCTCTTATACTTGTCTTTATGTCCGCGTCGAGAACACCGCCTCCGGCCTCCAACATCCCATCTCAAATTTTGCTTTTAGGCGCTCTGCTCGTCCTGTGTTTTCTCGCTTCCGATTCTCTCGCTCCGCGTCAATACAATGCCGTTGTGGAGCGCTTCGCTCTCATTCCCGAAAACGTCTTCTATGCCCCGTGGACTCTCGTCTCGTATGCTCTTCTTCACGATGGATGGGAGCACCTGATCTTCAACCTGGCATGGCTTGTCATCTTCGGCAGCACTATCGCGAAACACCTGGGCAGCGTAAGATTTTTCCTCTTCTTCGCTTTCTGCGCCGTCTTGGCCGGGGCCGGCTACACGATCCTCCACATCGGCAGCAACTTTCCCGCTATCGGGGCGTCCGGCGCCGTTTTTGGCATGCTTGGCGCCCTCACGCGTTTTCTATTTCCCCCGCAGGGGGGCATCCTGGCAACACAGCCGCAATCTATCGAGAAAACCCTGCGAAATCGCCAAACATTCGCTATTATTGCCGTCATCATCGGAATCGATTTGTTATTCGCGGCCGTAAGCGGCATCCTAGGCACCGGCATGATCGCATGGGAAGCGCACATCGGAGGCTTCATTGCCGGATTCGTTTGCTTCGGGCTGTTTGCGCCGCCGACACGTTCAATATCCGGAGGGCCGGGAAATCTCAACTACGGAGAATGGCGATAATCTTAAACAATACAATCACAGGAGAAAACCATGGAACACAAAGAAACTAGCAACGATCCTCTCTGGGCAAGACTGCTCTTCATGCTCGGATACTGGCTGCTTGGGAGCATCGCTTTCTCAATCGCGGGGCTGCTGGGACTTGCACAACTGATTGTGCTGTGGGTGCGGGGCGGGCGACACGGCGGACTCCAAGCCTCCGGCAATCTATTCGCCGACTATGCCTACGAGTGCCTCGAATACATCATTTTTGCAAAAGACGACAAGCCTTTCCCGCTTGGCTCGTTCTCAAAGAGAAGTGACCGGTGAGACGATTATTTTTCCTTCTTGTATGGACGGCAATATTTGCGGCGGGGTCTGCATGGACTCCGGTCCGGGCCGACGAACTTTACATTGTTCGGGATATCAGCGTTGACGTCTCTGATATATCCGCCGTTACCGCGCGGCAAAAAGCCATACAAGAAGCGCAAATCCTCGGATTTTACAGGCTGCTTCGACGCATCACGCTTAAAGAGGATCGCAGCAAGCTTCCCAGGCTTAGCTTCGAAGATATTCAGCCCATGATTAATTCCATCGAAATCGAATATGAAAAAACCAGCTCAACACGATACATTGCAAGCATTACTGTCAGTTTCATCCAGGATGCGTTGCGCGATTTCTTTTCCGGCAGCGATATCGGTTTTCTCGAAGTCTCGCCGCCCACAACCCTGGTTCTACCCCTCTATTTTGACGAAACGGGATGGTCGCTCTGGCGCGATTCAAACCCGTGGTGGAACGCCTGGAGGGACCTCAATCCGAACCTTCTTTCCATCCCCTATCTCCTGCCTTTGGCCGATTTGGAGGATAGGCTTATTCTTCCGGCGGACGCCATTGACGATATTTCGCGACTCGATCGACTCGAGCAACTCGCACAACGTTACGAAGTGGACAGAATCCTGCTCGCGCGAATACGTCCCGATAACTCGCAAGTCGATGTGGATGTCTCCATATACAAGATCCTTACCGAAAATTTCAAAGCCCGGCATTTCGCGCAATTCAATTTTGTCACAACAAATATGAACAAAGCCGTCACGGACATCACAACTCAAATCGAAAATAATTGGAAAAAACAATCCATTCAAATACAAGACGCTCCTTCAACTTTCCGGTTGCGCGCGAATTTCAAAAACATCCAAGAGTGGACAAAAATGCGCAAACAACTCGAAACCGCCCCGTACATACGCACCCTGCAAATTGAAGAAATAAATGTTCGTAATGCCTGGCTGCAACTCGGCTTTAACGGCAAGGGCAAAACCCTCGTGGACGGACTGCGTCGCAACGGATTCCTCGTCTCCCAGGAAAACAGCATTTGGACGCTCCGGCTTCTCGAATCCTCCCCATGAACCAAACGCCGCAGATGCCTCTCGATTTGCAGTTCCGTCCTGCTCTCGAACGCGACGATTTCCGTGTCACGGTTTCCAACGAAGATGCCGCCAAATTTATTGACTTATGGCCTCAGTGGGACAATAAAATCGTTGGACTCGTCGGTCCTGAACGATGCGGCAAGTCGCACTTGGCCGCCGTTTGGCAATTGCGCTCCAACGCAACCCTCATCCATGCAAACGAGTTGGATGAATCGCGCCTGCCGGAACTCCTGCGCAACGGCGCGGTCGTCCTCGAAGGGCTTGATACCCTCGAAACGCCCGCCGAAACCGCACTCTTCCATTTGCTTAATCTTGTCAACGAAGAGCAATCCTTTCTCCTTGCGACCATGCGGGAACCCCCCGCCAATCACGACTATATGCTCCCGGATCTGCGCTCCCGCCTGCGGGCTATGCCGCTGGTTGCGCTTCACTCCCCTGATGATGTATTATTAGGATGGGTGCTGGAGAAGCTACTCGCGGACAGGCACATCCCGGCCGAAGACGGACTTATACCTTACCTTTCCAAACGTATGGAGAGATCTTGGAAGGCGGCGGAGAAAATGGTCGAAATGCTCGACTATGCGTCTCTTTCCGGTCGGCGCCGCGTCGGCGTTGCCCTCGCGCGAGAGCTTCTGCAACAAGGAAACACAGGCAAGGAGGAGAGAGAGAAAAATACACTGTGAACGCCTCGAGTGAACCAAAAGCAACGGTTAACAAACCTATCTCCCTGAATGAAGAACGGGCGAAGCGCGAGTCACTTTCGATGGAAGGGGCAAGCCTCGAAACTTACGCGCCCGTCTCCGAGCATTTCCTCAATCGCGAACTCTCCTGGCTCGAATTCAATCGGCGGGTTCTCGAAGAGTGCAACAACCAGGCACACCCGTTGCTGGAACGTTTGCGATTCCTTACGATTTCCGCAACCAATCTGGACGAATTTTACATGGTGCGCCTCGCAGGCTTAAGGGGGCAGAGATCCGCGGGAATCGAGTCGTTCTCGCTGGACGGTTTAACGGTGCAGCAACAACTTGTTCGAGTCCAACGCTCTGCCAGGGCTCTCATGCATTTGCAGCAAAGACATTGGCTGCGGCTGCGCCGGGAACTCCATGATGCCGGCATCTCCATCATCGAACCCGATGAAGTGCGTGAACATGAGCGTGATTGGCTGGAAAGGCATTTTCTTAAGCATATTTTCCCTTTGCTTACGCCTCTCGCAATCGACCCTACGCACCCGTTTCCTTTCATTCCCAACCTCGGTTTTGCCCTCGCGCTGCCGCTTCGGCACAAACTTGAGGGGGACGTCAAACATGCACTCCTGCCAATTCCCGGAAAACTCGACGGCTTTATCGAGATTGCGCCCTCCGCCGCAAATGGCGGAAATCTTCGGTTTATCAGCATCGAAAACCTTATTTGCCTTTTTATCGAAAGCTTTTTCCCCGGCTACCATGCGCAAGCCGCCGGAGCGTTCCGGGCCGTTAGGGACAGCGACCTCGAAATCGAGGAAGAGGCCGAGGACCTTGTCCAAACTCTCGGCAGCGCGCTCAAGCGCAGGCGTCGGGGCAGCATCATCCGGCTCGAAGTCTCCACCAATATGCCCTCCGAATTGCGTAACTGGATTACAGCCCAGCTACGCATCAAAGACCGGGACATCGTTGTTTCCAGCGAACTTGTCGGACTCCAGAGACTCACGCAAATGCTCGCCTGTAAAGGCACCGAGCTCCGCTTTCCGACATACACGCCGCGATTCCCGGAACGCATCAGGGAATACAACGGTGATTGCTTCGCGGCCATACGTTCCAAGGACATTCTCGTGCACCACCCGTATGAATCCTTCGACACGGTCGTGCAATTCTTGCGCCAGGCCGCACGAGACCCTGACGTGATTTTGATTAAGCAGACTCTTTACCGCACTTCAAACGACTCCCCGATTGTCAGCGCATTGATAGATGCCGCCGAAGCAGGTAAATCCGTCACCGCTGTCGTTGAACTTAAGGCCCGCTTCGATGAAGCCGCCAATATCAAATGGGCGAGAGACCTCGAACGCGCAGGCGCGCAAGTCGTATACGGAGTCATGGAACTCAAGACGCACGCCAAGTTGAGTCTTGTCGTTCGGCGCGAGGGCGATTCCCTGCGCTCCTACATCCATTGCGGTACGGGCAATTACCATCCCATCACCGCTCGCATCTACACGGACCTTTCGCTCTTCTCCGCCAACTCGGAATTCGCCGAGGACATTGCCTGTATCTTCAACTACATCACCGGGTATATTGAGCCCGCCCGATTAAATCACATGGCAAGCTCGCCGTTTAATCTGCGCTCCCGTCTGATTGATCTGATTAACGTTGAGCGCGCGAACGCAAAAGCCGGGCGGCCCGCGCATATTTGGGCAAAAATGAATTCTCTTGTTGATGACCAAATCATCGAAACGCTTTACAAGGCCTCGCAAGACGGTGTGCGCATCCGGCTTATCGTCCGGGGAATCTGCTGCTTGCGTCCGGGTGTGCCGGGACTCTCCGAGAATATTCAAGTCAAAAGCATCATCGGCCGGTTCCTCGAACACTCCCGCATCGTCTGCTTTGGAAACGGGCACGAGCTTCCATCCGATAACGCAAAGGTGTTCATTTCGTCCGCTGATTGGATGACGCGAAATTTTGACCACCGGGTTGAAGCTCTTATGCCCATCACCGACCCGACCGTTCACAACCAAATCCTTGACCAAATCATGCTCGCCTGCCTTGCGGACAACCGGCAGAGCTGGAATATGAATGCAGACGGTTCCTACCAGCGCATCCAGTCTCTCGAGGGCGCTTCGCCCTTTTCCGCGCACGAATATTTCATGAACAACCCAAGCCTCTCCGGTCGAGGTAAGTCGCTTGCCGCATCCAAACCGCCGGATTTCAAATTTCGCTTCTAGATGTTTGCACGGGTCTTTTTCTTAAATATCTTGATTTCGGCGGTTCTATTGACGCCGAGCGCCGCGAACGAATTTTCAACAATCGGAGAGTCGCCCTTCGGTAAATACCTCATCGGCCAGCACGCCGAAAACGAAGGCAACATGCGCATTGCAGCCGAGCATTTCGCCGATGTGTTCGAGCAGGAAAACAACCCCGAAATTCTCAGGCATCTATTCCTGCTATACGTAACATCAGGAGATTTCTCTAGTGCCCGTTCGCTTGCGGCGAAACTGCTGGAAGTCGATCCCGACACTGCATCCGCCTCGATGTTTTCAGGGTTGAGCGCTTTCAAGAGCTACGATTACGATACGGCATTGGCGGCATTCAAATCATTGGAAACCGTGCCGGCGGGAAGATGGATTAGTCCAATAGTTTCAGCGTGGATTCTCCAACAGAGGCAACAATATGAAGAGGCCGCGAATTTGCTCGCCTCAATAGAAGAGAGTGATTCGCTTGTCGGATTTCGTTACTTTCACGAAGCGTTGATGTCGGATTTGGAGGGGAATGCCCGGCGGGCGGAAAAACAATATCTTCTCGCAATTGAAGCGGTTGACGGTTCGGTTCTGCGTTTCATCGAAGGTTATGGAAATTTCCTCGAGCGCCAGGGGCGTAAGTATGAAGCGCGATACTTTTACAAAGAGAATCTGCAAACCGATGGTTTCGCGCAGGGGCTGTGGGAGACCCGGCGTGAAGCAATTAAACGCGGTGAAATTCCCGAACCTTTAGTGCGCGACGGTTTTGAAGGAAGCGCGGAATTGTTCTACGAGATATTCACATTATTGTCGTTCGAGGGCGGTGACGATATTGCATTGGCTTACCTTCCTTATTTGCGTTTTGCACTTTTCCTTCACCCTGAATTGCACGAGGCGCGCTTGTTGCTTGGCGAGCGATACGAACAAATCGAATTCTTCGATTCGGCATTGGAGAGTTACAACGCAATTCCGAAAACCTCGCCGTATTATATTAATGCACAGGCGCACATCGCTCAAATTTACGAAAAGATGGAAAAGACGGATGAAGCGTTTGAGGTTCTATTTCGTCTAAGCGAAGAACGCCCCGAATCCAGGGTTGCAACTTTGGCATTGGCGACGTTCTATCGAATTAACGAACGTTACGATGAAGCGATTACAACTTACTCTTCTGTGATTGATGCGTTGGAATCTCCAAGCCAGCGCGATTGGAATATTTTCTACGGCCGTGCGATTGCATACGAGCGTTCCGACAGATGGAGCGAGGCGGAGGAAGATTTAAAACTCGCTATGCGTCTTTCCGACGAGAATCCTTACGTGTTGAATTATCTGGGTTACTCGTGGGTCGAACAAGGGGAACGATTGACCCTTGCGCTCGACATGCTAAAAAAAGCAACACAGGAACGTCCGCGAAACGGATTTATCGTCGACAGTCTCGGTTGGGCATATTACAAACTCGGTGATTTTGACAGAGCGAATTACTATCTCGAGCGCGCCGTCGAGTTGGAACCGGGCGATCCTATCATCAATGACCATTTAGGGGATTCCTTCTGGCAGAGCGGTCGAAAATTGGAAGCGCGGTTCCAATGGCGCCGGGCCCTCTCGCTCGACCCCGAAGAAGAGGAAGTCGTTGTCATTGAGAAAAAACTCCTGCGTGGATTGTCTCCTTGAGATTGCGCGTGCGCGATGCGTTCGCGAAGGTGAACCTGACTTTACGTGTACTGCGAAAACGCGCCGACGGTTATCATGATATCGAGTCTTTGGTTGTGTTTGTGCGCCTCGCCGATCGATTGGAATGGAGTCGGCAAGCCGATATCGACGGACTCACATTACAATTAAGCGGGGATTTTGCCGGAGATACGCCTGCCGGAGAAGAGAATTCAATCCTTCGGGCGGCGGACCTGTTTGCACGACGCTACGGGATTTCTTTAGGCGGTCATGTTAGCTTGGAAAAACGCATTCCCGCGGCGGCGGGGTTGGGAGGAGGATCAAGTGATGCCGCCGCTATGCTGGACGCATTGGGAGAAGAAAATGCCGGCGGGGAACTCGAGGCGTTGGCGCTGGATATTGGAGCCGACGTTCTTGCCTGCTTTCGATCGCAAAAGGAAATGCGCGCTTGCATCATGAGCGGGCGGGGTGAAAATATCCATGCCATCAATTCTCTGCCGCAGATATCCCTGCTGCTGGTAAAACCCCCGGGCGCGCTGTCGGCAGGGGAGGTTTATCGCCGCTGGGATGAACTCGGCGAGGAAGAAAAAGGCGCCCTCAATGACATGCCCGCCGAAGATATAACTCTTAAGGAATTGGTGTCATGGTGCCGGGTGCGGAGAAATGATCTGGAAACAGCGGCGATTTCCTTGTTGCCGGAAGTTCAGGCCGTTCTCGATTCGTTGAAAGAGAGCCGCGATTGTTTGCTGGCGCGCATGAGCGGAAGCGGTCCGGCTTGCTTTGGAATCTATGAAAATTCGGATGCCGTTGAGCAGGCGAGGGCGATGCTTGCGCGCGACCATCCCGATTGGTGGCTGTGCGCTACAACAATTCGATAAAACGTAACAATAGTAAAACAGCTCCGGCGTAAATCGCGGCCATAATATCATCAAGCATGATGCCCCAGCCGTCAGGGAAGCGGTTTTCGATCCAGCGGATGGGAACAGGCTTGGCAATATCAAACAGACGAAACAGTAAAAAAGCGGCAATCACGCCGGAAAGCGTCAAAGGCGCGAAGCACAGACACAAGCATTGTCCGGCAGTTTCATCAATGACGATTTCGCTTGGATCTTTTTTATTTGCGGCGCGAGAGTAATTCGTCGACACCCGCACACCGATAAGGAAAATTACAAACGTCACAGCAACGCCAATAACGGCGCCCCATTGCAATGCCAGCAGTGCTATCGGTAACGCGCCCAGTGCGCCGACGGTTCCCGGCGCGAAGGGAACACGTCCGCATCCAAACCATGTCGCCAGCAAGACCACGCCGTTATACCAACGCAGCCCGGAGGGCAGGGGGGCGAAAGCGGTTCTCACGGCACAGCCTTTGGCGATAGATTCGCAACCGCTTGGGCGGCGATGCCTTCACCGCGTCCCAGAAACCCCAATCCCTCGGTCGTCGTTGCTTTGATGCTCACAGCGGAGACATCAATGTTCAAAATACCGGCAACGGCTTCCCGCATCGCATCTCGATGGGGCGCAAGACTTGGCGCCTCGCATATCAAAGTGATGTCGACATGATGAATGCAAAAACCTTCTTGATCGGCGAGATGAACGGCGTGCTTGAGGAATATGCCCGAGTCCGAATTCTGCCAGCGCGGGTCGCTCGGAGGGAAATGCATGCCTATATCCCCGGCAGAAACGGCGCCAAGAACGGCATCGGTAAGCGCGTGCAACCCGACATCGGCATCCGAATGCCCGGCCAGGCTTTTCTCAAAAGGAATGTCAACGCCGCACAGGCGAATGCAAGCGCCCGATGTGAAGCGGTGGACGTCATAGCCGAATCCTGTTCGCGGATGCGCCTGCGAGTTGAGCATAATTTCGGCACGAAGGTGGTCTTCAACGAAGGTGATTTTAAAGTTATCACGCCTACCTTCGATGGACGTTACCGGAATGCCTGCGCACTCGATCAACGCGGCATCGTCGGAGAAAGAGCTGTCGGCAAGGTCTCGATGCGCCTGCAGCAAGTCGGCAAAGTTGAACCCTTGAGGCGTGAGCGCAAGTCGATAAGAATCCCGGGGGGTATGGCGAAGAACGCCGTCGTCATATTGTTTGAGGGAATCGGCGAGTGGAATGCTCGGAGTCACGGCCTTCGAATGAGCAAGCGCTTCGAGGCACGCGTCAATATCCTCATGGGTGACAAACGGGCGGGCGGCATCGTGGATCAGCACAACATCGGGGGCAAGAGATTCGAGAGACTCTAAACCGGCCCGGGCACTCTGCTGCCGGGTTGCTCCGCCCTCCACCGGATCAAGCAGGTTTTCTTGCGATTGAAGATGCTCCAAGGCTTCCTCATATAGAGGGCGTTGCGAAGGATTTAGCACCACGCGTATCGCATCGATTCTCTCATGCGTCAGAAAGCACTGTAACGAATGGCAAAGCAAAGGCCTCCCGCCAAGCCGCCGATATTGCTTGGGAAGCCCGTTTTTTCCGATACGCTCGCCGTATCCGGCGGCAAGAATCAAAGCAATTCTCGCAAATTTCGTGCTAGAATCCTTGGTCGTCATGTTGCCTTATCGCAACCCTGTTGTAAAAAAACCAATAATAGCCCACAATCTCCCTAAACCTCAATAATACCGCAAGCATATGAGCATATCCTACCCACTCAGCCAGAGATATTCCATCCTCGAGTGGTTGCAGAAGAAAAAATTCTCACCGAGCGCGTGGCTGTCGGTTGGGCTCGTCCCAACCTCCATGATGCTCGGAATTGTAACATACGGGATCCTCACCGGACTCGCTCCCGTGTCCCTCAACTATACCATTGTTATCATATTGCTGCTCGCAAATTTAGCGGTGGTATCGGTGTTGGTGGGGCTCATCGGCAGCCGGGTGCTGCGACTCTATCGTGCACGGCGAAGCGGTCTGGCGGGTGCAAAATTGCATTCAAGACTCGTGATGCTCTTCTCCGGCATCGCGGTTATACCGGCATTGCTCGTCGGGGTGTTCGCGTTCGTGACATTGCATCAAGAGCTCGAAAGTTGGTTCTCCAAGCGAAATCGCACCATCATTGAAAATTCTCTCATCATTGCACAAAGCTATCTCAACGAACACGCGTATCTTTTGCGCGCCGATGTCCACGCTATGCGACAGGACCTGGAGCGTGCCGCCTTCTCGCTCCGCAACGACAGGGTTGGATTCACCCACTTCCTTACCACGCAATCAGCGTTACGCTCGCTCGCGGATGTATATGTTATCGAGCGTAACGGCAGTGTTCGTGCGGCAGGGCTTACAAACGCCGCCCTTTCTACAAATACCGCCGATATTGCCGCCGTTCCGCCGACCTCGGGAATGTATGATGCCGCCGACCGCCACGAAGTCATCCTGATCCGCGATCGCGAAAACAACCGGGTCCGGGCGTTGGCGTCGTTGAATGCGTTGCCGGGGTTTTATCTCCATGTTTCGCGTTTTGTCGACCCGAGAGTGCTGGAACATCTCGATGGTGCGTCCCGCGCCCGAGACGAGTACGACAGCCTCAAAGACAGGCGATTCGAGGTCGAAATCACCTTTGCCCTGGTTTACATTGCGATGACGCTTATCGTGCTGCTTTCGGCTATATGGCTGGGCTTGTGGCTTGCCAACCGGATGATGACGCCCTTGGGAGCGTTGGCGTCTGCCGCCGAGCGCGTCCGCAAAGGCGATTTGTCCGCCCGTGTTGACCTCGATGAAAGCAAAGACGAAATCTCCATATTGGGACGAACATTCAACCGAATGACCGAACAAGTTCAATCCCAGCGAGATGAACTTGTGCAGGCAAACATTGAAATGGATGCGCGCAGACGTTTCACCGAAGCGGTTCTCTCGGGTGTTAGTGCCGGCGTTGTTGGTTTGGACAGCGAAGGCCGCATCAACCATATCAACAAGTCCGCACGGCATTTAATCGGAGGGGACGGGCATTTTCTTCTCGGGCACCCTATTGAGCAGGCAATTCCGGAGATGGCTCCGCTGGTCAGGCTGGTGATGGCGGTTCCGCAAGAGCGTGCGGAAGAACAAATTACCCTTGATGACGGAGGTGTCCCGCGAACTCTCCTCGTGCGCGTTGCGGCCGAACGTGAAAACAACGACAATATGGGGTATGTCGTTACTTTCGATGACATCAGTGAACTTGTCGCCGCACAACGACGGGCGGCGTGGTCGGATATTGCCAGGCGCATAGCTCACGAAATCAAAAATCCGCTCACGCCAATTCAACTGGCGGCGGAAAGATTGTGGAGTAAATATCATGATGAAGTTCGCTCCGACAAGCAGCTTTACAAGCAGTACACCGATACCATCATCCGGCACGTCGGTGATATCGGCCGGATGATTGATGAATTTTCGTCCTTTGCGCGAATGCCCGCGCCGCGAATGCAGCACCTCGACCTTGTCGAATTGGTTCGACAGGCGGTGTTCTTGCAGCAGTTGGCGCGTGAAGACATCGACTATCGAACCGAGATTCCGGATGATCCCGTGCACTTCCACGGCGACAGGGGGCTTTTACGCCAGGCGCTCGGCAACCTTCTCAAGAATGCTCTCGAGGCGGTGGATGCAAAGCATGCCGATGGCAAGGGAGGCGTCATCCTGGCGCGCTTGCGCACGAGCGGGGAGGAGATTACCATTGAGATTATTGATAACGGCCCGGGATTGCCGGCAGGGAACCCCGAGAATCTCTTGGAGCCCTACTATACCACCCGTGAAAAAGGCAACGGCCTGGGCCTTGCGATTGTGCGCAAGATTGCACAAGATCACGGCGGCGCGCTGGTGCTGGCCAACGCCCAGGGCGAAGCAGGCTTGGATGGCGCGCTCGCAAACCTTAGGTTGCCGGCAAACAAAACAACGAACGAAGGAGAAACCAGCGAATGAATCCGGCACGCTGTGATATTTTGATTGTGGATGACGAGGTGGATATCCTCAACCTGGTCCGCGATATCCTTACCGAAGAGGGCTATCGCGTTAAAACGGCTGTGGACGGCGAAAAAGCGCTTAAAATCATTGAAGAACACCCGCCAACACTGATGTTGCTCGATATTTGGCTCGGCAAAGATCATTCTAACGGCTTGGAGGTGCTTAATTCCGTCAAACACACGCATCCGAACATTCCGGTGATTATGATTAGCGGGCATGGAACCATTGAGACGGCTGTCTCTGCGATTAAGAAGGGCGCGTACGAGTTCATTGAAAAGCCTTTCAACGCGGCGAAATTGCTGTTGCTGACGCGCCGGGCCATCGAAGCGATAAACCTAAGGCGCGAAAACCAGGAGTTGCGGTTGCGCCTGGGCAGTATCGATAGGGTGCTGGGGGTTTCCAACGCAATGAACCAATTGCGCCAGACAATTGAGAAAGTCGCGCCGACGAGTTCGCGTGTGTTGATAACAGGGCCGTCCGGCACGGGCAAGGAGGTGACCGCGCGATTGATACACATGCACTCGAAACGCTCGGAGGGCCCTTTTGTTGCCCTCAATGCCGCGGCGATGACGCCCAAGCGCATGGAAACGGAACTTTTCGGCATCGAGGGCGAGGGGAAAACAGGCGCCTTCGAGCAAGCCGACGGGGGCACGTTGTTCTTGGACGAAATTGCCGATATGCCGTTGGGAACACAAGGAAAAATTTTGCGGGTGCTGGTCGAGCAGACATTTGAGCGCGTTGGAGGAAACTCGCAGGTGCAGGTGGATGTTCGGGTGATGTCGTCTTCGAGTCGCAATATTGAAGAAGAGATCGAAGAGGGGCGCTTGCGCAGCGACTTGTTTCACCGCTTGAATGTCGTGCCGGTGCGATTGCCGCCGCTGTGCGAGCGTCGCGAGGACATTCCCGAATTGGCGGAATATATGGCGCGGCAGTTTTCCATGGCGTCCATGATTCCCTATCGTCCGCTTGCGCCCGATGCCATCGCCTTGCTGCAAGCGCACGATTGGCCGGGAAACATCCGGCAGCTTCGCAACAATGTTGAGCGCATCATTATTATGGCAGGAGGAGCGCCGGGCTCGCCGATAACCGCATCAATGCTGCCTGCGGAGGTGATCGACTCCGGAACGCTGCTGCCGGATAAATCCACGGGCGAACGTTTGATGACTTTGCCTCTGCGCGAGGCCCGCCAGGCTTTTGAGCGTGAATATCTTTTGACGCAAATGAGTCGTTTTGAGGGCAATGTTTCGAGAACGGCGAATTTCATTGGCATGGAGCGTTCCGCTTTACATCGAAAAATTAAATTGCTTGGTGTGGAGTCGGAAAGTTAACATATGAAAGTTGTTATTTGTGGAGCAGGGCAGGTTGGCACGGGCATCGCCTCGCAGTTGGCAAAAGAACGCAACGATGTCACCGTTATCGATAACTCTCCCGAACTGATAAGCCGCATCGAGAGCAATCTTGATGTCACCGCGGTTCTCGGACATGGCTCGCATCCGGACGTTTTAGAGAAGGCAAATATACGCGAGGCGGACATGCTGATAGCGGTGACCTACGCCGACGAGGTCAACATGATTGCCTGCCAGATGGCGCATTCTCTCTTCGATGTTCCCACGAAAATTGCGCGCGTGCGCAACCAGAGCTACCTGCAGCCGGAATGGCAAAACCTGTATACGCGGGAGAACATGCCCATTGATGTCATCATCTCGCCGGAGTTGGAGGTCGGCCGCACGATTATGACGCGATTGTCACTGCATGGCGCTTTCGAGAGCATCGCGTTTGCCGACGGCAAGGTCAATCTCACGGGAATTTCAATGGGTGAGGACTGTCCGTTAATCGATACGCCTTTACGCCAGCTCACAGGCTTGTTTCCGAATCTTGAGGCGATTGTTGTGGGCGTTTCGCGTAACGGGGACTTTTTCGTTCCCAAAGCAACGGATCACCTTCTTGTAGGCGACGATGTTTATCTGGTGATTTCCAGCGAGGATTTAAGGCGCACTCTCGATATATTCGGTTATGGAGAGAAGAAAAACCGCCGTGTCGTGATTGTCGGCGGCGGAAACATCGGTCTTTATGTTGCCGAGCAATTGGAACGCGAGCATCCCGATATGCGCATTAAGATCATCGAAGCCAATCGCGAGCGCGCCATGCATATTGCCTCGAGATTAAAGCGCACGTTGGTACTGCATGGAGACGCTCTTTCACCGGAACTCTTGCGCGAGGCCGGCATAGCCAACAGCGAGACCATCCTTGCATTAAGCAACGACGACCAGGTCAACCTGCTCGCGGCCGTGCTCGGCAAGCAGGAAGGCGCACAGCGATCGATGTGCTTGGTTAATAATCACGACTATCGACATTTGGCGCACAGTTTTGGCGTGGATGTTTACATCAACCCGCGTGCAACGACGGTCTCGTCGGTATTGCAGCATGTTCGACGGGGCAGGGTGAAGGGACTCTACTCGCTGCATGATGGTGCGGCCGAGGTTATTGATGCAGAAGCCCTGCAGACTTCCCCTTTGCTCGGCCAGCCCTTGCGCGAGGCAAGCCTGCCCGACGGCATCATCATCGGAGCGGTTGTGCGCGATGGCGAGGTGCTCAAGCCTCACGGGGACACTCGCATTCTCGCAGGCGACCGCATTATCGTTCTTGCGCGTGCCGACCAACTGCGCAGTGCGGAGCAATTGTTCCGTGTTAGCGCCGGATTTTTCTAATCGTTGCGAGATGATTGGACGTTTCTTCGGGCTTCCCGTCGGCATTCTTGCGACGGCCATGCTGGCGCCGTTGTCATGTGCGTTTTTTCTCGATGAGCAGGATGCCCTTATCGGTTTTTTGATTGCGATGCTGATTGCGGCTTTTTATGCCGTCATCGTATTGCTCGCATTACAAAACAAAAACGACAACATTGGACGCAAAGGCCGGGGCGCGGTTTTTTTGCGGTTGGCCGCTTTTTGGTTTTCATTGCCGATATTTGCGGCCATCCCGTTTGTGATGAGCGGCGAGATGGATGTGGCAAGCGCTTATTTCGAGGCGATCTCGGGTTTTACGACCACGGGCGCAAGCGTCCTTGACGATCCCGACCGAAGCGCGCGCTCGATATTGTTGTGGCGCGCCGTATTGCAATGGCTGGGAGGCCTATCAAGCCTGATTATCATTGCGGCGTTTTTATTGCCGCTAAAACTCATCGAGATGGGGGAGGGCACGCCGGTATTGCCCAACAAGGGCGATACGAGCATATCGTTGGAACATATCACGTTAATGCTGCTTGTGCCCTATGGCGGGCTGACGCTCGTGTGTTTCATGGCATTGCTTGCCTCCAATTTATCCGCATTTCATGCGCTGTGCATGAGCTTGAGCTTGATTTCGACGGGAGGGTTTATTTCGTCCGATACGCTTGAGCCGAATCTTTTCGGCAGGATAATAATGATGTTGTTTATGTTGCTGGGCGCGGTAAATTTCTCTTATCTATGTGCAATTTCCCGCGGCAATTTCCGTCTCTCACGCACCGCATCGGAATTGCGCTTGCTGCTGTGCCTTTGGCTGTTTGCGGCGCTGCTGTTGAGCGTTTCTTTTTACGACAACGGCACGGGCGGATGGATGGAGTCCGCGGGCGCGGGTTTGTTTGCGGCAGCCTCGCTGTTGAGCACGACGGCAATGACATCCTTCGATGTTGGCGCGGATTACTCCGTGCCGGTGCCTCTGTTGCTGCTGCTGCCTGTAATGGGGGGCTGTTGTTTTTCTACCGCGGGCGGAATTAAACTTGCAAGAATTCTCTTGGTCACGCGCCATAGTTGGCGCGAACTGGAAAAATTGATACATCCCAGCAGTGTCGTTCCGGTGCGCGGTGACATCGATGCGCGGGGGATGCGCACGATTTGGGCCTATTTCGGGGCATTTTTCGTATGTTTGGGGATTGGTGCAAGCCTGCTTTCTTTTTCGGGAGTTCCGTTTTTGCCGGCATTGACTTCCGCGGTTGGCGCCTTGAGCAATGCGGGAGCAATGCTGCATTATCTGGATCCTGCCGCGCTGGGGGGGCATTCCTATGATGATGTTGGCTTGCTGGGCAAGGGCGCGCTGATATTTTTGATGGTTGCCGGCCGTGTCGAGATATTGCTGCTGCTGGGATTGTTTTTGCCGGCGTATTGGCGCACATGAAGGCGGACGGCGTTAAGTACGAGGAAGAGGGAACCCGCACGCATATTCTCTCCTGCGTGTTTACGGGCAAGCGGCAGGGAGGAGGGGAGATGGAAGAGAGCGTAGCGCTGGCTCGCGCAATCGACCTCAATATCGTTTGCGCCGAGCGCGTGAGGATCGCCGCGGCACGTTCGGCGACCTTACTGGGATCGGGCAAGGTTGCGGAATTGAAAGCGCAATTTTCACAGGAGAGAATTGCGTTGGCGGTTGTGGATGCGGATTTATCGCCGATACAACAGCGCAATCTTGAACGCGCCTGGGGGGTTAAGGTGCTCGATCGAACCGGACTGATACTGGAGATATTTGCGGCTCGTGCGCGTTCGCGCGAAGGACGTTTGCAGGTTGAACTGGCGCGGCTGACTTATCAAAGAACCCGGTTGGTTCGCGGATGGACCCATTTGGAGAGGCAGCGTGGCGGATTGGGTTTTGTCGGCGGCCCGGGAGAGACCCAGATAGAAGCGGACCGCCGCTTGTTGCAGCAACGGATTTCGAGATTGTCCCGGCAATTGGAAAATGTCCGGCGCACGCGCCGGGAGCATCGCAAGAGGCGAAACAAGAAGGATTTGCCGTTATTGTCCCTGGTCGGTTATACCAACTGCGGAAAGTCCACATTATTCAACCGGCTAAGCGCTTCGAATGTTTTGGCGCGCAACATGCTGTTTGCGACGCTGGATCCGACCGTTCGGGGCGTTGAGATGGACGGGGCAGGCAGGTTTCTCTTGTCGGACACGGTCGGCTTCATTCGCAACCTGCCGACGGATTTGGTGCTGTCCTTTCGCGCGACACTGGAGGAGATTGTTGAGGCCGATATTCTGCTGCATGTTCATGATGCTTCTCAAAGCGAGGAGGAGCGTTGCCGCCAGGGGGAGAACGTTGAGGAGATTCTGTGCAGCCTCGGCATCGGCGAGGATTGGGAGGAGCGGATTATCCATGTCTATAACAAGATGGACGCGGCGGACGAGGAAACGCGCGTTTTGCTGGAAAACCGGGCGAGGCGCGAAGGCAACGCCTGTTTGGTCTCGGCGCGGACGGGCGAGGGATTCGAGGCTTTGTCGCGGCTGCTGGGAGAGCGAATTTCCCGCTTGTCCAGGGATGTCCTTGCGCTGTTATTGGAGCCTGAAGAGGAGGCTTGCCGGGCATGGCTTTATCGCCACGGGCATATTGAGTCGCAGGAACGCGATGCTCGCGGACGGGTTCGCTTGCGCGTGGCGCTGACATCCGCGGCGCTGGGAAGCTTCTCCAAGAGGTTTCCCGGCGTGGCGGGAAGATTGGAAGAAAATTGATTGTTTTCAGGAGGTTGCAAGCAAAACTTCACACGGGCGCAAAAGGACATATCAAAAATTTCGCATAATACCTGTTTCCGGCTAAATAGAGGCCAAAAATTGCCGGAAATGCGGCGAAAATCCGGCGCGCCGACGCCCGTCCCCGCCGCCTAAATCCCCTCGAAAACGAGCTCCATTCCGTCATATGCCGGCTCAACACCCTCGGGAAGCGAACGCGCGAGCGCCGCGTAATCGAGGTCCACATGCAGGTTGGTGAGAATGCCCCGGCGCGGCCGGATCCTCCCGAGCCACTCGAGGGCGGTCTCAACGTTGGCATGGGTCGGATGCGGAGTGTGCCGGAGAGCATCAACAATCCAGGTATCCACGCCTTCCAGGGCGCGGAAGCTCTCCTCCGGCAGCGCGTTCACATCGCTGCTATAGGCAACCGGTCCGCAGCGGAACCCGAGGGAATGGATTTTGCCGTGAATTTGGTCAAATGCCTGCAATGTGACGGCGCCCCCGGCCCCTTGGATGTCCCACTTTTCA
This sequence comes from Hyphomicrobiales bacterium, assembly GCA_026708505.1. Classification (GTDB taxonomy): domain Bacteria; phylum Pseudomonadota; class Alphaproteobacteria; order JAPOUT01; family JAPOUT01; genus JAPOUT01. The sequence goes on along the minus strand of JAPOUU010000108.1, from coordinate 19,231 downwards.
TCCGCGCGAATTTCATGCGCCTTCAAAATGGGACGATAATCGCTTTTTTCAATTTTCTCGAAACAATAGGCAAAGCGCGTGAAAAGCCGCTCGCGTGTGGCGCCGTCCATATATGCATCCATCACCTCGCCGTTACGCAGATATAACGCGCGCAAATCATCAATGCCGTGGGTCTGGTCGGCGTGGTCGTGCGTATAAACAACGGCGTCCAGGCGGGTGACATCCGCGTCCAGCAACTGCATCCGCAGATCCGGAGAAGTATCGATGAGAACGGTGGTCTTGCCGTGCGTGCCGGCCCTCTCCAGCAATATGGAGCAGCGACGCCTTCGGTTGCGCCGCTCGTCCGGATCGCAAACCCCCCAGTCTCCCCCTATTCTCGGAACTCCCCCGGACGAACCACAGCCTAAAATCCGCACGCGCAGGCTCATGCCGGCCTCATGCCCGCGCAACCTTCGAAAACAAACGGTAGAAATTATCGCTGGTCTGCCGGGCGAACGCCCCCTCCTCCATTCCCAGCAATTGCGCTCCCCTCGCGGCGGTATGGACGACAAAAGCGGGTTCGTTGCGTTTTCCCCGGTGCGGCATCGGCGCAAGATAGGGTGAATCGGTCTCAACGAGGATATATTCGGCAGGAAGCCCGGTGATAATGTCGCGCAACTCTTCCGCCTTGGAAAAAGTCACGATGCCCGAAAGCGATACATATATCCCCAGCTCAATAGCGGCATGGGCAAGCTGTTTTCCGGAACTGAAGCAATGCAGCACCGCGGGAAACGCCCCCTTGCCGGTTTCCTCCCGCAATATCGCCTCCATGTCCTCATCGGCCTGCCGGCTGTGGATGACAAGCGGCAATCCGCTTCGGCGCGCGGCGTCGATGTGGGCGCGGAAACTTCGCTGCTGCGCCTCGCGCGGCGAATGTTCATAATAATAATCGAGTCCGGTTTCGCCGATGGCAACGGTCTTGGGATGGCGCGCAAGCTCCAGAAGACGATCAGCGGTGACCGCCTCCTCGCGGGCAACCTCGTGGGGATGGATGCCCACGGAACAATAGACTCCCTCAAACCGTTCGGCAATTGCAGACACCTGGGGATACTCGTCCAGTCGCGTGCATATCGTAACGAGCCGCTCCACCCCCGCCGCGTGGGCCCGGGAGACAACCGTTTCGACATCATCGGCGAAGGCCTCCATGTTTAAATGGCAGTGACTATCGACCAGCATTCAGTCTTTCCTCCCGGTAAGGCGCGGGAAAACGACTTCGGGTTCCGGCAAAGCCGTTCCCGGCACCAGCCTTCCCCGCGCGCCCGCAAAGGTGAAATCGCGGGCATTGTCCGCAACACCCAGCAGGTTCAGCATCTTCTCGCACGAGACCGGCATCAGCGCCTGTCCGAGCAACGCCGTCTGGCGCACAATCTCGGCCGTTACATACAACACGGTCGACATGCGGACGGGATCCGTCTTTCTGAGAACCCAGGGCTCCTGGGCGGAAAAATAACGGTTGGCTTCGCCTATCAACTCGATAATCTCCGCAGCCAGCAAATGCAATCGCTGTTCGTGTACATGCGCGCGCGACCTTTCAACAAGGCCGTCCGCCTTCGCAAGCAATGCCTCGTCCTCCCCTTGCAGCTTCGAGGGTTCCGGCACCCTGCCCTCGCAATTCTTGGCAATCATGGACAAAGAACGTTGCGCCAAATTACCGAAGTCGTTTGAAAGTTCCGATTCTATCCGGCGAACCATCGTATCATGGTCGTAACTGCCGTCTTCGCCGAAGGGAACCTCGCGCAGGAAAAAGTAACGCATCGCATCGACGCCGTATGTCTTCGCCATCGCAAACGGGTCAACAACATTGCCCAGGGATTTTGACATCTTCTCGCCCCGGGCCAGTAAAAACCCGTGGGAGAAAATTCGTTTCGGCAAAGGCAATCCCGCGGACATCAAAAATGCAGGCCAGTAGATCGAGTGAAACCGCACGATGTCTTTGCCGATGAGATGAATATCCGCGGGCCAAAAACTTTCGTAGCGGTCGTCGCTTGCATCGGGATAGCCCAATGCGGTGATGTAATTCGCCAGGGCGTCCGCCCATACATACACAATGTGCTTGGGGTTGCCCGGAACCGGAACGCCCCACGAAAAACTCGTGCGTGAAAGCGACAGGTCGTGCAGACCGGATTCAATAAAACGCATCATCTCGTTGCGGCGGGATTCCGGCGCGACAAAGCCGGGATTGTCCCGGAAATGCTTCAACAGCGGCTCTTGGTATTTCGACAGGCGGAAAAAGTAACTCTCCTCCTCGAGCCACTCGACTTTCGCGCCGTCCTTTGTTTGAAAGCCCCCCTTCCCGTCCTCCTCCAGTTCGTCCTTGGTAAAGAACTGCTCGTCGCGAACCGAATACCATCCATTGTACGAGCCCAGGTAGATATCCCCGTTGGCTTCCATGAGGCGCCACAACTCCTGGACGCCGAGATGGTGCCGCTGTTCCGAGGTGCGAATGAAGTCATCGTTCGAGATATTCAGGCAGCGGGTCATTTCAACAAAACGCGGAACTATCGCATCGGCGACTTCCTGGGGCGATATTCCCTGCTCGCGAGCGGTTTGATACATCTTTTGCCCGTGGTCGTCCGTGCCGGTCAGGAACCACACTTTCCGACCGTCCAGACGCCAAAAACGGGCTATCACATCGGTTGCAATCACCTCGTAGGCATGGCCGATATGCGGCGGCCCGTTCGGATATGAAATTGCGGTGGTTATGTAAAAACGTTCCATCAAATCTCTCTTTTCTGTGCGGCCGCCTCTATTTGCGCGAAAGCAAGCAACAGCGTCTGTTTGCGATTCATCTGCAAACGTTCGACGCCATCGAGCCAGCCATCAATCTTTTCCCACACACCAATCCATAAATCAATCATACAGTCGGATGCAAGATGCTCCAACAAACGGGCCTCTCCTGCCGGGAAGGCCCCTCCCCCTGCCGATGCACGAATAAAACGCTCCAAAAAACCCCGGAGCAATTCCATAAACTCGCGATAGAGCTTTTCCTGGTCCAGCGCGCTTAAACGGTCGGCAAAGGCATGCGCGGCGGACATATCGAAACGATCCGGCAGCCCTTCAAACAGGGACATCATATCAGCATAAAGCTCCAATCCGCCGTTTTCCACCAGCGCAAAAGCGCGCCCGGGGCTTCCCTCCGACAACAGCAGCAGCGTTTCATGCTGTTCGGCGGTCAGATCGGGGTAGTTTTGCCGCAACAGCCCAAGCATCTCGTCCCTGCCCAAAGGGCTGAGCCGAAGACGCCTGCAACGCGAAAGCAGCGTCGGCAGCAGACGTTCCGGCTGGTGGGACACCAGCAGAAACAGGCTTTGTCGAGGCGGTTCCTCCAAAATCTTCAATAAGGCGTTCGCGGCATTGAGATTCATCTCGTCGGCGCTATCGATGATGCAGGCGCGCCAGCCGTCGCGCGCGGCGCTCTTGGAAAAGAAATCCGAGACGCGTCGGACATTTTCCACCGAGATGAAGGATTTGTGCCGCTTACGCTTGTCGTCCCATTCACGCTCCAGCACGAGCAGGTCGGGATGCGCGAAGGCGGCGTCCTCGCCCCCGGGAATGTCGAGCAGATGCCCTATGAAATCGCGCGCGAGACTCGCCTTGCCGATTCCCCTTCGTCCGCACAGCAGCCAGGCGTGGTGCATCCGTCCTCCCTGCAGGGCCGAATCCCAAAGCGCAATTGCCGAATCATGCCCGCGTATTTCGCTCATGGGAATTTTACGCCCAGACGCTCCCGGCAGATTGTTTCGATGCGCTCGGCGACTTTCTCCTCGGGCGCGTCGGCATCAATGACAACGCAGCGTTCGGGGTCATCCTTGGCGATCTCCAAGAACGCCGCGCGGATCTTTTCGTGAAATTCAATCATCTTGCCGTCATAGTAAGAGAGTTCTCCGTCGCGCGCACGCACCCGCTCCAGGGATTTCTCCGCCGCGACATCCAGCACAAAAGTCAGGTCGGGTTGCGTTTTTCCGACCACCAGGGCATTCAGCGCCTTTATATCCTTAATGTCCCCTCCGAGCGCATATCCCTGGTAGGCGAGCGTTGAGTCGGCGAACCGGTCGCACAGCACCCACCTCCCCTCCCCCAAAGCCGGACGGATGACTTTTTCCAAATGCTCGAGGCGGTCAAGCCCGAAAAGCAAAGCTTCGCTCATCGGAGAAAGCCGCATCGATTCATCGTTTGTATGAAGAAGAACTTCCCGCACCTGCCGGCCGGCCTTCGTGCCGCCCGGCTCGCGCGTCGTCCTACTCGCAATATCCGACTTCCCGAGTCGGCGGTGCAATCGTTCAACCTGGGTTGATTTACCCGTGCCCTCCCCCCCCTCGAAGGAAAGAAAATATCCGCGTGCTTCTCCCATCAAGGAACGGGCGGATAAATCATCGATTCAAGCGTAGCAAGCGCCCGCGCGAACATTCCCGAACGTTTTATCGCATGCTTGCTCCACAACGGAACCTCAACACTCTTTGTCTGCGGCGCGCTGAATATCAGACGCGCAACGGGCGTTTCTGTGTCAATGGGAGCATACAGGGGATTCTCGTAAACCACCTTCGCTTCAAGCTGGCTTCGCTGTCCCGGAGTCCAAACGACCTCGACCGGTTCGCGCACAACGAGATCGGCATGACGATGCTCTCCGTGCCACACGGGAACCTTGGCAACCGTTTCTCCCGCGTTGATCAAACGATAAGGGCGAAATGCCGAAAACCCCCAGCGCAACAACCGGCGCGCCTCTTGCGACCGCTTTTGTTTTGATTCGAGCCCGTTTACAACAAGAATGAGCCGTTGCCCGTCTTTTCTGGCGGAAGCAACCAGTCCGTATCCGGATTCCTCCGTGTGTCCGGTTTTTAATCCATCCACTCCCATCCCGGAGCCCAGTAGCGGGTTTCGATTAAACTGCCTGATGCCGTTCCATTCGAATTCCCTCTCCGCATAGTAGGCATGATGGTCGGGCTGCTCGAGCACGATGTAGCGCGCCACTCGGGCAAGGTCCATCGCCGAAGTGTAATGTTGCGGATCGGGCCAGCCGCTCGAATTGACGAAGTTTGAGTTCTCCATTCCCAGCTCCTTTGCACGGTGATTCATTTGCAAGGCAAAGGCGCTTTCCGAGCCGGCAATGCCCTCGGCGATGGCAATGGATGCATCATTTGCCGACTGCACGATAACCCCTCGAACCAGGTCTTCCAGGCGAATCAAGGAATTCGGGTCAGCAAACATCGTCGACGAGCCCGACTTCGCCCCTCCCCTCTTCCAGGCATCCTCGCTCACTAGCAATTCATCCTCCAGCGAAATTTCCCCCGCCTTAATCTTGTCAAACAGCAGCAGCATCGACATCAATTTACTCATGCTTGCCGGCATCATTCGGGCATCGCCGTTCTTTTCGAATAAAACCGCTCCGCTTTCCGCATCCATCAAAACCGCATAAGAGGCGGAAGTGTCCTGTTGCGCCACAGCCAAACGAAAAGGCGCAAGCGCAAACACAAAAACAACAGCGGCGAGGAAATATAACTTTCGGTTCATGTTCTTTTTTCTCTTTCCATTAACTGCGGATCAGGAGCCCCCGGTTCCAAAGGTGCGCTCCTCAACCTCGATAATCTGCGCACGGGAAAAGCCGCTGTCGCGGACTTTCTGCAGGGTGAGGCTCGCTGCATTCCAATCTCTCCAAGGCCCCAAGCGAATGCGATAGACAGTCCCGTTGTTCGTGGCAATCGTGTTGATGTGAGAATTTCCAAAGCGGCTCAAGATGTCACGCAAACTTACAGCGTTTTCATAGTTCTGCAGCGCCCCGGCCTGCACGAATAAATCCCGCCGAGAGACTTTGGGCGCCGTCCTGCTCGGCGCCTTCGCTACAGGCTGCCCTTTGTCCGGACCGCCGGCGAGATATTTCACCCGAACCCTGGCAACGCCCTGGTGTCGAAATCCCAAGTCCTCCGCCGCACGACGCGATACGTCTATAATACGATCCTTCACAAAGGGACCGCGGTCATTCACGCGCAAGACCAGGGAGCGCCCGTTATCGAGATTGGTCACGCGCACAAGCGTGGGCATCGGCAAGGTCGTATGCGCGGCCGTGAGCGCGTCTTGGTCGAAAATTTCGCCGTTGGCGGTCTTATTGCCGTGGAAGCCGGGGCCGTACCACGAGGCAAGCCCGATTTCATCATAGTTGGGGTCATGTTCCGGGTAATACCACTGCCCCTTAATCTGGTACGGTTTGCCGATTTTATACTTGCCCGTAAGCGGCGGGTGATCATCCCATAGCGGGCCCAGCGAGCAGGCCGAAAGCATCAGCATCGCAAAGACAAGGATGTTAACGCGTGCAAATGTCATGAGAGCGGCCTTAATGCTGACGGCGACCAGCCGATGCTCGTCTGCTCCCCGGCGGAGAGAATGGGTCTGCCTGTGGTGTTACGCATGGTTACAACAATGGGTTCCTCTATAGCGTCTAATTCCATGTAATAATAGGTCATATCGCCGTAATATGCCACATTGGCGACTTTTGCCGGAACGCTGCGCTCTGCCGGCAGGTTCGCCTCCAGCAACAGCGACATATGCTCGGGCCGCATTCCCAGCGTGATATCGCCCGATTTGGGCGCGAAACCTTCGGGGCGCTCCACCTCCACCTCCCCGAACGCGGGGATGTCGACGCGAAGGGTTTGCCCGGGAGATTCGCGCAGCCGCCCATTGAGGAAGTTCATGCCGCCGATAAAATCGGCGACACGCAGGTTAACGGGACGGTCATAGACTTCCTGCGGAGTCGCGAGTTGGGCGATTTTGCCCTCGAACATCACGGCGATGCGGTCGGACATGGTGAGAGCTTCTTCCTGGTCGTGGGTGACAAGAATGAAAGTGATGCCGACCTGGAGTTGCAAGCGCCGAAGTTCGAGTTGCATTTGTTCGCGCAGCTTTTTATCAAGCGCGGAAAGAGGCTCGTCCAAGAGCAGGACTTTCGGGCGCAACACGAGCGCGCGTGCAAGGGCGACGCGCTGCTTTTGCCCGCCGGAAAGCTCCTGCGGGCGACGTTGGTCGTAACCTTCGAGTCCGACCATCGCGAGCGCTTCGTGAACCCGCCTGATATGTTCGCTCTTGTCGAGGCGGAGCGAGCGCAGCCCGAAACCGACATTGTCGACAACGTTCAAGTGCGGGAAAATTGCATAATTTTGAAACACCATGTTCGAAGGCCGCAAGTTCGCGGGCACGCCGGTCATGTCTTGTTCATCGATGAAGATCTTGCCCTCGCTCGGCTCGATGAGTCCGGCAATGCATGAAAGCAGGGAGGTTTTCCCGCATCCGGACGGTCCCAGCAGAGAAAAGAATTCACCCCGACGCACTTCAAGGTCGACATTGTCGATCGCATGAAAGTCGCCGTATCTTTTGCTGATTCCCTCGGCCCGGATGATGGGGGCGTGCTGCTGCATGATGAATCTCCCTCTTTTTATTTTACCGTTTGCATTCGTTTTTCCGCATGTCGGCGCAACAAGTCCGCGCCCCATAATAGCAGAAATGAGAATAAAAGTATCAGGCTTCCAAGCGCAAGAATGTTGGGGAGTTTTGCGATAAAGCGCAACTGGCTCCATATGTATACCGGCAGGGTCGGCTCGTTTCCGGCAAGGAAGAAGGCAACCAGGAATTCGTCAAACGAAATTGTAAAGGTGATGAGCAAGCTCGCCAGCACGCCCGGCAGGATGAGCGGAAGCGTTACGCGCAAAAACACCCAGAAAGGCGTCTCCCCGAGGTCTTGTGCGGCGTATTCCAGGCTCTTATCGAGTCCCTCGAAGCTCGATCGCAGCACGATAATCGCAAACGGCAGGCATAGCAGGATGTGTCCGAGCGCGACGGTGAAGAGCGACAAATTGAGTCCGAGCTGCTGTAACACTATCAACAGCGAGATTCCGACAATGATTTCCGGAAGCACAAGCGGCGACATAATGAGTGCGGTAATGGGAGCGCGGCCAAGGAAGTTGTAATTTGTGATTGCGCGCGCGGCAAGCATTCCGAGCAGCGTGCTCGTAAGCGCGGCGACGATTCCGACCTTGAGGCTGTTTTGCAGGGCGCTGTGCAGAACGGCTTCACCAAGCAGGTTCTTATACCATTGCGTCGTGAGTTCCTCGATGGGAAAGGAGACTATCGGCGACGCATTAAAAGAAAAAATGGGTATCAGCAGCACCGGCAGGTATAGAAAGAGTATGTATGCGAGCGCGTAGATGCCGAGAGATTTCTTTCCCATTCCCGTCACCTTATCCGTTTGATGAATGCACGCAGGCACACGACCATCGTTACCGAAAGGATGGCAACGATGATCATGGCGTTAACCGCGAGCGCGGCACCGAGGGGCCAGTTGTTCGCCTTGGAGACCTGGAGGCGTATCATGTTCGCGATCATGACGCCGTCCTTGCCGCCGACAAGTCCGGGAGTGATGTAGTCGCCGACAGTCGGTATGAAAACAATGAGCAGGGCCGCAATGACTCCGGGCATGGAGAGCGGCAGAATGACCCTGTAGAAACGCCGCCATGCGGCATCGCCGAGGTCGCGCGCGGCGTTGATGAGCGAGCGGTCGATTTTCTCGAGTGATACGAAAATGGGAAGTATGGCAAAAGGTCCCCATGCGTGTGTAAGCGTAATGACGACGGCGTTGACGTTGTAGAGCATTGCGCGGATGGGTTCATCAATGATTCCAAGTCCGATGAGTCCGGAGTTAAGCACGCCGTTGTATCCGAGCATGATTTTCCAGGCAAAAACCCGAAGCAGGTAGCTTGTCCAGAAAGGTATGGTGATGAGGAACAGCCAAAGGGTTTTGCGCTCCTGGGGCACATGGAAGGAGATGTAATATGCAAGCGGATAGGCAAGAGTCACCGTGAAGAAGGTCACGACCGCGGAGATCCCCAGCGAGCGCCACATGAGGGTTGTATAGATGGGCTCGCTCCACGCGGCGATGTAGTTTGCCCATGTAAAGTTTTTATCGATGTCGAGATAGTTTTGCGTCCAGAAGCTGAAGGTGATGATCGTAAAAATCGGCACCACCAGCATCGCGGCGGCGTAGATGAAGGGAGCGCCAATAAGCAACGTAGCGCGTTTGCCGTTTGCTTCTCCCTCGGCGGACATGTTTAGCCGGCCTTTACGGCGAGGTCCTGATTGGCTTTCTCGAGCAAACCCGCGGGCGGCTCTTTGTCCAGGTCAAGCACCGGCAAGACGGCGCGCAAATGGTCGTGATGGCTTCGTACGCCATACTCAAGGTCGGAGAGGCACACGCCCTGATAGGCGGACGAGAGCGCGGCTTCACATGACCAAATGGTTAGTTGTATGTCCTCTTCGATGGTATCGCGGTCGATGCGCGAGGAGAGATACCGCGCGACACGAGTTGCACGGTCTTCATCGGCATAGCCATAGACGGCGCCGCGCTGGTAGGAGCGCCGCGCCGAGAGCGGAAATTCTTGATAGAAGCCGATGGAATCGGGATAGAAAGTGAGCACGGCGTTGGGGAAAATACCGAGATAAATCCAGAGCTTTTGGTGGCTTTCGGGAAGATGGGGCATATCGGGAAGGATGCGCTTGTAGTTTCGCACCGACCACAGCCCGCCCTCTTTTTTGTTGAAGCGTCCGACCGTGCGCGAAGTTCCGCCGATATAGGCGCCGTCTTGATAGAGACCGCCATAAAGGTCGTTGAGGGCCGGGTGCGCGCGTTCCACGTGGTATCCCTCGTTATCAACATCGCGCACGGCTTTCCAGTTGACGTCTGTTTCGACATGCCAAAAACTTCCCGGCGAACGCAGCGGCCGGGAAAAGTAAGGCTCCAGTTCGCTTTTGTGGGGCGCCATGATGTCCGCAATCGATGGTTGCGAGCTGGGCTTGAAGCGCACAAACAAGAAGCCGAACCACTCTTCCATTTCCAGCGGCGGAAGCGTGCGCCGCAAATCTTCGAGGGGCGGAAAACTATCGGGCTGTGCGGGAGAACGCAACGTTCCATCGTGATTGAAGCACCAGCCGTGGAACGGACAAGAAATGACCGCGCCGACGCGGCCCGCGGGCTTGTCGAAGACCCGGGAGCCCCGGTGCGGGCAGACATTATGAAAGGCGCGGACAACCCCGTCGCGCCCGCGCAGGAGAACCCCGCGCTCGCCGAGCATATCGAAGCAGAAATAATCCCCTGCTTCCGGGATGTCGCTTTCGTGCCCGGCCAGCTGCCAGGTCTTCCGAAAGAGTTCTTCCTGTTCGAGCTGTGTAAGTTCTTCGCTGAAGTAACTCCATCCGGGCAGCCCGCGCCGGTCCCATTGGTTGGGGGGAGTCTCGACGCGGGGCTGTGCTTGTCTCCAGATGGATTCTCTCGCGAGCATGCGAATCGCCGTTGATTGGAACCCTAGAATCCGGCTTTGATTTTCTCGAACTCGGCGATCATGCGCTCGCGCAATCCGCTTGAGACCGGAGACTGCCAGAAGGTTTTGTCCTTGAAACTATCGAGGTTGGTGTATCCCATGCTCGCTAGAACTTCCTGGTCCAGCTTATCGAGGGCCGCCTGGTTGGAGTGCCCGTATCCCCAGTCGTAGACGAGGTGCTCGGCCGTGTCGTCGGAGAGGAAAGCGTTCATGAAGTCATAGGCTTTTGCCTCGTTGCCCTCGCCTCCTTTGAGCAGGACATATCCGCACACCCAGGTGCTGATCCCCTCGTCGGTGTCGCGAGCCATAATGACAGGATGGCCTTCGTCGGAGAGCCGTGTGGCGGTTTCGTTCCACGCCCATGCAACGTTGACCTCGCCCGATGCCATCAGTTGTGCAAGCGCGGCGGGATCCGACCAGTAGGCGCGGACATTCTCGTGGGCCTTTCGAAGCCATTCGGATGCGGTTTCGAACTGCGCGTCCGTAGCGGTGGTCCAATCCAGGACTCCGGTTGCCAAGAAAGCGAGAGCGTAGGCGTCATCAACATTGTCGCCAATGGAGGTTTGTCCCTGGAATTTGGGGTTGATGAAAGCTTGCAGCGAACGCACGTCGGCGGCGTTAACCTTGTCGGTTCGATAGGTCAGCGCAGTGTTTCCCCAATCGAGCGGTATCATGTATTGGCCGTCCGCACCGGAGAGCCCGGGGATGTTCTCCATTCCGGCAACAAGGGTTGCAAAAGCGGGAATGCGGGAGGTGTCCCAGGGTTGAAGGAGGTCCGCGTCGCGCCACTTGGGAATTGACTGCGCGCAAGGGTGTGCTACGTCCGCCTTAAATCCGGCGCGAAGTTTTTGAAAAGCCTCTTCTTCGTCGCCAAAGAAGGAGAAAGTCGGAGAGTCTCCGTGCTTCGTGACATAGTCTTGATGAAAGTTTGGCTCTTCGTATCCCGCCCAATCGAAGACGACGAGCTCATCGTCTGCCGCGATTGCGTTGTTGAGTGCAAGGTTGGACAGCAGACAGACAGAGGCAAAGCCAACAGCAAAAGTTTGAAGTGTTTTATTCATGGGGTTGCTCCTTGTGCATAAGTGTTACAAAGCGGATATTCTAGCACGCGGGCGCTTTTTTGGAAATTGGCCGTTTGTGCGTTCGAATGGCTTCCGGGCGCCGATTCCCGTGATTGTTGATAAGTCACGAATTTGTGATATATTGAAATAGTCAATGAATCGAATCAGCAACAAGGAGTAAAAATCATGAAAATAACACTGACAACGACTTTCGCAATTGCCTTGATGGTGTTTGCGTTCAACACAAATCCTGTTATGGCGTTCGGCGGCGATGGCATCTGGGCCTCCAAGCCGCAGGTGGACGAGGTGCAAGATCCGGATGAAACCGGGAATGAACGAGGCGTTGCCGATTCCGGCAATGAAGCTTCCACGTCGGCAGCATCAGAAGGAGGCACTAACGAATAAGAGTTAGTGATGACACTAGCGACAAAATAGGAAAGGATGATACCGGCAGCACGGGCACAATAACCAGCGGCCAATAACGAACCTACACAGCCCCTGCTCCCAAGCCGGTAGCGGGGGTTGCGTACTTCCTAAAAGTTTTTCTATCGCGGGGGAGGATTAGTTGGATGATGAAGGTGATTTTGCCGAGTTTTTAAGACGGCGGCAAAATTGAGAACCATTGCAGATGTTTATTAGCTGACTATCAATCCGACTATCAAACTCATAACAGCAACGCCAAGACCAACCACAACTGCTATCTCCAAGAGAAAAACTCTGGAGTTTTTCTCTGATATCGCGCGCAACTCTCCAAGGGCTTTTTCTACGTCCGTTCGAAGTCCTTCGACAGCGGCTTGATTCTTGGAAAGAGCAGATTCATTATCGGCATGGGCTGTTTTGTTGTTGGCTTCCACGGTTTTCATCCATCAAGCTATGAAAAGGAAAATCCTCGCGCTTATTTGAAAATGAGAAATATTACAGATATTTATTAGCTGACTATCAAGCCGGCTATCAAACTCATAACAACAACGCCAAGACCAACCACAACTGCTATCTCCAAGAGAAGAATTCTGGAGTTTTTTTCTGTGGTCGTGCGGAGCTCCTCAAAAGCTTTCTCTATATCCGTTCGAAGTTTTTCAAAATCCATACGAATCCGTTCAGCGGCAGATTCATTACCGGTATGGGCTACTTTGTTGTTAGATTCCATGGTTTTCATGTTCGGCTCCACATTAGTCCAACATTTCGATTTGATATCGCGGTTGCTGACGATAGAACTCCTGAATCATTCAGCAAAAGACAATTGAATTCTGTCAGTGGCGTTTATAGAAATCTGAGTATCAAAGTTATAACACCGACAGCAACGCCTATAAAAATCATCATCTTCGTAGTATGGGCATTGAAACTTTTCTCCATATCCGTACGAAGTTTCTCGTTATCGGCACGATATTCCTCGTTACTTGCACGAAGTCGCTCAATAGCGGCTTCGGTCTTGGAAAGAGCAGATTCATTATCAGCTTTCATAACTTTCATATTCGCCTCCACATTGTTCCTCAACAAGTCAATTTGATGTTGTTGTTCAGCCAGTTTCTTCTCCGTCTCGGTATCCGTGATACAGCAAAATCCTCCAGAAACGCTGCAAAAATCCGAATTACTTCCTAGAACGATTCTCCGCCCCATTTTACCGCCAAATCAACAGAACGTAAAACCCGGTAAATTCCCAATTTTTTTGGCAATTATGCTGATTTTTCGGATAGCTCCGCGACAGTGCTTTCGAGGATATCCATCATATTGGAGAGTTCGTTGCGGGTGATAACCAGCGGCGGTGAAAACACGCACATATTGATCAGGGGGCGCACGATGAGCCCCTTTTCCTCGCAAGCCTGGTCGATTTGATATCCGATATCCCTATCCAGTTGGAGGCGCTCGGGCTCGGAGTCGTTTTGTGATTGGATACGCCCCTCAATGCACCCGACGAGCCCGATGGCCCGGGCATCTCCGACAACGGGGTAGCGCTTGAGGGCTTCAAGACGCTCGAGGAAGTAAGGGGAGATTTCGCGCACATGCTCGAGGATGTTTTCGCGCTGCATGATTTCAATGTTTTTAAGTGCGGCGGCGCAAGGAATGGGGTGGCCGGAATAGGTATAACCGTTGGAAAAGAGAACGTCTTCCTGCCCGGCGCCGCTGATGGCATTGATGATGCGATCGGAAATAATGCACGCTCCGAGGGGTTGATATCCCGAGGTAAGCCCTTTGGCGCAAGTGATGATATCGGGCGTGATGCCGAAAACCTCCTGCGACGAGAACCAATGCCCGAGTCTTCCGAACGCACAGACGACTTCATCGGAGATGTACAGCACGTCATATTTGCGGCAGATTTCGAGCGTTTTCCGGTGGTAGTCCGGCGGCGGGATGATAACTCCACCGGAAGCGAGCACCGGCTCAGCGATAAATCCGCCCACGTTCTCCGCACCGGCTTCGAGAATGGTGTCCTCAAGATCTTTGACTTTTGCATCGCACCACTCCTCAAGGCTCGTGCCTTCGGGGCGCAAGTTCGGATTAACATTGGGGAGGATGCGCACGAGAGGGCTGTCGATGTCGAACCAGCTTTTGTCGCGCTCTTTTCCCGAAACGCTTGCCGCCAGGAAGGTTGAGCCGTGGTAGCCTTTCTCCCGCGCGATCATGATTTTTTTATTGGGCCGTCCGAGCCGGTTATTATAGAAATGCATAGCCCGAATGGCGGTGTCGACGGCGGTTGAGCCCCCGGTTGTGAAGAAAACATTGTTGAGGTCTCCGGGCGCCATTTCCGCAAGTGTTTGCGCGAGAGTTGCGCCGGGAGCGGATGTCATGAACCACGGCGAGCAATAGGAGAGCGTGTCTATCTGTTCGACGATTGCGTCCGCGATTTCCTTGCGTCCATGGCCGATTTGCACGCACCACATGCCTCCCGGGCCGTCAATGAGCTTGCGTCCATGCTGGTCGTAGATATAGATGCCCTCGGCCTTTGTGGCGATGAGCCGGTTGGCGTTGCCATAGGACTCCATCGCCTCCCACGGATGGAGATAGTGGCGATTGTCATACTCGGTGAGCATTGCTGCCGTGTTGGAGCGTGTTTTATTCATGGTTTCTGTTTAACATGTTTTGCGGGCTCCAACAATGTTTCGGCGTGTGCCTCAAAGCGTTGCCGGATTTGTTTGACAAGATCGTCTCGCACGCGCCGATAGGCTTCGAGCTTGTGCTCGCGGCTGCCGGTGGTGTCGGACGGGTCCGGGGTCGGCCAATACTCCACCGCAACCGAAATTGCGCGGGTGAATTCATTTGCGCACTCGAGCGACTCCGGCGTGAGTGCGACGATAAGGCTGAAGGACGTATCCGCCAGGTTGTCAAAACTTTTGGCTTTGTGCCTGGAGAGGTCGATGTTGATTTCATTCATGACGGCAAGAACGAAGGGATCGATTTCGCTTGCGACGAGTCCGCACGAGTCGACATAGATTTTATCGCCCAGGATATGCTTAAGGATGCCCTCCGCCATTGGCGAGCGGATGGCGTTTTGGTTGCAGGCAAACAATACGGCGTCGGGGAGTTGTTGTTTTTTGCCCATTTTGCCTCTCATTCGTTGATGTGCAATGCACAGATAAGGGTGAAGAGCCGCCTGGATGTCTCCCAATCGACGTCAATTTTGCCGGCGAGCCGTTCCTGCAGCAGCCTTGAGCCATCGTCATGCAGCCCCCGCCGTCCCATATCGATGGCCTCAATATGCGCGGACGATCCCGCCTGCATGGCTTTCCAATAGCTTTGGCAGATAAGAAAATAATCCTTCAGCAGTTTCTGAAACGGCGAGAGCGAGAGAAGAAGCCGCCCGTGCGGATCGTTGTCCTTTGTCGCGATATCGAAAAGGAGCCGGTTGTCCTCAACTCCGAGGCGCAACCGGTACGGCCCCCCCTTGCTTTGAACCGGGGCAAAATAGTTGCTCTCGAGCAAATCGTAGATGGCGACCTTGCATTCATGCTCTACGGTTTCGGAGCGCTGAAAAGCGGTTGTATCGTCCAGATCAACGCTAACGAGGAAAAAGTCTCCCTTGCGTTTATCGGGATTCATGGTTTTTTCATGCGCAGTTTCACGGCCCGTGCGTGGGCGTCCAGTCCTTCGGCTTGTGCGAGGGTGACGGCCGCGGGGGCGAGTTTCGCAAGCGCTTCGGGAGGACATTGCAGCAGCGAAGTCCGCTTGAGAAAATCGAGAGTCGACAGGCCGGAGGCAAAACGCGCGGTCGCGTTGGTGGGCAGCACGTGATTTGAACCGCCGAGATAATCGCCGATGGTTTCCGGCGTGTGGGCGCCGAGGAAGATGGCACCGGCGTTGTGGATGGTTTCGGCGATTTGCCCGGCATTTTCCGAGAAGATTTCCAGATGCTCGGGGGCGAGCCGGTCAACGATTTCGGCCCCCTCCCCCATGGACTTGACCAGGATGATCGCGCCGAAGTTTTTCCAGCTTTCCCCCGCGATGTCTTTGCGCGGAAGGCTTGCGAGTTGCGCCTCGACGGCCTTGGCGACCTCGTCGCCAAGCGCGGCATTATCGGTGATAAGGATGGCGCGTGCCGATGTATCGTGTTCGGCCTGCGAGAGGAGATCCGCGGCAATCCACTCGGCCCACCCGGCTTGTTCGGCCGGTTTGGCTTGTTCGGTTTGTTCGGCCGGTTTGACCTGCTTGACCTGTCCGGCCTGCTCGGTCTGTTCGGCCCACCCGGCCTGTTCGGCCGATTTGGCCTGTTCGGTTTGTTCGGCCTGTTTGACCTGCTCGGCCTGCCCGGCCGGTTCGGCTTTCGAGAGGAGACCCACGGTAGCCCTCCCGCCCGGTTCGGCTCTCCCGGCGTTGTTGTCCCCCTCGGCAAGCACGACGATTTCGGACGGCCCCGCAATGGCATCAATGCCGCATATGCCGAAGACTTGCCGTTTGGCTTCGGCAACGAATGCGTTGCCCGGTCCTATGATTTTATCGACTCGCTCGATGCCGTCGCAGCCGAAGGCTAGCGCAGCGATGGCGTGGGCTCCGCCGAGGCGGTAAATCTCCGTGATGCCGGCGATATGCGCGGCGGCGAGCACGAGCGGCTGGATAGCGCCCTGCGGCGTCGGCGTTGCGATGGCAATGCGCGGGACGCCGGCGATGCGGGCGGGAATCGCATTCATGAGGACGGAACTCGGATAGCTCGCGGTCCCGCCGGGGACGTAGAGTCCGACGGATTGCAGGGGTTTCCAGCGATACCCGAGCCCGACGCCTATGTCATCGGTAAAGAAGAGGTCTTCGGGCAGTTGCCGGCGGTGGAAGGCCTCAATGCGCTCGGCGGCGAGGCGCAGGGCATCAATGGTCTCGGGCTCGCACATCTCAAAGGCGGTGATGATCGCCTCTTCGGGAATGGCGAAGGCTTCATTGTGGGGCAGTTCGAAATGGTCGAACTTTTTGGTGTATTCGCGCAGGGCGGCGTCGCCCTCGAGTCGCACGCGCTCGAGTATGCCGGCCACCTGGCGCGAAACATCCCCTTCGGCTTCGCGCCGGCGTCCCAGGAATTCGAGAAACCGGGAATCAAAATCTTTTTGCGCTGTATCGAATCGGTGACTCACGAGCGTAAGGCCTCCATGTTAAGCAAGGCATCGCCGGGTTTGACAATGGAAGACCACGGCTTGCCGATATCAAGGAGATAGACGTCGAGAGCCTCGACGTCCAGGCAGATTTCGCCTTCGTTTGCAAACAACATGCGCACCATTCCGCCGGGCGGCTCGCCCTCGTGGAAATACAGGGTGATGAGACAGAGCGAGTCGTCGCGCTCGAGTTTGTCGAGATTGCGCCTGTGCGCCCCGAGAACGCAGTGGAAATACAGCAGGCAGCCGACGCTCTCGGCGGCGTCCCCGCCCGCTTCGGTTTGCCGTTCCCGGGCAAAGCGATTGAGAAGGCAGTAGAAGCTCCGGCGTCTTGGCTGATAAACCATGTTGCCGAGTTGTCCGGTGGATTCCTGCAAGCAGGATGCGATGATGGCAACATCCTCGCTGTCCTGTCCTCGAAGTTTGAGCGGCTTGTTCATGCGGGCGTCTCCTTCAGGCGCCGAATGTCCGCGCCGCATGCCGAGAGTTTGTCTTCGAGGCCTTCGAAGCCCCTGTCGAGGTGGTGAATGTGCCGCACGCGGGTTTCGCCCTGCGCGGCGAGCCCTGCGAGCACGAGGCAGACGGAGGCGCGCAGGTCGGTTGCCTCGACGCTTGCACCGGTGAGTTTGGTCACGCCGCGCACAACGGCCTTGTCGCGCCGGAGATTGATTTTTGCGCCCATGCGGATGAGTTCGGGAACATGCATGAAGCGGTTTTCAAAGATGGTTTCGGTAATCGTGCTGGTTCCGTCCGCAAGGCACATCATTGCCATGAATTGCGCCTGCAGGTCCGTCGGAAATCCCGGATAAGGCGCGGTTTCGATGGATACGGCACTGCATCGGGGCGTGCGTCGCGCAACGAGCAGCCCTTCGGCGCTTTCGGTGATATCCACGCCCGCGGCAACGAGGACGTCCCGCAGGCTTTCAAGCATATCGACGCCCACGCCTTTCAAAACCGCCTCCCCTCCGGTAATCGCAACGGCGATAGCGTAGGTGCCGGCCTCGATCCGGTCGGGCGGAGCGGCGTGGCGCGTGCCGCGCAGAAGCCCGCCAACGCCTTCAATGGTTATGCGTGACGTTCCGATGCCCTTGATGTTCGCCCCCATTTTTTTGAGACACTCGAGGAGGGTGACAACTTCGGGCTCGCGGGCGGCGTTCTCAAGAACAGTCTCGCCTTTTGCCAACGAGGCCGCCATTGCAACGACGTGCGTTACACCGACGGACACGAACGGCAGATGAATGTGCGCGCCGGAAAGCCCGTCTTGGGCGTTGGCGCGGATGCATCCCTCCTCCAGCGAAATGGTCGCGCCCATGGCTTCCAGGGCTTTGATATAAAGATCAACGGGACGCGCACCGATGGCGCAGCCGCCGGGAAGCGAGACGAACGCCTGGCCGCATCGAGCAAGCAGCGGCGCGACAACCCAGAAGCCGGCGCGCATTTTGGATACGATTTCGTAAGGCGCGGTGGTTTGCGCGATGTTTTCGGCTTGGAGTTTCCACGTGCCGTTTAGGTTTTCGCTACGACAGCCGAGCATATTGAGAAGTTCAAGCAACACGCGGACATCGCTGACTTCCGGGATGTTATCGAAGTGCATTTCCCCGTCGGTCAACAAACTCGCCACGAGCAGCGGGAGTGCCGCGTTTTTTGCCCCGCTGACGGGAATCTCTCCGACCAATCGGGCGCCCCCCTTGATGGAAAGGATGTCGCCCCCCTCGCCCGCTTCCTCGATTCTCTTGTCCGGGGACACGCCCTGCTTTCGCCTGCGCAAATTGCTCCGTAGCGCCTTTGCGAGGCGTTGCTCTCGATTGGGGAGGGTAGCCGTGGAGTGTTTCATAAGAAGAAAATACTATTTTTTGAGGCTTTTGTCGTTGAAAACTATGGGGGCATCCCGTAATATGCGCTGATGATGGTTCTGCCGCCGTAGCTCAGTGGTAGAGCGCACCCTTGGTAGTGATTTGCCTCCCCGCTTGGAAACGGGCGGGTGTTAACTGCTCAAATTCGGGGAATCCTACGGGCATTCGGCCTACGGCAATCCCGAGCCAAGCCTCTTTCGAGGAAGGTGTAGAGACCAGACGGGCGGGACCCCTTCGGGGTCAAGGGATGGTCCGGACCACAAACGCGAATGGATATTTGCGGCCGTGAAAGCGGTAGCTGGTGTGAAGGGTGAGGTCGAGTGTCCGATTCACTCCGGCGGCACCATCTTTTT